>JAJEAX010000293.1 GCA_022822565.1 Candidatus Latescibacterota bacterium
CCATCGTCCAACACGGCATCGCCTGCTGCCATAACCACATTTTTCAAAGCCTCGGGACCATTGCCAATAATATTGACATCCTTGATCGGCGCAGTGATTTTGCCGCCTTCGATAAGCCATCCATTCTTGATATAAAAAGTAAAATCTCCCGCGCCAATTTGCACCTGTCCATTGGTAAACGTATCGGCAATAATGCCGTAATCGACAGCGCGAATAATCTCGTCTCGGGAATGGGGGCCGTCGAGCATATACGTAGATCGCATACGCGGCATAGGAACATGCCGAAAACTCTCGCGGCGACCTGACCCCGTGGGCGAAACCCCGTAGTGCTTTGCCGAAATACGGTCGTGCAAATAGCTTTTTAAGACACCGTTTTCAATAAGCGTCGTACACGCAGTAGCCTGACCCTCGTCATCTACATTGAGCGCCCCGCGATCATTTTCCTGCAAACCATCATCGACAATCGTCACAAAATCCGGGGCGACTTTCTCGTTCATCATCGTCGCGTAAATGGACGTACCCTTGCGGTTGAAATCCGCCTCCAGACCGTGCCCAATCGCCTCGTGGAGCAAAATACCCGAAGCACCTGCCGCGAGCACCACCGGCATTTCACCCGCGGGCGGGCGCTGCGCCTCAAAGAGAATCATCGTGCGATCAACAGCCTTTTGGCAGACCTCTCTGATGTTTTCCTCAGTAAAATAATCAATACCCTCGCGCCGAGAGACCGAAGCCCCATTGCTCTGCCGCACGCCATTCTTATTGGCAGTCACCGAACAATACAGCGTCGCCATAGGCCGCCGATCCGTACTGAAAACACCGTCGCTGGTCACAATGAGCACGCGCTCATCCCTGTCCATCCATCCCACAGACACCTTTTCTATTGCGGGATCCATTGCGCGAGTCATCGTCTCTGCACTTTGCACCAATGGCAGACGTTCGGTAATATTGACCTCATCCCAATCGCGATCAATCGCGTAATAACTATCAACCTCACTACCCTGCAAGTGTTGCGGCGGCATATTCTTTGTGCCCTCTGCTATCGCAGCCGCTGTCCGGGCAGCCTTATAAATCGCATCTGCTTCTAAACTCTCGGAAAAAGCATAGCCAACCTGATCTCCAATCACCGCGCGAATCCCCACGCCTTGATCAATACCTGTATTGGCACTGGAAATAATGCCATCTTCTAAACTGAGAGACGTCGTACGCACATATTGAAAATACAGATCGGCAAATTCGGCACCTCGGCACATCGCTTCGGACAATGCCTGCGCGGACACACTTTCATCAATGCCGAATAACGCTGCAAAAGGATGTGTTTCAAGAGTGTGCATGGAAATCTCCTGTGTGTATTAGCTATTTCAAATCCACGACAACCGGTGCGTGATCAGATATGGTCAAACCGCCTTCGCGGTCAACGCGGGCAGATTGAACGCGCTTTGCAACTGCTGCATTGCCCAACAAATAATCGATACGCCAGCCGCGATCCAATTCTCTGGCTCTTCCCCGATTGGACCACCAGGAATACGGACCCTGAATATCGCCGTAGTGTTCTCGCGTAAAATCGCGCCAGCCAGAAACGATGAGATCGCCCATCCACGCGCGTTCATGCGGCAAAAAACCCGAATTCTTTTCGTTGCTCTTAGCATAAAAAATATCGCGTTCGGTATGGGCAATATTAAAATCGCCGCCCATAATTGTGGGAACCCGTTTTTTCACCAGGCTATCGGCCCAGGGGCGAAAGCGATCCATCCAGCACTCCTTGATCGCCTGGCGCTCATCGCCCGATGATCCCGAAGGCAGGTACACGCTGACGAATTGAATACCCCGGGTGCTCACCCGCAAAATCCGACCTTCAGAATCGGCCCCGCCCACACCGCGCTCTTCTTCTCCTAAAGGTGTGCGAGACCATACCGCTGTACCCGCATAGCCCTTGCGCTCGGCTGGATGCCAGATAACATGCCACCCTTCGGGATTGCGCTGGCTTTGGGGTAGTTGCTCGGGCAAAACCCGAATCTCTTGCAAAAGAATCACATCGGGATTTAGCGTTTCAACATGATCCATAAACCCCTTGCGAAGTGCAGCCCGCAATCCATTTACATTCCAACTGATAATTCGCATGCTGTCCTTTTATAGACTCGTAACCAGTACGCTCCGGTTCGTTCTCCTGAGTTATCGGAACACCGGACAAAATCTGGCGTGCTCGACGATCATCAACTTCTTCATACCGCTTCGCAAGCCACCATTTCCCAGCCGTGAAACACGATTGCCAGACCGATGTGCTGCACGGATGGATGACGACGGCGCAAGCCTTCGTCTGACAAGTAGCCGCGCAACTGGCGCACAGCCTCATGTATTTTCGCCGACACAACCGACTCGTCCAGGTGCTCACTGCGACTCAGATACTTCAGTTCAATCACATAGCCACAACGCATGCCAGGATGCTGTGCCAGCAACGGCTCCAGGTAGATATCTGCATAACCCTTGTTCAATTCCACTTCTGAATGCAGCACAAAGTGATCCGTCAGACCGAAATACGCCGCAAAAAAAGACTGCACCACCTTCTCTCCGTCAATGTAATCCCTGATCCCCGTCTGCCTATCCACCGCGTCGCTCAGATAGTCCACTACAGGCCGCCACGCACCCCGGTAGGCCATCTCGTGCGTCAGTTGCTCAAAATCGTAAAAATCTACCGAGAACACCCCCAGGTCGTCGTAGCCCTCGCGCAAGTACCCGTACATCAGCCGCTTCACCGTCTGATTGGGAATCCCCAGACAGGGCAGGCCCTCGGATAGATCGCGAATGCTCAATAGGCCAAAGTAATACAGCAGTGAGAGAAAATTCTCGCGCTGCCCCAGGTTCTTCAAGGGAAAGCTGGACTGAATGCGGGTATCTACTTCGCCATCGGCAATGATGTGCCGCAGGAGGTCGAAGTTGCCGTTCAGACGCCGCCCAGTCACCAGCAGATGGCGCAACTTCCCGTAGTCAATGCGGACGTTGGTATCGATCAGCTCACGAGGTCCAGAGCGGTTTGGGATGGCGTGATCCAGGTAATAGAGCACCATGTCGGTGTTGTACATATCGACGGTTGCCGTCTCGGCAAAACGATATCCGTTGTACCACTCCCGCATAATGCCCAACACGGTATCTACATCCCGATCTAACGCGCCGCAATCCCGGTACATCGCCAGCAGACTTCGCACCTCTTCCTCGGTAAAGCCGAGCATCTCATTGAACTCTGGATCTAGGCTGATATTCTTGCCAATATTGAACCCGCTGGTCACGTCGTCCATCGTAATCGGCGACACACCCGTAATGAACAGCCGCTCCAACCCCCCATCGCTCTGTTCTGTCCCTCCTTTCAGCGTGGCAAAAAAATTGCGAAAGAACCCGCTCCCATGTGTGAACGACTGGTATGCCGCCTGACCGTGATGCGCCAGCACCGTGTTGGCAAAGTTGTCGTACTCGTCAATAAGCGCGTATAGTGGAATGCCGTGGTCGCTGGCATACAGGAACAATTCAGAGAGCTTGGCGTCAATAGAAGGCAGTGACAGGATGCGCTCAGTCGCTTCTTCGGAAAACAGGTCTCGATTCCGACCCAGTGCATGACTCAGCACGAGGTGACAATAGGTTTCAAAGCGTTGTTGCAAAGTTTCTAACGCATCGTCGAACATCGAAAAATTAAAGCGCAGGATGACGTAGCGATGGCGGTTCTCGGTAGGTTGCCGACCAATATCAGTACCTTCAAAGACAGATTCAAATGCGTCGGCCCGATTGCGGTCATAGTAGTTCTCCAGCAGAGATACCCAGCACGTCTTGCCAAAGCGACGGGGACGAATCAGAAAGGTATAGCGTTCATGCTCCAACTCACGGACAAACCGGGTCTTATCCACATAGAGGCGGTTCTCCAACCGAATAGCCTTAAAATCGGCCCAACCGTAGGGAATGCGGGGATAAGATACGGACATAGCGACCTCCAAAAACGGCTCAATGTGTCCGGATATAATAATTCGGATGGCGTCCTTCTACCCTCAAACATAATGGATTAAAAGCACACCTGCAATGTTTCAAAGAACTTTTTTTTTATTTATGTGTTTAAAGCTCACTGATATGACGCAACAACTGTATATATGGAGGGCCGATAGCTCGATGAAGACAGATACAATGTTCAATTCGACAACTTTTATTGACACGCGCGTAAAAAATATATTTGTCGCACAGGCAGAAAGACCAGCGATGTCGAGAGAAATTAATATCGCGCAATTAACGCCATTCCAGCGGGCATTGATCGTCACCGACGGCACCGTCACAAGGCTCATCGAAGCCTATACACTCGCACCAGTGGAAGTCGTGCTCCTCCACCAGGCGAAACAGACACTCTGCACCGAGCATACCTGGCTCGAACTTCCAGCAGGATCACACGTCATTGCGCGGCAAGTGGCACTACAAACACCCGCAACAGGCAACTACATGCCGCAAATTCAGGCGTATGCTACGTCTCTCATTGTACCGCAACACTTGCCAAAAGGCATTTTGGACGAATTGGAATCAGATCCTGCGGGATTGGGGGGGATTTTGCAAAACAGCGGACTGGAAACCCGCCGTGAATTGTTGTGGTGCTGCTGTGAAACCGCATGGGATTTGCCGGAAGCCATCGCGCACCTCGAAGGAAAACCTCTTCTCAGCCGCACCTACAGGGTATTCGCCAACAAAAAGCCAATCATGTTAATCACTGAAAAATTTCCACTTAGAGAGGAAGCGCTTTGATAATCTGGCGCATGTGAGTTGATTTGTTCAGCACGTAAAAGTGAATACCCGGCACGCCCTGTTCGAGCAATTCAGTTGCCTGCTCGATGCACTGATCAATACCGATTTTCATCGCCTTGTCTTCATCATCCACAGCACTATTGAGTTGATCCTGTAAATCCTCGGGAATCTCAGCCCCGCACAGAGATGCGATGCGCTGGATCTGTCCCGCTGCGAGAATCGGCATCAGACCCGGAACAACAGGCACTGTAATATTGGCCACACGCACGCGATCGACAAAACGAAAAAAGTGATCGTTATTATAAAAAAGCTGCGTAATAACAATATCCCCACCGGAATCGACCTTCCGCTTCAAATTTGCAATATCCGCATCGAAATCGGGCGCTTCGAGGTGTTTCTCGGGATACCCCGCAACAGCCAGCCCAAACCCATCGCCTTTCGGTTCAGTACTGCGAATATGCGCCACGAGCTCATTGCCATAAGCAAATCCATCCTTCGCGGGCACAAAAGTATCTTCGCCACGCGGGGGATCGCCGCGAAGCGCGACAATATTGCGGACACCCTCTGTGCGAATCGCCTGCAAAATATCATCGATATCTGTCCGGGACGACCCCACACAGGTGAGATGACACGCCGCAGTCAGCCCAAATTCATTCTGAATAAGCGAGGCAATCTCCAGCGTCTTGGCGCGAGTAGAGCCACCTGCGCCATACGTAACCGTCATATAGCTGGGATTCAGCTTGAGCAAATTGGGAACAACCCGCGCTTTGAGCGCGCGCATACCACCCGGCGTCTGCGGCGGATAAATCTCAAACGAAATGACCGGTTGATTGCCGGTAAAATAGTCTAAAAATCGCATAAAAAAGGTTGGGACCGGGAATAAGCTCCCAGCCCCTGATCGTTAATACCGGTAATGACCGGGTTTATACGGACCTTCGGCAGACACGCCAATATAATCGGCCTGCTTCTGCGTGAGTTGGGTCAACTTTACACCCAGTTTTTCAAGATGAAGGCGCGCAACCTCCTCGTCGAGGTGTTTGGGCAACGTATAAACGCCGACTTCGCGCTGTTGTGCCCACAGATCCATCTGCGCCAGCACCTGATTGGTAAAAGAATTGGACATCACAAAAGAAGGATGCCCGGTTGCACAGCCGAGATTGACCAGACGGCCTTCCGCGAGCAAAAAGATCGCACGCCCATCTGGAAACGTGTATTTATCGACCTGTGGCTTGATATTTTCGTGCACAATACCCGGATAATCGACCAGCTTATCGACCTGAATCTCATTGTCAAAATGCCCGATATTGCACACAATGGATTGGTCGAGCATATTTTCCATGTGCTCAATGCGGATAATATCCGTATTTCCCGTCGTCGTAACAAAAATATTGGCTTTGGAAAGAGCATCCTCCACAGTCGTCACTTCAAACCCCTCCATCGCCGCCTGCAAAGCACATATAGGATCGATCTCCGTCACCAACACGCGCGCGCCAAATCCCCGCATAGACTGGGCACATCCCTTGCCCACATCGCCGTAACCGCACACGCAAACGACCTTGCCAGCGACCATAACATCCGTCGCGCGCTTAATACCGTCGGCAAGCGATTCGCGGCAGCCATAGAGATTATCGAATTTCGATTTGGTTACCGAATCATTGACATTGATCGCGGGAAAGAGAAGCGCGCCGTCATCCCGCATCTGATACAGGCGGTGAACACCCGTTGTAGTCTCCTCTGACACGCCCTGAATATCCACAGCCATATTGTGCCAAAAACGCGGATCGCGCTCGAGTTGCCGCCTCAGCACGGCATTGACAATCTCCAATTCGCGATTATCGGTCGGCTCATCGAGAATCGAAGGATCGTCTTCAGCCTGATACCCCCGGTGAACCAGCAGCGTCGCATCCCCGCCATCATCGACAATAAGTGTCGGTCCGCCCTCCACAAAATTGAGTGCTTGCAAAGTGCATTCCCAATATTCTTCCAGCGACTCGCCCTTCCACGCATAAACCGGCGTACCCGTTTGTGCAATCGCGGCAGCAGCGTGGTCCTGCGTAGAAAAAATATTGCACGACGCCCAGCGCACATCGGCTCCCAGCACCTTGAGCGACTCGATCAACACAGCGGTCTGAATCGTCATGTGAAGCGAACCCATTATACGAGCACCCTTCAGAGGTTTCTGGTCTGCGTATTTTTCGCGCACAGCCATCAAACCGGGCATCTCACGCTCGGCAATTGTGATCTCTTTTCGTCCAAAATCTGCCAGAGACATATCGGCGACTTTATGAGACAACTGCGAATAATCGGGAATTTGAATATCAATCGCGCTATCGGGCAACACTATATCGGCCATATTTTATCCTTTCTCTCGGTTGGCACACGCGGACAGGGAACGCCCCTATCTGATCTCGCAAATTGAGATGGGCGTCTCAATGCCGCGAAAATTGATTTCTGTGGGTTGGGAAATATCAAAAACGTCATCGAGCTTATTCGACACAGATGTCGTTGCTGCAATTCCTTTACGGACATTTGTTTCTGCCCATTCTCGAACAATAAATGCGATGTTGACCACTTCTCCTGTCACATCGGGATGAGCGTAATCGGGATGCCCCATTGCGCCCAAATAAATCTCACCGCTACTCAAGCCAATGACCAGGTCTTCGCTGATGAGCCGCTGGGAAAATGCCGCTGCTTGAGCAGCGCGAAGCTGATGGTGAACACCGGAAAAAAAACACAAAAATGCGTCTCCCATATATCTGAGCGGAACGCCATCGTGGCGCAAAACAGCTTCGGTTAGTTGAAACAAAATGCCATTTGCCCATGCTGCAAACTCCCGCGCCTCCATTTGCAATGATTTTTGATATGCACCGACAACTGTGGATGTGAAGATAGTAGCATCAAAAACATCTTGATTTTCGCCATGTGCATCCAAAAGCCAGTCCGTCGAAACGCCGAGCAATCTGGCAAGAGGTCCCAGAGTAGCAATGTCGGGACCGTTTTCACCCCTTTCCCACTTGGAAACGGCCTGTGGACTTACCTGCAGGGCATTGGCAACGTCGTTTTGCTTGAGACCAAGGCGTTCCCGCTGAGCGCGAAGGCGTTGGCCCAGTTCAATGAGTAACATATTGGACTCTTTGTCCACAATGAGCGAACTGTTTACAAAATACTATGAGAGGAAGGTGGTAACAATAAAGGAGTCGTTGAGTGCAATCGCTTTGTAGTTGAGATCAGGTCCAATTTATGCCCACTCACAAGTATTAAATGGATCATTTGTCATTTCGTCTTTGCCTTATGAAAACAGTTTTGTATATTAGTTTATCACATAAAATATCCAAAGAACAACACAGGAGTAAAAAATGAACAAAATTCTAATTCTTCTCGTGGGAATCCTCACAGCCGGATGTCAGATGCCCTCGCTATTTGAAGGACAGACGGAAATAAAACAATACGGTCGCGTAGTGGCAAAAGGGCAATACGACAGCGGTGCCCGTACTGGGATTTGGACATATTACGATGCCGAGGGCAACGTACACGGGCAGGGCACGTACAAAAACGGCGTCATGCAAGACGGGCTTGAAATCACATTTTACAGCAACGGACAGAAAAAAACAGAAGGCAGTTGGACAAATGGTGTAAAAGACGGACACTGGATATCTTATTTTAGAAGCGGTGTGAAAAAAGAAGAAGGTCTATACCTGAAAAATAAAAAAACGGGCGTCTGGCGAGAATACGACCCTTCCTCCTTTTACACACTGGAAAAAGTATTCGAAAATGGCAAACAAGTCGGCTGGCGCAAATTCGAGCTGGCCCGCCAGGGCAATCCATTTTAAACCGGCAGGCGACGGCCTGAATATTCTCGCCCAATACGCGCGGTCTCTTCCCTGCCACCGGAAACCACGCGCACACCCTCATCTATTTTTGCGGCAACCGTCTCGGGACTACCTCCCTCGAGAAAAGCAACGCCATTTTCTGCACACGCGGCCTTCACGCGGTCTCTCACCTCTTGCATTTCGGGAGGAAAAGGCGTTGGACGGTGCAAATACCCCATCGACATACTCAAATCGCCCGGACCCATTTCGGCAAACCCAATACCGGGCACCTTGAGGATCTGTTCGATATTGGATGCACCGCGCACATTCTCAATCTTGATGCCCAGCAGCAACTCCCCATCGGGATTCAGTGGATAGGGATCTGCCTTCTGAATATACTCATCGCGGCTAATCCCCCATATCGCTGTTGCAGACGATTCGGACCCCACGCCTCGAGTACCTGTACCCAGGCCGTGACCAACGCCGCTTTTGTTAATGGGATAGCGACACGATTCGACAAAAGCGCGTATCGCATCGGGCGATTCCGCCTGACAGAGCAAAATGCCATGAACACCGCGCGCGAGAATCTGCCGAAATTGCCAGGCATTGTAGCGCACAATATTTTCCGACGCGCCCTCCACAGGAGCTTCAACAATAACAGCGGGCGTCCTGTGTCCACTATTTGCAGGTCCCCCGCTGACCAGACCGCGCATATAATCGTCGAGACCCCCCAGATTAAAAGCCCCGTGTTCCATACCCACATTGATATAATCCGCCCAGGTACTGGCGTCGTTCTGTCCCTGTTCAAACGTAAGCACATGCCCTGTATGTGCCCCTGTATAATAGATCGGTTGATCTTCTGAAAGCAACTCAACTGCGCGATTGACGCGATTGCCCATGTAAGTCTCCTTTGGAAAGTAAATGTGTGATTATGCTCCAGACTTCAGCATGAAATATCTATTAAAACAAATTTGCAAGTCTTTTCTGTAACGGTGAAATTTTTAAAAAACTGTGGTTGCTTTTGTGGTGAAATGTGGTATATTAACCGTAAGTAAGTAAATGGTTACTTAGCGAAACCAGTCTCAGCCGCTGATGGACGTCCCCTGAGATTCGCGTCTCGCTCCTTACTTCAACCTTCAATTTTCGTCCTTTTGAGGCCCGCTTATGAAACTCTCGGAATACGCGATTAAAAAACCCATTACTGCTGTAATGATAGCACTCAGTCTTATAGTCATGGGTTTTATTTCCCTATTCAGATTGCCCCTCGAATACGCGCCTGATTTGCAGTATCCCAGAATGTATGTGAGCTTCTCATATCCCTCGTCATCGCCCGAAGAGATTGAAAAGAAAATTACCAAGCCAATCGAAGAAATACTGGGCACGATTCCCGGCGTTGAAGCCCTCCGTGCGCGATCTTATGGCAGTCGGGGTTATGTGGTCATGGAATACGACTACGGTACCGACATGGATCTCAAATCTATCCAGGTGCGAGATCGTATAGATCAAATTCGCAACCAGCTTCCCGAAGACCTCGAACGCATTGAGATGCGCAGATGGGACTCGTCGGATTGGGAAATTTTGGACTACAATATGATCTGGCTGGGCGATAATCAATCTGAACTCGCCACAGTGTATAAAAACACAATCTTGCCGCGCCTGCAACGCATCCCCGGAGTGGGCAATGTCGAAATGGAGGGTGCCGATGAAAGAATACTCAGAGTCGATGTCGATAAAAATCGCATGCGCGCCCATGGCCTGGACATTCGCACCCTCAACAGAACAATACGCTCCAACAACATCAACATTTCTGGCGGTTATGTCACAGAGGGCGACAAACGCCTCGCCATTCGGTCCGTGGGCGAATTTGAAAATGTAGATCAAATTCGGGATCTCACACTTCCCAATGGCCTGAACGTGCAAGATGTGGCGCAGGTGAGTTACGACTATCCGGAAAAACGATATTTTGAACGAATGGACGGGCGCGATGTGGTCTCTATGGAAATTCGCAAAACCTCGACAGCCAATCTGGTAGAAACCTGCCGACTGGTTCGGGCAGAGTTAGACGCCCTTCAAGATGAAATTGGACGCGACAAATTGCGGTTGCACTTGCGCCGAGACCAATCAGAAGCAGTGGTAAGGGGCATCACCAGCCTGGGGCAATCCGCCATTTTGGGAGGCATGCTGGCTATTGGTATCATTTTTGTGTTTTTGCGAAACTTCCGCAGCACGCTCATTGTGGGATCCGCCATTCCCATTTCGGTATTGTGCGTTTTCATGATCATGTATCTGATGCGACAAGTTTTTGGCTCGACTATCACGCTGAACATGATCTCGATGATGGGGCTGATGGTCGCCATTGGAATGCTGGTCGATCCGGCGGTCGTGGCTCTGGAAAATATTTATCGCAGACGCTTTGATGTAGGCGATGGCACGCGAACCGCGGCAATTGAAGGCAGCCGCGAAATCGGCATACCCGTACTGGCGGCGGCACTGACGACAATATGTGTATTTGTACCCCTCATCTTCATTTCGGGATCGTACAACACAATGTGGATGCGCGATTTTGCCATCACCGTATGCATTGCAGTGGTAGCGGCACTTTGCGTGGCTTTAACACTCATCCCCCTGGCTTGCTCCCGGGCATTTTCAAATGCGGGTACCCGCGTCGATCTCTTCTTAAAAATCGGATTGGGCACTTTGTTTGCCGCAGGTGCAGCGTATCTCATTTACCAGGAAGGCATTGTCGAATCGGCTACCTGGTTCAAAGATAATACCCTGTGGATTTTGGGCGGACTTACAACCGTACCAATATTGGCCTGGATCGCACTGGGCGCATTTATCGCCACAATCGGCTATGTCTATTTTCGGTTTCGGCATCTCGGCCTCAAAGGTGTTTACACGCGCGTAATTAGCACGACCCTGCACTATCGCTGGACCACCGTTGTCGTCGCTACATTTATCCTCTTTGGCGGTATATACATCTTTACCAAAATTAAAGTACAGCGCTATCGTTACCAACCCGACCGACTGGTGGGCTATGTAGTGGAAATGCCGCGAACTTACGATATCGACGACGCACTCGCGCTATTCAAACAGGTTGAAGCCGTTATTCTCCCACACAAGGAAGAACTGGATATCGAAGCCATGAAAACGCGATATAGCACCCGACGCGGCAATAGAATTTATCTGTACTTAAAACCCGTCGAAGAAAGCCCGTTGAGCACCGACGACGTAAAAAAACGGGTAAGTGCTTTGCTTCCCAAAGACATTCCTGGCGTGCGTTTTAAGGCGGGCTTCCAGCGAGGTGGCAGCAGTGGCACGGGCGTCGGGGTAGAAATCAAAGGGCGAAATCCCGAAGTGCTGGCGATCCTGGCCGAAGATATTCGGCTGCGAATGAACGATATTGAGGGCATTCACGATGTGGAAACCAGCCTGGAAAGTGGCACAGAAGAAATCAGGGTCTCGGTGAGGAGAGACCGCGCGCAACAATACGGCCTCTCACCGCAGCAAATAGCCACAACTGTTGCCACGGCATTGGGAGCACGCGGAAATAGCAAATTCAAAACGCCGGATGGAGAAATCGATATTGCGCTGCAACTGCGAGAAGAGGATCGCGCCACGCTGGACCAGCTCAAAACCCTCTCCTTTGAAAACAACCGCGGCACGATGATTTCATTTGCCAGCCTGGCCGATTTTGAATTGACTCAGGGTCCCCAATCCATTGAACGTCAGGATCGGATGTCAACCGTAACCGTATTTGCAAATACGGAAGCCTCGGAAGTCCAAACGGTCGGTTATGAAATGCGCGACCGCATGGATGCCATCCCATTGCCCCAGGGGTATAGCTGGCAGATGGATCGGCGCTTCCGCTATATGGCCTCAGAAGAGGGCGAAACCAATTTCACCATGATCTTCGCCGCCCTGCTCATTTATCTGATCATGGCATCGCTATTTGAATCTTATGTCCATCCATTTACGATCATGTTTTCGATCAGTTTTGCCTTTATAGGCGTCGCATTGGGACTTTACACATTCGGCATTGCGCTGGACAGCAATGCGACTTATGGACTACTCATTTTATTTGGCATTGTGGTCAACAACGGCATTGTGCTAATCGACCACATCAATCGCTATCGCAAGCAAGGACTATATCGAAGAGATGCGATATTGCGTGGCGGACAGGATCGCCTGCGTCCCATTTTGATGACCGCAACCACGACCATCTTGGGGCTTACGCCGCTGGTTATTCCGATGATTTACGGTAACGCCGAAGGCAATGCCAGGCGTTGGGGTCCCATTGGTCTGGTCATTATCTCTGGCCTCTCGATCTCTACCATCCTCACCCTCGTCATCTTGCCCACTATCTACTCGCTCATGGATGACATGTCGGGATATGCAAAGCGGATTGTAGCCGTTGCAAAAAGAGCCTGAACCACATCAACACCTGAAAAAAGCGCTGTGCAGAATAACCTGCACAGCGCTTTGTCATGTACACCTGCTTACCCTCGTCCTACTCTCCAAGCGAAATATCTACGGAAGGACGCAACGCAGCGCAGGTATCGAGCACGGGGTGGATGGGATGTGTGAGAAAGGCTTCGAAGACCTTTCTATCGAGGTCTGCTCCCGCATCAATGGCGACGAAAGCTTGTTGTGTGAGCAAATAGTCGAAGCGGGGTGCCCATTTGCGCGCGCCCAAACGCGCGGTTGTCGAACAATTGTCAATCATATAAGCCACACCGCGATAGTGCATATAGGGATTGAGTGAATCCACGCTTTCGATAACGGATTCATTGGCAATTTCGGACCAGGCGTGACCCTTTTCAGATAGAATATCGCATTGCGCCACCATAACCGCGCAATAAACGCCTGCGGTGAATGGATTGACGGGAATATTTTCTTCTACGCGCCTGGCGCGCACGCTTTTGCCCACCTCCCACATGCGCGTACCGTCAATCTTCCCCATGGGATAACGCTCAAAGCGTTTATTTGCCGCAATCACACTGCGGATTTCATCGCCGCTTTCAACATCGTCATAGATCTCGAGCAAAACTTCAGCCGCCGGGTGATAAGATGCACAATAGGCTTTCTCAAATTCAGACTTGCCCACATCGTCAAAGCCCTCATATACCGCGAGAATACCCTGTTTAGAAATAATTTTTGAAATAGGGCCAGTAATAGATTCACACGATTCGTCAAAAGCGTCTTCCTCGCTCATCCCCTGAAATGTGTAACGGCGGTAAAGACATTCCACCACGCCGTGTACAGCGCCGAGAAGGATGCCGCGTTCACCATAGATATCAGAGAGATATTCCTGTTCTAATGTGGTCTGAAACGTAAAAGGCGCGCCGAGCGAAATAGACCATGCAAGAGCAATATCGGTGGCATTGCCATCGATATCCTGCACCACGGCAAACGAGGCATTGATGCCCGCACCATTGACTTCTTTGCCCTGTTCGTACAGACGGCGCACAGAAGGCCCCATGCCTTTTGGACAAACCGCGATCACATTCACATTGTCGGGGAATTTGGCCCCCACGGTCTTCATGTGACCGAGCAAAAATCCATGCGATAAGCCGAGCGTAGCGCCGGGTTTGAGTCGGTCAAAAATAGCCTGATGATTCTCTGCCTGCGCTGCATCGGCAATGAGCAAAAGCACCAGATCCGACTCGCCAATAACCTGATACATTTCCCCCAAAGTCCCATTAGCTTCGGTAAAACCGGCGGCTTCTGCGCCTTCAACAGAGGAAGAACCGGGACGCAGCCCCACTTTGACCACAACCCCCGTGCCTTCCAGAGACTCACGCAAATTTTGTGCCTGAGCAGGTCCCTGCGACCCCCAACCGATCACACCGATCTGGTCAATATCTTTGAGGGCCTCCGGCAACTTGTGGAACAGATCGCGCCCGCCACGCACAATCTGCTCTCGCGTACCAGCGAGGTCAATAGTTTCGGTTTCAAAAACATTGCTGGAAAAATCCAAATTCATGAGAAACTCCTTTATTAATTATTTGCAGATTGCAAAACGCAAAGTATAAACTATATTTAAAAAAGAAAAGAGTTATCATAAAAGCAACTAAATTCACTTATTTTTATGTTCGTATAAAGCATCCACCAGACGATCTACCTGGTCAAAACCATTGCAGATATGGGTAGAAACGCGCATCCAGTAAACACCATCGCTCTTTGCAGTCGGCACAGTAATCCGGTATCGCTCATAAAGATCCAGATCGTCAAATCCGGAAAGATGGAAAGCCGAGATCGATCCGGATAGAGCTGGCACAGAAGGCGTGAGCTGTTTTGCCCAACCAGTTTCAGCCAAACGATCCCGCAGGTACGCCGCCAGTTGCTGTCCCCGTTCTCGAATCCGATCTTTGCCAACCGCCTCTTGAAATTCAACCGCTGCCCCTACAGCCGCAAAACACGCCTGATCTCGGGTGCCCCAATTCTCAATCCCCCACATAAACGGACGGTCATTGATCCGCAGAATGTCGTCTGCCCCCCTCTTCGCGCCTTCCCGGCTGTATCCCCAACTCACAACAACGTGATTGAGTCGCTCCTGCATTGAAGATGATGCATAAAGCAAACCAGTGCCTTTGGGAGCACAGAGCCATTTGTGACAGTTGCCGCCGTAAAAATCGCAACCGAGGTCCTGCAAGTTCAGCG
The DNA here is from genome assembly GCA_022822565.1 of Candidatus Latescibacterota bacterium. GTDB lineage: Bacteria > Latescibacterota > UBA2968 > UBA2968 > UBA2968 > VXRD01. Next base: position 15,237 of record JAJEAX010000293.1, read on the forward strand.
GAATCATCCCCGGAGCATGCGCGCCATCTACTGCAATCAGCGCACCGCGGTCGTGTGCCAGTTGGGCAATAGCTTTGATCGGAGTGATCAAACCAGTACGAGTGGTAATATGGCTGCAAAAAACCAGCCTTGTACGATCTGTAAATTCATCTTCAAAAGCGTTCAGAATATCTTCGGGATGTTCGGGAGGAATGGGAATTTCGGCGCGCTTGACCACCACGCCATAGCGACGCTCAGCCAGATGCAAACAGTTGTCAATCGCGCCGTACTCCTGATTTGAAGCCAGGATTTCATCGCCCGGCCGCCAATCCAGACCATGCACAACCATGTTGATAGCCATAGTGACATTGGTGGCAAAAGCAATATCCTCTGCCGGCGCATTGACAAACGCCGCCAGACGAGCGCGAGAGCTATCTACAGCGCTGTTATATTCCGCTCGATGCCGCGTAGGATTGCGTTCAACATCCTCCAATATTTCCAGCATCTTCTCGAACACGGGCCTGGGCTGCGAGCCAAAAGAGCCAGTATTGAGATAAATTTCATCCGGCGCAATCATGTACTGCTTGCGAATCGACTGCCAGTAGGTCTCCTCCGCTACCGAAGTCGGCCAGGCCGGGCAGAGATGGGGCACATATACCTCCTACGCCTCAGATCGCGCTTTGTACCAGGCCAAAATGGCGAGAATGAGAGGAATGCAGCCAAAAAGAATCATGAGACTCCCATTGACCTGGCAAATCCCGGGATCGTATTTGAGATAGCGAATGCCAACAAAAATAATTGATCCCCAGGCCATCACGGCATAAAAGAGCAGATTGAAGCGAATATACTTCAAAATGAGGAAAGCCATAATCAGCCAATATGGAATGCTTTTGGCGAGAAGAATACCTGCGTGATAAAAATCTTTCGCTGGCGAAACCACAGATTGAAAAACGAGCACGAGCAATACGGCGAGAACAACCAGATTTATCTTACCTATCACGCGCCACCAGACAAACAGAACACCGAGAATGGCAAAGGGAGCTATGAGCATACCGCTGACTTCATCGAGAAGTTCACCAAATGCGGGTACATAGCTATTGATACTGGCTGGCGAGCCGCCGCCTGCGACGAGATAATCGCCGAGATAGGTGAGATTGATATAAGACGAAAAAATACTGTTACCTCTGGTAAGACCAAAACAGCACACGACCAGAAAGGCAACCTGCCACCAGAGTGCTGTGCTATTTATCTTCAGGCGAAGCACATCGATCCAATCGGAAATTTGCATCTCGCCGGGCCGTTCACGGCGATACATCGTATCGCCAAATGCACTGAGCAAAAAAACCATGATCGCAGCAATAACAAGTCCTATGACGAAGCCAATGAGTTTATCTCCGAGAAAAGTACTCATTGCTTCACTGGTATTATAACCTGCGTAGAAAGCAGGTATATTATTGAGTGTTGCGAGCACAAAGCACGCACCAGCCAGAATGCCAACACGAATGGGCAACTGCCAGTTGACATGCCCATTGCGATAGGCACGCAAAAAGAAAATAATGGCAAGCACCGCAGTTGCGATAACTGCGATTGTCGAGACAGTAGAGACAACAGTACTTTTTGCCGTGCGTTCTCGCAATTTGCGCAAAAACTCTTCGGGTGCTTTGTAGTATGCGTTTGTCTGACCGATTTGATCGCCCTGTACAGAGGCAGTAATGCGAAACTCTCCCTCTTCAACTTTGATATCCGTACGCTCCCACACAAAACTGTGATCCATTCGATTTTCGCGCTTTTGCGAACGAGCTTCAAGGCGTTTGTAAAGGGCGGTATCTGTCACATCGCGGTGTAAATATTCGGACAGAAAAGCCTCGGCGATCTTTTGCGCTTCTTCCGTACTGAGCTCTGCGCCCTCCCGATTTTCGGGAACATAATGCGATATGCGACAAAAATCGCCATTGCCATCAATACTGATAGTGAGTTCTTCTTTTTCCAGGGGTTTGAACCAGCGCACCCGCCAGCGCCACGAGGCTGTATGCTCGGCAGCGAGCGTATCTGCACGCGCCAGATCGACATTTCGGATGAGATGTGTAAAATTGCTGGATCCCAAACTATTGGAAAATGACGTGGTGCGTTGATAGCCTTCGAGATTGAGCGCAAGTTGCCGGCGAATATCTTCTGCTTTCTCTATCGCCTCGGCCCGTGTGATAATGGACTCGCGAGCGTATTTGGCAAATCCCGGAAGGTCGGATATGAAATACACAGACCAACCGATCAGCCCCAGAACGCCAAAAACGACGAGACCACTTTTGGGAATCAGATAATCCGAAGGTATTTTGCGTTCAACCTCGGGTTCAGGGGGTGATTCGGGTTCGGGAACTGCGGTTTCGGGCGCTGTATCCTCTGGCAACTCAGGGGGAACCACCTCTTCAGGCTCCTCTACCTCTTTATAGCGCCCCGTGATCACCCCAAAAATAGCGGGAATGGCCGGAATGAAAATAATCGCAACCGCCAGAATACCCGAGACCTTGAAGTAGAGACTGTCGGACTGCACCATCGGGTAAATGCCGAGAAAGCAATTGTACACATAATGCGAAATAATAGTTGTCCAAACGCCGTAGCGCAAAAACACAATACCAAAAATAACGCCAACCACGGTGAGTTCAAGCCCGCGAATATAGATGGGTTCCTGCGGATAATTCGCATGCAAAAAGGCCCACACAATCGCGGGAATGAGAACCGCCAACCAGGTACTTTTCAAATACCGAATGAGCAGGGAAATGGCGAGCAGGCGAAAGAAAAATTCTTCCATCGTCGCAGCGAGAAGACCGATAAGCAGGGGATAGATCCACGGCAAATAAGTACTATACGTATTGCTGTACTGCGTCATCGCCGCGGGAGACCAGACCCCCAGATAATCATTGCCCAAAATGTAAAAAATGGTGACGTATCCCAGGTGTGCAAATGCAAGTCCGTAACCCACCAGCGTGACACGCGCAAAATTCGCGGATCGCCAGCCGCGCAGAGACAGTCGCGCGAGTGGATTTTTCCAACCTTCCACATCCTGGGCGGCAACACCCCCGGCTGTACCGGACAGCGCAATAATAACCCCGCTGAGCACAGCACTCAACAGACCGCCAAAGATAAAGGTGAGAATAAAGGAAACAAAGGACTGCGTGGTATCGTAACCAAAGCGCGTGAGCGGATAGCCATTGACGACACCGAGGAAACTCGTAGCGGCCACGAGAATGCCCACGCCGAGGGCAGCGCGCCATATCAATGTGCGCTGGCGGTATTTTCGCACGAGCACGACAACCATTGCAATGCCCAGCGCAAAAAAGAAAACTGATGCAATATTGGTGAGCAACCCCGCACGCGAGCGAATTTCTCGATAATTGCGCGAAAAAGTTTCGGGCACTTTGAGGCCTTCGGCAAAATAACCCGCCTTGTCGCCCTTAACCGTAACGCGCAAACGGTAGTGCCCATCATCGCCTACGACAAAATCTTTTTTGCGATACGTAAAGGTATGATCCATCCGATTGGGGCGCTCAATACTCGACGCTTCGATAGGTTCGTAATCGTCGAGTTGAAAGCCCTGCACATCTGTCAGAAAGGTTTCCGCAATAGCGCGAGCATCTTCTTCTGAAAGACTCGCGCCTTCGTCGGATTCGAGGATGCTGTGCGTAAACCCTACGATGCGCCCGCCGGGATCAATACGCACGCGGAGTTCTTCTTTTTGAAGCGGCTTAAACCAGCGGATATTCCAGTACCATACCGAAACCCATTCGCGCACGAGGCGGTTGGCTTCCTCAAGGCCCAGGGTGCGTTCGAGAAAAACCTGGGGCAGACTGGAGTACGAGAAGACCTGAGCACTTTCGTAATCTGTGAGATCGTAACCCAGGCGGTCGAGATACGCTTCGGCAGATTGATATGCCTGCTCGCGATCAACGCGAAAATTGAGCGAAGCAACCGGAAGCGCACGGTCGAAAAACTGGATATAACAGGTGAGACCGAGCGCCCCCGCGATCAGGAAGCAAACGACCCATACAGCATCACGTCGAGTCATAAAATTCTCCTTGTGAAAGTTTCCGCCTTAACATAATGAGATGAAATGCTAAAAACAAGGGGTATGATTTGTTAAAATTGCTTGACACTGAAAAGACACCTTGTTAAATTTTCGGTCCTTCATGGAATTTTGAAGATTGTTTTAACACATTGGGGTAGTAGCTCAGTCTGGTTAGAGTACCGGCCTGTCACGCCGGTGGTCGCGGGTTCGAGCCCCGTCTACCCCGCCATCTTGCTGAAAAGCTCGACGCATACAATGTGTCGAGCTTTTTGGCGTGTACTGTTT
>JAJEAX010000174.1 GCA_022822565.1 Candidatus Latescibacterota bacterium
ATTGAGCTTTTGCACGATATTCACGAGCGTTTGCGCCCGATTGACGCCATACAATTCGCCAAGGATGTGGAGCCTTTCAAACTTTTCTTTTTGGAAGACGCGCTCGCGCCGGAAGACAATGCGTATTTTCACCACATGCGCTCGCAGTGCGCCACACCTCTGGCGATGGGCGAACTCTTCAATCATCCGCACGAGTGGATGCCTCTGATTCAAGATCGGCTCATTGATTTTATTCGCATGCACGTCAGCCAGATGGGTGGTATTACCCCTGCGCGCAATGTCGCAGCTTATGCCAATATGTACAATGTGCGAACGGCCTGGCACGGGCCTGGCGATACATCACCTGTTGGTCACGCAGCCAATTTGCACCTCGACCTGTGGGCGCCCAATTTCGGCATTCAGGAGTGGTGCCGTTTCAACGATCTCGTCTATGATATGTTTCCCGGTTTGCCCGAGGTGCGAGAGGGCTATATGTATCCCAATGATAATCCCGGTCTGGGTATTGATATTGACGAGGATCTCGCTGCAAAATATCCGCCCGAGGATGAGATTATTCAGTGGACGCAAACGCGGGCGCCGGATGGATCGCCTATGCGGCCGTGATATAAGAAAACACAGGAGAATTCTATGAATACCCATTCGTCCCCATCAGATCTCAGAATTACCGATATGCGCGTTGTCAATATTTCCGGTGTGCCTATGCGCTCTACGCTTACTCGCCTGGATACCAATCAGGGTATCTACGGTTTGGGAGAGGTGCGCGATGGGGCCAGTCATATTTACGCTTTACAACTGAAACGCCAGCTTGTGGGTGAGAATCCATGCAATGTGGATAAGTTATTTCGCAAGATTAAACAGTTCGGGTGGCATGCGCGGCAGGGCGGCGGCGTGTGTGGTGTGGAGATGGCGTTAATGGATCTGGCGGGCAAAGCTTATGGCGTGCCTTGTTACCAGCTCGCAGGTGGGAAATTCCGCGATCAGATCCGCATTTATTGCGATACTCACACAACCCCAGATCCCGAAGAGATGGGCAATCGCTTGAAGGCGCGTATGGAGCAGGGTTTTACTTTTTTGAAGATGGATATTGGCGTGCGTTTACTCAAAGATATTCCGGGTACGGTGTCTTCGCCTGCGGGTATGCTGGCTACCTCGCAGGTTATGCATCCTTTTACGGGGATTCAGCTTACCGATAAGGGGATTGATGTTCTCGTTCGATATGTGGAAGTCGTGCGCGATATTGTGGGGTATGAGATTCCCCTGTCTGCGGATCACTTTGGGCATATCAATGTGGAGTCTTGTATTCGCCTTGCGCGCGCACTTGAGCGGTTCAATCTCGCTTGGCTGGAAGATATGATTCCCTGGCAACTGACCGATCAATGGGTGCGCCTCAAAAACGCAACTGCGACCCCGGTTTGTACGGGTGAAGATATTTATCTTTTGGAACATTTCAAGCCGCTGATTGATAATAAGGCCGTTTCCATTATTCATCCGGATCTCGCCACATCGGGAGGGATTCTCGAGACCAAACGGATTGGGGATTATGCGGAAGAGCACGGTGTTGCGATGGCTCTGCATATGGCGGCGACGCCAGTTGCAACGATGGCGAGTGTGCATTGCGCGGCTGCGACAAATAATTTTCTGGTTCTGGAATGTCACGCCGTTGATTATCCGCCGTGGAATACGCTGGTTACGGGCTTGCCCAATCCGATTGTTCAAGATGGTTATATTCAGGTGCCCGACGCGCCCGGACTCGGCGTTGATTTGAATGAGGAGGCGATTAAAGAACACATCAATCCCAATTTGCCCGGTTATTTTGAACCGACAGATGCGTGGAATGATGAACAGGTGAATGACAGGTTGTGGAGTTGATCCGCAGATGACGCAGATGGGCGCAGATAAACGCAGACCCGCCTGCTGAAGCGCGGACAGGTGCGTAGGGGCGAGGCATGCCTCGCCCGTCGTTGCGATCCTATTGGGTCGCCCATTTTCGAGATACGGTGGAAGTGATTCAACCGAAAGGAGTAATACAATGCCTAATATAGGTATTATTGGGGCGGAGAATAGCCATACTGTGGCGATTGCAAAGACGATTAATATTGATAAACTGGTGTCCGGTTTTAGTGTTACCCATGTTTGGGGAGAGACGCCGGGCGATGCGAAAGATGCACAGGAGCGAGGGCTGATTCCCAATATTGTGCAAGAGCCCGAGGATCTGATTGGACAGGTTGATGCAGCTATTGTGGATCATCGCCATCCCAAATATCACCTGCCTGCCGTGCGTCCTTTGCTGGAGGCCAAAATTCCTCTTTTTGTCGATAAGCCGTTTTGCTATCGTCTCGATGAAGGCAAAGAGTTTCTGGCCCGAGCGCGTGAACTCGATGTGCCTGTGTGTTCTTTTTCGGTTTTGCCCAAGCAGGCGTCTTTCGCGCAGTTGCAAGAAGATGTTCGAGAACTCGGGCGCATTATTTCAGTTGTTTCGACGGGGCCTTGCGATATTGATTCTGAATACGGCGGTGTCTTTTTTTACGGGATTCATCAGGTCGATATGGTCGTGCGCTTGCTCGATCAGGATATCGCGCATGTGCAACTCAATCGCGGGAAGCAAAATCACACTGCGACGCTTTATTCTGCAAGTGGCGCGATTTCAACGATGAATCTCGTTGGCGAAGGTCGCGTGGGTTTTCACGTTTCTGTGATTGGGGAAAAGGGGCGCGCTGATCGCGTGATTTCGTACGATGAGAATACGTATCTTACGGGTGTTCTCGATTTTTGCCGTATGTTCAGTACGGGGGAGACAGATGAGACAGATGGCTCAATTCTCACGCCTGTTGCTGTGCTCGAGGCGCTCGAGAAGTCGCAGGAGTCGGGGGAGAAGGTAGAAGTGTGATCCGCAGATGGACGCAGATGGACGCAGAAAAAAGGTGAAGAGTGATGTAGTTTGCGGTTTCAAACCGCAAAAGAGTGAACACAGAGAGAGTATTCCTATGAGTAAAATTCTCGTTACGGGTGCTACGGGGCGTTTGGGCGCGAATGTCGTCAAGCAGTTGGTTGAGCGTGGAGATGATGTTCGCGCGCTGATTCTTCCCGACGATCCCAAGAAAATCAAACTCGATCCGTTCGATATTGAAAAGGTTGAAGGCGATCTCAGAGATGCGGCGTTGTGTCGCAGTATTGTGGATGGTGTAGATGCGGTTGTTCATACGGCAAATATTCTGGGTCCACCGCGCGGTATGGACAATCAGACGTTTTACGAGATCAATGTTACGGGTACGTACAATCTTTTTGAAGCGGTAGTACCATTTGCCGATAAACTCCACCGTTTTGTCCATGTCAGTACCGACGCGGTTTATCCGATGGGCAATCAGCATATTCCGCCCTGTTATCAGCCGGTGAATGAAATCCATCCCAAACGCCCGCGTGGGCTTTATGGAACACTGAAATATATCAACGAAGCGATGGCAGAAGGGTATATGAATGGACACGATCTTCAATTGTCTATTATTCGCCCTTCTGGCATGTTTGCGGGCAGTGAAGTGCTCGGGCGTTGGAATGTTCAGTTTGTGGCAGGACGAATCCGCGAAGCTGCGAATAGACCGGAAAGTGGTATTTATCATCCGGATGGCGCGGCTATTGCACAGGATATGTTCGATCGCGCCGAGCGTCTCGATCAACCCTGCGCTGTCACCGATCGCGAGGGGCGTCCGTGGATGTGGTCGCCTTCTGATGCACGCGATACTGCGCGGGCGTGTATTTGCGCGCTCGACCATCCCGCTGCGGTGGGTGAGGCGTTTAATGCGCCGATTTACCGTCCGCTCGCTTTTCCCGAAGTTGCAGAGTATCTCGCGAAGATAACGGGTGTTCCCCCTTTTGCGGTTGAGGTTCCCGTGCAGTGGGTCTATTGGTCTGATAATAGCAAGGCGCGCACGCTGATAGGCTACGAGCCGCAGTGTACGCTTGAAAATATCTTTGATACCGCGCTCGCCGATCAAGCCGGTGAACCTACGGATGTGATTTCGGCGTAGAAGAACAGGAGTATTTATGTCTGATAAGCCCAATATTTTGATTATTATGTCTGATGAGCATGCCCCTCAATACAGCAGTATTCACGGGCATTCGCTGGTTCAGTCGCCGAATATGGAGCGTTTGGCTGAGATGGGGGTTACGTTTGATAATGCCTATTGCAATTCGCCGATTTGCGGTCCGTCGCGCATGTCGTTTATGACGGGGCGTTATATCAATCGCATCGGTACTTATGACAATGGTTTTCCCATGGCGTCGGATACGGTTACGTGGGCGCATCGCTTGCGAAATGTCGGTTACGATGTCGTGATTTCGGGCAAGCAGCACTTTTGTGGTCTGGATCAATTGCACGGTTTTCGCACACAACTCGCGCGCGACTTGCATGCGGAACAGTGGACAAAAGACGGTGTCCCGCGCGGCGAGGGCAATTGGGATGCGGGGGTTGTTGAGGCGAAAAATCCATGGGGGGGTATTGCGCAAGCAGGACCGGGTACCACGACTGAGATACAGGTTGATGATCAGGTTGAAGAGGCTGCGCTCGCGTATATCAAAGATCCCGCTCGTAAGGAACAGCCTTGGTGTATCAATGTGGGGTTTATCGCACCCCATTTTCCGCTTGTGGTGCCGCGGCGGTTCTGGGACATGTATCCGCGGGATCAAATCGATATGCCCGAGATCCCCGAAGGTCATCTGGAAAATATGCATCCGGTTTACAAGCGTCTGCGTTTGATGTTTGGTATGACCGATTTTCCCGAAGAACTCGTGCGCAGAGGGCGCGCGGGTTATTACGGGCTTATCACGTATTTGGACGAAAAAATAGGCCGCCTCATCGATGCACTCGAAGAAACTGGCCAGCTTGAAAATACGATTATCGTACATACCTCAGATCACGGAGAGATGAATGGCGAGCACGGCATGTGGCGCAAATCAAATATGTATGAAGCGTCCTCCCGCGTGCCTCTTCAAGTTGTTTGGCCCGGGCATATCCCCGGTGGATTGCGCGTGGCGCAAAATGTTTCACTCGTGGATCTCGTCGCTACCATCCTCGATGCCTCTGGCGCTTCGAGGGATATTGCGCCTCTTGACGGCGATAGCCTCTTGCCGCTGATCAATGGTGAGACCGAGACCTGGAAGGACGAAGCCTTCTGCGAATACCTCGCCCACGGTGTTATCCATCCCGTGGGTATGCTCAAAAAGGGCGATTACAAACTCAATATGAGTCCAGGAGATCCGCTGGAATTGTTCAATATTGCAGAAGATCCGAATGAGTTTAACGACCTGTCAGAGTCGGCACAACACCGC
>JAJEAX010000353.1 GCA_022822565.1 Candidatus Latescibacterota bacterium
GCGGTATCCCACATCAAATCTCACGGGGCCAACCGGACTCAAATATCGCAGTCCCGCGCCCACAGCGTACTTAAGCGATCCGAGATTAAACGCTCCCGATTTCGCATCGACATTGCCCACATCTACAAAAATGGCTGTACCCAGGGTAAAAAATATTTGTGTTCTAACCTCCATGCTCATCTCCACACGGCTCAATCCGCCCGTTGGTTCGCCCTGATCGTCTTTTGGACCCAATTCATCCAACCCCCACCCTCGCACGCTATTGAGTCCCCCCGCAAAAAATCGTTCGACATTGGGCACGCCGCTCGCCTTGCCCAGTTCAAAAATCGCACCGCCCTGCACGCGCAGTGCCAGCACACTTCGCAACGGCATGCGGCGAAACCATCGCCCCTCTGCCGTTGCCTGCAAAAATTCGCCATCGGACCGGAAAAATCGCCCGCGTTCGCGCAGCGTGAATTGTGCGAGCATCCCCGATTGCGGATCAAAAATATCGTCGCGCGTGTCCATGAGCAAACCGACCTTCATCTCGGCAAATGCGCTATCGGCCGAAAAATCCACCACGCCACTGCTGAACTGAGCGATTACATCTGTGGCCCTCGTAAGATTTCTCTCGAGAGATATATTGCTCCCCAGCTCTTCCTGGACAAATGTCGCCTGCCGTTCACGTTGCACAAATCCCCCGATATTCAACCAATTGCGACTGCCCCTGAAATGCGCCTGTCGCAGGCCGATAACCGCTTCCCTGTTCTTTCCAGAAACGCGTCCAGACAGCTTAAACTGACGGAAATCTCCCCCAAAATTGCGATGCGTCCACGCACCCGAGGCCCACAAGTCTTCATCCGTGTCGTATCCCGTGCCCACGCGCAACGTGCGAAAAGGGCGTTCGGACACGCGCAAAGCCACATCCACCCGGTTGTCGTGCGCCACGCTATCTGCCAATCCCAACGCCACAGACCGAAACACGCCCGCACGGTAGAGCAGGTACTGGCTGTTTTGCAATGCCTCTTCGCTAAATTGATCGCCCGCCTTAAATGTGAGACCGCGCAAGATGGTATTTTCCGCCATGGCTTTGTGTCCCGATATTTGCACAACGCCCACGCTGCATACAGGGCCAGGTACAAGTTTTAGAACGAGTTCGGCTTGTTGTGCAACAATCGTCGTTTCGACCTCAGCACGCGCAAATGCATAGCCCTTATTCCGCAACCCGCTTACCGCCTCCGACACGCCCCTGTTCACGAGATCGCTCGATAGCGGTTTGCCCTCGAGCTGTCCAAAAGCCTTCTTGATATCTTCCCCGCCGATTACTGACGCTCTGGCAATCCGCGTCAAAGGTCCCTCTGCAATATGTATTTCCAGCCCAATCTCATCTGCACTAAGTTGCTCAACGGTCGAATGCACCGATACTGCCAGATATCCCAAATCGCGGTAATACGCTCGCAACTTTTCCAGATCAGAGGCAAAGGTCAAAGGATCGTATCTGCGCGCATGGACCAGGGGCAAAAAATCGTACCACGGCGAGGTGCGTGTGACCATCAACGCTTTCAGTTCACTCCCCCAAATCGCGCGATGACCCGAAATGAGCAGCCATCTCACAATGGGGTCATCAGATGGCGTTTCCGCATGAGCCGGCACAACAGCTATCAGAGCGGTCAGTATAAAACAGGCCTTCAACCTGGCAAAGAGGACCTTTAGGTAATAAATGTAATTCATTCTGTCACAATAGATAATGAGAATTATATTCGGGAAAAAAATGACGTCGGGATGCCAGGTACCAGTATCACAAAAAATAATGCAGCAAAGTCGTCGCCAGTCCCAGATAAATAAAAACACCTAAAATATCGTTGGATATCGTAATAAATGGACCCGATGCCACCGCGGGGTCAATGCCAAAACGATGAAAGATGAGCGGGGCAGAAACGCCTACGAATACCGATAGGCAGATCACCAGGAGCATGGAAATTCCCACGCAAATCCCCACCAGTGTCTCACCAAACCACACATAGGCGACAAGGCTCGCACCTGCACCACATACTGCACCAATCAAAATAGCAGTGGCAACCTCGCGCAAGACAGTTCGAAGAACCAGCCCCGTAGAAACCTGTCCCGTCACCAGACCTCGCACTGTCACCGTACAGGCCTGTAAACCGCTACTGCCGCCCATCGCCATAATCACAGGCAAAAAGGCTGCCAGAGTAAATACTTCTGCCAGAGTTACTTTGAACGATTCAATTACGCCACCTGCAAGCAGACTGCCTCCCATTCCAACCAACAACCACGGCATCCGAGATCGCGCAATACCCAAAATTGATGGCCGCGCGACCTCGTCCTGATTTGTCCCTGCCATTTTGTAGAAATCTTCCGCATTTTCTTCTTGAATCACATCCATCACATCATCTGCCGTAATGCGTCCCACCAGACGCCCGTTTTCGTCAACCACTGGCATCGCCATAAAATCATAGCGCTCAAACATCCGTGCAATTTCTTCTTGGTCTGTTTGATATGCCACAGTAATAACATCGCCATCCATCACCTGTTCAACCGCCTGGTGGGGTTGGGCGCGTACCAAACGATGAATAGAAATTGTACCAACCGGACGCATTTCGTCATCAACGACAAAAACATAATAGTGGTCCGACGTATCCTCATCATCCCGTAGTGCCTGTATGGCATCCCCCACCGTGGCCGATTTGTGTACCAATACAAAATCCGGCGTCATTAAGCCACCGCCGGTATCCTCCTCGTGTACAAGGAGTTCCTGAACTTCTTGTGCCTGTTCAGACGCCATCAATGTGAGGACTTCTGCCGCATCTTCGTCGTTCAGGTCTCCCAGCACATCGGCAGCATCATCGGGTTCCATCTCCTCGACAATATCCGACAGGATCTGCGGTTCCAATTCTTCCACAATGGCGTGCAATGTGGGAATATCGGATTCGACAAGGGCATCGGCAGCCTGCGTTTCATCCAGCAACCCGAACAAGAATTCCTGTGTCTCTTCATCAACCAGCCGCAACAGATCGGCCACATCGGCTGCGCGCTGTGTATTTAGCACGGCTTTGAGTTCTGCTTCATCGTCCAATGCTATCAGCGCAGTCGTCACTTCCAGCAATGCCTGCACGCGCGCTTCTGCGTTTTCTACCAGTTTTTCATCCATGAGATCTATATTTCTCCAACCCGATGCAATTTTAGCAAATTGGTCTCGGCCCGCGCCGTGATGGGCGCACCGGCCAGAATCACCAGCGTGTCTCCAAAACGCACATTGCCCTCAGAGAGCAACCGCGCTTCAACTTCCGCTACCATGCGATCCGTATCGTCGATCAGCGTAATTTGACGAGGTTCAACGCCCCAGCACAAGCACAACCGCCGACATATCCGCTCGCTGGGCGTAAATGCAATAATCGGCGTGCGCGGTCTGCGCTTTGAAATCAGACGTGCCGTAAATCCCGATTGGGTAAATGCGACAATGGCTTTGGGGGATACCGCAGTAGATACCGCAGCGGCAGCTTGCCCTATCGCATCTGGAAAAGAAAGCGATGAATCCAGATTTAAAATTGGCGGACCCAATTCTACACTCGCTTCGGCCTTCTCAATAATCCGCGCCATCATTTGCACGGTTTGAACGGGATATTTGCCAATCGCGGTCTCCCCAGACAGCATCACCGCATCGGTACCGTCGAAAATCGCATTGGCTACATCTGACGCCTCAGCGCGCGTGGGCCGCGGATGATCGGTCATCGACTCTAACATCTGCGTAGCCGTAATCACAAACACGCCCGCGCGGTTGGCCGCCGAAATCACGCGCTTCTGGATTACCGGCACGTCTTCGGGCGATAATTCCACGCCCAGATCGCCCCGTGCAACCATTACGCCATCGGCAACATCGAGGATATCTTCGAGGTGATCGACGGCTTCGGCGCGTTCCAGCTTTGCGATAACGGGAATCTCTTTCTCTGCCCGTTCAATAATATGTTGAACCTCTCGTACATCGTCGGGTTCCCGCACAAAGGACAGCGCAATATAATCCACGCCCAATTCGATACCCAGATCCAGGTCCTCTCGATCTTTGGTCGTCAGAGAAGGCGCGCTGACCTGTACACCGGGCAAATTGATGCCTTTATTGGATTTTAACAGCCCGCCCACCACAACTTCACACACGACATCCGAGCGATAGACCTCGCGCACCAGCAACTCAATATGCCCGTCATCGAGCAAAATGCGATCCGCGGGCTTCACATCTCGGGGCAATCTCGCATAAGTTGTCGATACACACGCCGCATCGCCCGGCACTTCGCGAGTCGTCACTGTCAGCCTGCTGCCTTCCTCCAATTCAATCGGATCCTCTGCGAGTTTCCCCACCCGAATTTTTGGACCCTGCAAGTCCTGCAAAATAGCAACACTGCGCTGCATGTTGTCCGCTATTTGCCGAATGCGCCCAACATTCTCCGCGTGTTCATCTCGCGTCCCGTGTGAAAAATTGAGCCGAAAAACATCCACCCCCGCCCCAATCAGTTGCTCTATCACACGCTCCGACGAACTCGCAGGACCCAGTGTACTCACAATTTTCGCTCTGCGCATGGACTATGCCTTTTCAGTTGTTAATTTAGCTTTACCTATCACATATTCATTTTCAAAATAATACAACGCTCAGCCAAACACACCAAACGCTTTTCAAATATAAGATTATTCGGCAATATAGAAAATAGACTGCTGATAAATAAAATAATCCCCACAAAATCAATTGAAGTTGTGGGGCTAAATAGCTGGTGGACATACAGATATATGGAATACTTTCATCAAAACTCCTTCCCCAGTTGATAGGCTCGCGCGAGATTCTTCTGCCTTATGCTCTCTTCGCCTTCTCCCGTACCTGCCAACACAACCACATCCGTCCGTGCCACGCCTATTTCAGGGCGAAGGCGATCATTGAGATAAATACACCGCATACTCTCTAATATACCGGTTTCTTCAAGATACTCGCGTGTGTGACCCGCAGGACATAGGACCAACGCCCTCTCAATCTCAAGTCCAGATATCGCGTATGTCTCGCCCTCATACACCCACGTATATCCACAGACAAAGACCCGATCAAACCATCCCTTCAATTTTGCCGGACAATCACTCCACCAAACTGGAAAGATGAACACCAGGCCATCGGCCTTCTCGATCTTTGCGTGTTCAGCCTCCACATCAGGGGGCACAAGTAAGTCCGGACGATTGCCATAAACATTCATCTCCCGGTTGTATTCGTCCAGACTCATATCGGTCCTGAAATCCATCTCGTACAAATCGCCTATCTCGTACGAGTGGTCCCCATCCTCCAATCCGCGACAAAACTCTGCCAGCACATCACCCGTAAAAGATCGCTTAGTAGGATGAGCGAATACGATATAGACATGCATGCTGTTTTCCTATCTTTGGATACATAGAAATCCGAGCCACACTAAAGCATCAGGCTATTTACAACTCTTCTGAACCAAGCGACGTTAATATCTCGTGCAAAGCAAGGTGTTTCCCAGAGCAAGTCCCCCGCCATTCTCTCAAGACAGCCTCTGGCGTATTGTTTGTCGGACGGCCATAAGGTATATCGCAAATAGAAAATAGAATATGCCTGAGATCGGGCGCACAATTCTTATTTTTACACGCCTGTTCTATTGCAGCCGCAAAATCAAACCAGACTTCTCCCCGGATTTTTAGGCGTTCTAAATCTATATACATCTTAGCAATCCACTACAAAGGTAAATAACAGATTCTATTTATCCACTCTTCGGCCTCAGTCGCAGACCAAATGAGGATTAACTCTTCTACTGCAGATGATACAGGAACATATTGTGGGATAATCAGAACGCCTGGAGATGTATGAGCAGTAATAAACTCGCCAAAGTATATCGGCATAGTTCTACGATCATGTGTTACAAGAGTGCGTCCATCATTTGATGCAATTGTCAATACTTCTATATCATTCAATCCCGGTAAACCTGCCCCATTCGCTGTCTGGAAATCAATAGTTGGTTCTCGTCGTGTTGTACCCTGTAGTATCGCTTGATTCAGATCCGCATCAGCAATCGTATTCTCATTTGCGAATTGTCCCAAGGTGACGCCGTGCATCCGCTAATTTCTGATAGAACATGGGGTCTGATTTCCGAGATGCTGTTCGTTTTGTCTCGAAGTCTGTTTTCGATTGCTCAAGATATGTCTCAACTTCAGGCTGATGAGCAAGATAGAATGCAATAGCTCCATAGACTTGTTCAAGTGTCAGTACAGGAAGCGATTGGGCAATGGCCTCGGAAGATTGACCATCCAGAAAAGCATAAACGATGGTATCCAGAGAGACCCGACTATTCGCAATCCAATAGCCTTCATCTCGCCACTCAACGTAGGCCTTATTCATGTTCTCGTCTTTCATCTGCGTCCATCTGCGTCCATCCCTGCTTACACCAGCAGGGACATGCCTGCGGATACTACTTATACCCCAAATTCGGTGCCAGCCAGCGCTCCATCTCTGCTATCTCCATCCCCTTCCTCCGTGCGTAATCGGCCACTTGATCGGCGTTGATCTTGCCCACGGCAAAATAGCGCGCATCGGGATGTGCGAGATACCACCCGCTGACAGAAGCCGCTGGGGACATCGCAAAATTCTCCGTCAGCCGAATATCCGTCTCTCGCTCAGCCCCGAGCAAATCAAACAAAGTCTGCTTCTCCGTGTGATCCGGACAAGCTGGATAACCGGGCGCAGGGCGAATACCGCGATATCTCTCCCTGATCAAATCCTTATTGCTCAAAGTCTCATCCAGACCATAGCCCCAATCTCTTCGCGCCTTCGCGTGCAAACACTCGGCAAATGCCTCAGCCAGGCGGTCCGCCACAGCCTGGAGCAAAATGGCATTGTAATCGTCCAGCGCGTCCTTAAACGCCGCGGCTTTTGCGTCAACACCCAAACCCGCAGTCACGGCAAATGCCCCGATATAATCCGCATATCCGACAGGCGCGACAAAATCGGCCAGTGAAAAATACGGTCCCCCCGCGCGCTTTTCCTGCTGCTGGCGCAACATCGGCAACCGCACCCGCTCGGTATCTCTGTGCTCGTCCTCAAACACGACAATGTCATCACCATCGGCATTTGCAGAGAAAAATCCGTACACAGCCTGTGCCTTGAGCCATCCCTCATCGACAATCGCCTGAAGCATCGCCTGTGCGTCGTCGAATAATTTGCGCGCCTCCGCACCCTTGTGAGGATCATTCAGTATCTTCGGATAACTGCCCCGCAACTCCCATGCGTGGAAAAACGGTCCCCAGTCGATAAACTCGACCAGTTGAGAAATTGGGAAATCGCGCAAAGCCTGAACACCTGTAAAACTGGGCTTGGAAAGATCTATCTGCGCCCAATCAAACATCTGGCGACGCGCCAGTGCATCCGAGTACGAAATAAGCGGCCTTTGGGAAATATCAAACTCGGCCAATGCCCGCTGCTGAGACTCGCGATTTGCCCGCACATACTCATCGCGCTGCTCGGCGTTCAGCAGCGTGCCCACCACACCCGTTGCACGCGATGCATCCTTCACATGCACGGTTGCATAATCGTAAACCGGCGCGATTTTCACCGCTGTATGCTTGCGGCTCGTGGTCGCTCCCCCAATTAAAAGGGGCACGTCAAATTCCTCGCGCTGCATCTCTCCAGCAACATGGACCATCTCGTTGAGCGACGGCGTAATCAAACCGCTCAGCCCGATGATATCGACCTCTTTTTCCCGTGCAACTCTCAAAATGCGATCCGCAGGCACCATCACACCCAGGTCAATCACCTCGTAATTGTTGCACCCCAAAACCACGCCCACAATATTCTTGCCAATATCGTGAACATCGCCCTTTACCGTCGCCATCAGCACCTTGCCCCGTGCTCTACCGCCTGCCTTCTCATCTTCCATCAAAGGTTCGAGATACGCCACCGCCTGCTTCATCACGCGCGCTGTTTTGACCACCTGGGGCAAAAACATTTTGCCTGCGCCAAACAAATCGCCCACCACATTCATCCCATCCATCAACGGACCTTCGATCATCTCCAGCGGTTTGTACCTGCCAAGTGCCTCCTCCAAATCCTCTTCCAAATGCTCTGACTGCCCGTGCAACAGCGCGTGTTTCAAGCGATCTTCAACCGCCCCCTGCCGCCAGGCATCGTCTTTTTCACGGCTCTTGCCCTCTGACTGCACTGACTCGGCAAAATCCACCAGCCGTTCCGTCGCATCTTCCCGCCTGTTGAACAACACATCTTCGATCAGCACGCGCAACTTCTCGGGAATTTCCTCATACACCATCAACTGCCCGGCATTGACAATGCCCATATCCAGGCCCGCTTGAATCGCGTGATACAAAAAAGCCGCGTGAATCGCCTCCCGCACATAATCATTGCCCCGAAAAGAGAACGAAATATTGCTCACGCCACCGCTCGTTTTCGCGCCCGGGCACAGGTCTTTGATCTGCCTTACGGCCTCGATAAAATTGACCGCATAATCGTTGTGCTCTTCAATACCCGTTGCAACGGTCAGAATATTCGGATCAAAAATAATATCCGACGCATCCATCCCCACATCTTCGGTCAAAATGCGGTATGCGCGCTGGCAAATCCGCACCTTGTCTTCAATTGATGTCGCTTGCCCCTTCTCGTCAAACGCCATCACCACAACCGCGGCACCATAGCGCAACACGGTTCCTGCCTGCGACTTAAAAACGGCCTCGCCCTCTTTCAAACTGATGGAATTGACAATCGCCTTGCCCTGCACGCATTTCAACCCCGCCTCAATCACCTCAAAATCGGAACTGTCAATCACAATTGGCACGCGCGCAATATCGGGTTCGCCCGCGATCAGCTTCAAAAACGTCGCCATAGCATCTTTTGAATCGAGCAACCCCTCGTCCATATTGACATCGATCATATTCGCGCCACCAGCCACCTGCTCCCGCGCAACTGCCAGTGCCGCAGCATAATCACCCGTTTTGATCAACCGCGCAAAACGTCGCGACCCCGTTACATTGGTGCGCTCGCCAATCATAATAAAATTGGAATCCGGATAAATAATCATCGGCTCCAAACCGCTAAAGCGCGACACAGAAGAAAGCTCGGGAATTTTTCTCGGTGCCTTATCGGATACAGCCTCGGCAATCGCAGCGATATGTTCGGGCGTGGTACCACAACATCCGCCCACAATATTGAGCCACCCCTGCGCGGCAAAATCGCCCAAAATATCCGCCATGTGTCCCGGAGAATCGTCGTATTCCCCAAACTCATTGGGCAAGCCCGCATTGGGATAACAACTCATAAATGCCGGTGCAAAATGCGACAAAGCCTCCACATAAGGCCGCATTTCCCGCGCACCGAGGGCGCAGTTAATCCCCACGCTCAAGGGCTGTGCGTGCGCCACCGACAACCAGAATGCCTCTATCGTCTGACCGGACAACGTGCGTCCACTTTGATCGGTCACTGTGCCAGAAATCATCACGGGCACTTTCACGCCGTGATCTGAAAAATAACGCGACACGGCAAATAGTGCGGCTTTGGCGGTAAGTGTATCAAACACCGTCTCCACCAGGAGTATATCCACTCCCCCTGCCATCAAACCTTCAACCTGTGCGTAATACCCATTGACCACCTCTTCAAAGGTGTGCGTGCGAAAAGCCGGGTCATTCACATTGGGCGACAGCGTAAGCGTACAACTCGTTGGTCCCAGAGCACCCGCAACAAATCGCGGCTTGTTCGGATTTTGTCTTGTTACCTCATCCGCTGCTTGTCGCGCAACGCGAGCGGCTGCCACATTCAGATCGTAAACCCGGTCCTGAAGCTGATACTCCGCCATTGAGATCGGCGTGGCATTAAACGTATTCGTTTCGATAATATCTGCTCCAGCATCCAAAAATCGCCGATGGACATCTGCAATTAAATGTGGCTGTGTCAGGCACAAGAGATCGATACACCCCTTCAGATCACTGGGATGGTCGGTAAAGTCATCACCACAGCACCCGCACGCGGTCCCACACCCACTTCCATCCTTCACATCACTGGGATGATCGGCAAAGCCATCGCCTCGAAACGCCTGCTCGTCCAGATCATAAGCCTGAATCACCGTCGCCATCGCCCCATCGAGCAGTAAAATGCGCTCTGACATCAAGTTGCGAATGGTTGTATCTATATCGCGCATACATATTTCTCTTATTCGGTTGAAGAGGAAAAAGTCGAGGATAAAGATAAAATAAATAGCGTGCCTGACCAATCAACAGGCCGTTGAGTTTAATCAACTGACAGGCACGCACTTGCCATCATCAAAAAATCGCCGCGGCCAATCCGCCTGCCATCACCATACCAATCGAAATCCAGCGAAACACCGCCACCTGGTGAACCCGTGCGCGGAGATAAGTCGCGGTCAAAAATCCCAAAATCAAACCCGGCGCACCCCATAGGACGAATTGCAAACTCTCGTGCGTCAACACCCCCACTGCCCACAACACACAGAGACTCAACGTAGAAGTACACAAAAAACAGGTCAACAGCGTTGCGCGCATCATCGCCTGCGGCCAGCGCTGTTTCAGCCCAAACAGAACGATAGGCGGTCCAGATACGCCGATACTGGAGGATAAAAAACCGCTGAACATACCCACCCCTCCACAGGTCAATGCGTCATGTCGGAAAGGATTACCCGGTCGCAACTGCAAAACAATTGCCAATACCACCATTGCCAAACCAATGGCGCGCTTCATCACCTCTGCATCTGTATCG
>JAJEAX010000195.1 GCA_022822565.1 Candidatus Latescibacterota bacterium
GCCAGCACGAGCGCGCGGAACTTATTGGCAAGCGCCATCAGCAAAGTACCCCGAATGCGCGGCTGGATATTTTCCTCTGCCGTATCAGAAGGCAAATCGCCAAACTCATCGGCAAGAAGACCGAGATACTGGTCAAACAACTTTTGAATCGGCAACGTCAAAATGCGAATATCGAGATTCCCCGCCATCTGCAGGGCATCGTTAAACGTGCCCTCTGAAGAAAATTGAGTGGGCATCGTCACACACACCACATTCTCTCTCCCCAGCGCATCGTGTGCAACAGCCGTGACAAGCGCCGAGTCGATCCCGCCGGATAACCCGATAAAAACCTTCTCGAACCCATTCTTCACAACATAATCGCGCGTACCCAGAACAAGCGCATCGTAAATATTTTTCAAACGCTCATCAGGACGCGGAAAATCCGGTCTCTCAGACGGAGAAAGACATACAGCTTTGGGTTTCAGATCGGGCAGATCAATAGCGACCGGAGAAGAAACATCGCGCTTCTCCTTGCGCCGACGCGAATCGTGCAGGCGGTTGCGAAAAACAGCCTCAACATCAACATCCGCCATCAGGAGATCTTCCTCAAACCGGGGAGACCGCGCAATAATGCGCCCCTCCTGATCGACAATCAGGCTACCCCCATCAAAAATCAACTCATCCTGCCCGCCGACGAGATTGCAAAAAGCCAGAACAGCACTATTATCAGTCGCACGCGTAGCAATCATCTGCTCGCGCAACAACTCTTTGCCATCGTGGAAAGGAGAGGAAGAAATATTGATGAGCACCTCGGCATCGCCGGCAAGTGCTTGCTCCCGAGCGGGACCGCCGGGATACCAGATATCTTCGCAGATGGTAACCCCAAACGTGATGCCATTGAGGCGATACACCCCCGCAGTCTTGCCAGATTGGAAGTAGCGGTCTTCGTCAAAGACGCCGTAATTGGGCAAATAGGTCTTGTGATAAACATCGATCAAACGCCCATCGCAAGCAATCGCTGCGGCATTGTAGATATCGTCGTGACGGTCCACAAATCCAAAAACCGCAGCAACACCCTGCGTCGCCCGAACGAGTTCATTCAACACATCGAGATTGGATTGGATAAACCGGGGCTTAAAAAGCAAATCCTCGGGCGGGTAGCCCGGGATCGCGAGTTCGGGAAAAACGACAATATGCGCCCCCAAATCGCGTGCCCTGTGAATATGGTCGAGAATTTTATCACGGTTGCCCGCAAGATCACCAACGGTGACATTAATTTGCGATAGGGCAAGGCGAATCACGTGTTCGGTCCTCTAATAATCGGAGTAGAAGAAGTGACGGTAATCGACAATATCGGCATTCTCTCTCAAATCTGCAAACCAGGCAGTGAAAACCTCCTGGCGTTTTTGCGAAAGTACCTGCTGCAACAACGTCCCTTTTGCCGACTCTAAACCCGTCTTATCAACAGATTGTCTTTCCTCCACGCGCAAAATATAAGCCCCGCGATCAGTTTTGACGATCTCACTCGTCTGCCCCGTTGACAAACGAAATGCCGCGCCCACAAAAGCATTGCGACTGCCCACACTGGGAACAAACCCCGTGCGCGCAAAAGACTGCGGTGTCTGAACCGTGAGATTGAAAAACTCGGCCGCCTCCTCGAGTGATTTGCCCGTCTTGATCTGCCCCATCACCTCGGTCAACCGACCAGCTGCAACCTCGACCTTCTTTTTCGTTTTCAGACTCGCCTCAATCTGCGGTTTAACCTCATCCAAAGGCCGGGGACCCGCCTCGCGGATCTCTCGCAAAGCGAACACATGGATGCCCTGATCATTTTCATAAACACTGGAAACATCGCCGGGAGAACCGCGCAAAAATTTGTTCACCAGCCCCGACGTGCTATTGCCCAGCAGTGGGAAAAAGCTACCAGCGGTAATAAACTCCGAGTCCTGACTCTGCAAATCCCTCTGGTTGATAGCTGAGTCAAACCCGACATCCTCGGCTATTTCTGCAAACTCTTCGGCGAGCACGCGCAAACTGTCGAGCGTATCGCGCCCGGGGCGCACCTCAATGAGAATGTGCCGCGCGTGAACCTCGAGACTATCAGCCGCGCCTCTCGTCTCCTCCACCTTAATAACATGCCAGCCAAACTGAGTTTTGACCGGATCAGATATTTCTCCCGCATTGAGCGCGAAAGCCGCATCTTCAAAAGGCTTGACCATGCGCCCCCGGCCAAAGAAGCCGAGATCGCCACCGCGCGGGCCACTTGGCCCATCGGAATACGCCCTGGCGAGTTCGGCAAAATCATCACCGGCTTTGGCTTCGGCGAAAACCCGATCAATCTCGGCTTTGGCTTCGGCTTCATCGCGTGCGGTCGCTGCTTTCGGCAAAGAAACAAAAGCGACGCGCACGGCGGCGTCTTCCTGATATTCATCCCGATGGCCTTCGTAATAAGTTTGAATCTCAGTATCGGCGACCAGCGCGAGCGAATCGGGAATGGCGTTGGCATCAAACCCAATATAAGACACGCGCACTTTTTCGTTCTGTTCAATATACGCTTTCTCAACCTCCGCATCGGAGACTTTCACCGAACCTACAATAAGCGTTTCGAGCTTTTGGGAAAGCAACTGACTTCGCGCATTCTCTTCGGCAAACAGAACAAATTGCTTCATTCGAGGGTCGCTGTAAGTGCCGGGATCGTCGAGAAATTGGTTGTATTTAGCGGGGTCAAAAGTACCATCGGTCTGGAAAAATTCTTGTTGTTGTATCCACTCGGCGGGCTGTGTGCGATTGATATGATCGACCTCAGCATCGGTAACGACAATGCCGTACTTCTCAATTTGTTGCCCAAACAGGGTTTGCGTAACCACGCGCTCCCAGGTTTGAGAAATAATCTGGCTCACATCGGGATCTTGATTGCCACGCGTCCTGGCCTGCTGAAGGTCATTTTGGACTTCGGCTTCAAACTGCTTCACAGAAATGTCCTGACCATTCACAGAACCGACATTATCACCAACAGCGGCAAAACCCCGACTGCTAAAATCAGCACCCCATTCAAACACCATAAGGCCGACAAAAGCAACCGCAACAATAATCATCATCGCCTTGATAAAAGTAGCACTACGCATTTGAGCGAGCATTGGGACTTCTCCTCCAGATAGGATCAGGATTAACAGGATTGACAGGATTGTACAGGATGCCACCCAGCCACACCAGTTTTGTAATCTACTTGTTAGACTTTGTACTGGCAAGTTTTTTTCTATAAATGCAAGCCTATTCAGCTTCTTGACGAGGGTGAGCAAAAGCCCTATACTCAATGCGACAAAAATTAAACCCAATCCCTAATTCCTGGTTTTTTATGCTCCGCATATCTGCCATAACTTATATTATCCTATCCCTCCTCACAACTGCACACACAGAAAACTATCACTGGCCCATGAATGCCCCTCCGGCATTGACATCGACCTTTGGCGAATATCGGGGCGGGCGATTGCACGCGGCAATCGACTTGAAAACATGGGGCAAAGAAGGATATCCCGTAACAGCGATTGCCGATGGGTACGTCTGGCGGATCCGCACATCGCCCTGGGGATATGGCCGGGTGGTATATGTTCAACTCGACAACGGCAAGTTCGCACTCTGGGCGCACTTATCGGGATTCTCCAAACGCATTGAAAAATACGTCCAGCAAGAGCAAGACCGCCGCGGGACATACAGCGTAAATCTGTATTTTCGCCCCGATCAAATCCCCGTCAAGCGCGGAGAAATAGTGGGATATTCGGGCAGCACGGGCATCGGCGTACCGCATCTGCATTTCGAATTGCGCGACGCGAAACACCGCCCCATAAATCCCCTGCTCCATGGATTTGATATCAAAGACACACTTCCCCCAACCATACAGGCAATCGGCCTCGCGCCCTTAAACGCAAATGCCCGGGTCAAAGGCGAACACAAACCCGTGTCATATCGCCTCGCCTATCGTACAGCAAAAAAAGTCTTCACACATCCCGATACCATAGCAGTCTGGGGTCGCATTGGTGTGGGCTTAAAAGTATTTGACCGCGCAAATGACTCGCAACTAACAAATCGATTGGCCCCTTATCGCATACGACTCCTGATAAATGGCGAAGAGATATTTCAAAAGACCTGTGGGCTGTTTGGATACGACGTAACGCGCCACGGAGAACTCGCCTATGATTTTTATATGAGCCGTCGCGGCCTGGGGCGATTTCACAGCCTGTATCGCAAACCCGGCAACCGCCTGCCTTTTTACGGCGATTACAAAGTGGGATCAGGCGTATTATTTGCGGGGATAAATGCCGATGGTACAGGGCATGAACTCTCGCCGGGCGTACATCGCCTGCAGACTATTGCTGAAGACATAAAGGGAAATCGCGCAACAGCAGTCGTATTTCTGCGGGTGCAGAACGCGGATAGAATATTTCCCTCTAAAAACGCACCACAGCACAACCCGAAAATAACCTGCAAAACATCGTATTTCCCCACCTTTGCAGTTATCGACATCTCAACCAATCAGACCCTATCAGAAACGCCAACCGTGCGAGCACAATTTTCCAAACAATGGACGCGATCCCTCGCAGTTCAGCAAACAGGTTTAAAAACATATCAAGTTGTCATACCATTTGATGAAAAGCACGCCGACGACATAGACCTGCAAATTGAAACAGCTGGACAAACACAGACACTGCGGATCACCCAGCAAACCATCACCCAGGATGGCGGAGAAATGCGCTCGGATGACGGACTGGTGCGGGTGCGATTTGAGAAAGAGGGCGTTTACGAAACCCTGTTTGGACGCATCGTGGCCGAAAACCAAATAAAGGACAAACGCATGGTGGGAACCGCGTTTCGGATCATGCCCGGAGATGTGGCATTCAAAGGGGCGGAGATCGCGTTTACCTACCCCCCTGATCATCCCGATATAGACAAACTCGGCATCTACAAATGGAATAGAAGAAATAGCTGGACTTTTGTCGATAAGGAACGCAATTCAAAGATAGGTGCTATAACGGGAAACGTACGAAACTTTGGCGTATTTGCATTGCTCGCCGACACTGTACCCCCCAGAATTGCCAGCATAACCCCCGCCAACGGCACCGTACGCACACAGCGCCAACCCAGGGTTGCAGCTTCTGTGTGGGATACATCTTCGGGTATTTGGCGAGAGGAGGATATGGTGATGCACATCGATGGCAAAGCCCTGATTGTAGAATATGATCCGGAAGAAAATCGCATCTTTGCCAAACCGCGAAAACCCCTGACCCCCGGATTGCACAAACTGGAAGTCATCGTACGCGACATCTGTGGCAATGAATCGCGGCGCACCACCACATTCAGAATCAAATAGCTATGATGATCCCTCTCAAAGACGAACACCCTTCGGGAAGTGTGCCCGTATTGATGATCGGCATATTGCTGGCCAATGTGGGCATCTTTGTGTACGCGTGGTTATTGGGCGACATAGGATTTCATGTATTTACCGCGCGATATGGGGCAATCCCCTTTGAAATAATACACGGCATTGACGCGATTTCTCCCACACCCTTCCCGATATATCTCACGCTATTATCGTCGATGTTTATGCACGGCGGCATATTATATCTGGGCGGCAACATGCTGTATCTGTGGATCTTTGGGAACAATATAGAAGCCGTACTGGGACGTGCACGATTCTTGTTCTTCTATTTATTTTGCGGCGTGATTGCAACCCTATCACATGTGATTTCCGAACCGGAATCCACCATACCAATGGTGGGAGCCAGCGGCGCGATAGCGGGCATTTTGGGAGGATATCTGGCGGCATTTCCCGGCACGCGAATTCTCGTACTCGTATTTTATTTTGTCCTTCGCGTGCCAGCACTAATCGTACTCGGTGGATGGTTTGTCATTCAGTTGCTCAATGCCTCAAGTGCCAGCAACACAAACGACGTCGCCTGGTTCGCCCACATCGCCGGATTTGTCGTGGGCTATATGCTGATGCGGCAATGGAAGAACAAGATCCCTGCCAAAAGGGTATATGAGCAGTGGGAGTATTGATAGTAGTCAATAATCAGCAAAGCAGGTGCTATAAATAAAACCGTCATTGCGGCATGGTCCCCTGCTTAAAGCATGCAGGGGCATGCTTGAGCCGCAATCCAGAAGGCTTTTTGTCATTCCGCTTATGAAAGCGTTTCTCCCCACGTTGCAAGGGGATCTGCGAGCGCATCAATGATAAGCTCCTTGAGTCCTTCTTCTTCGAGTTCATCTTCTTCCCGCTCCTCCAACTCAATTACTGTATCGAGATCCCATTCCCGAGAGACCAAGAATCCCGGTACGACATTGAGGCTCTGCCGTTTTGTATTATTGAACTCGGCTTCGATTTTCTCACGATCAGCCGAACTGATCAGACACTCGCGCTCCCATTCTTTGACCAAGCACAATAGTTTGTCCCGATCCATTTTCCCATACAACGACCTATACCCGTCAGCAAAGTAGTCAAAGTATTCAAGTGTTTCCCAGGTGGTTTCAGCCCAAATTAAGTGCTTGCTCGCAAAGGAGAAATGGAGATTGGGCATGACCTTCCAATCGTCGGACTCTTGCAGGGCGAGGAAAGTCTCTTTGTCCTTGTCAACGGCGTCAAAAAAACGGCAGGCCTGATCAACAGTATCTGCCGGGGCAAGCTCTACCTTGAGTTTTCCGGATTCCACATGAATCATAATTCTCTCAGCAATTTTATCCGGGCGAAATAGATAGGCCCCGTTATTATCCTCCCTGCTTTCTAGGCCTAACACCTTGACCAAATCATATATTAGAATGTTTTTCCGCCTAAGTAGTGCTTCAAGTCTCTCACCACAGAGCTTAAAGGTGCGATAGGGAGTCAATTTAGGATGGACATTTTCCACGAAAGACAAGAAATCACGAGCAATTCCGCGGGTACAAAAACACGCGAGATTAGAGTCGGCATAATTGACCACCCATTCCAGAACTTCCGCCCACTCTAGGCATACCGCCGAATCATATAGTCTGATATTGTTAATATCACCCCGTAACGAATTTCGGTTCGGCGACAACTGCTTTCTCCACACATCACCATGAGCAAGTTTGTTTTCGATGATCAAGGTCAGGCGACCTGGATACTCAATAATCCCATCGTATATGGGATCACGATCTGACCACTCAACCCTTATTGTCTCTTGAATTAGGCTATCGGTAAGTAAAACAGAAACAAAGGGACTGGTAGAAGATTCAATCCACTTAGTCTGCGTTGAGACGTTCACTGGTTCCCAGGTATTGTTGTAATGCCGGAGTTCGGGAGGTAGCCGCAATTCTATCAGTTCACGCAGAAAGTTCTGTAAGAACGAATCGTATCTGAGAAATACCAGAAATGCCCAGGTCAAGCGATCTTCATGATGCCTGGACCGTGAATCAAAGGGATTAAACAGGTTTACGCGGTCCATATATTTTCTCTTAAAAAATTGAATTAATCGTGAAAAACATCACGCTCAGCCTCACGCTCAGCTTGTCGTTCATATCCTTCGGCAAATTCACGCATAGCAGCCGCAAAACGCGAATAGCCCTTAGCGTCAAGAGCCTCAGCTTTATCGCGGTTTAGCTGTGCAAGTTCGCGTTCCTCTCTTCCAGCAGTATGGCTATAAACGCCTCTTTGGTTAAACAACTCTGTAGTAAATCCCGAGCGCATCTCTTCCGTATCCCTACCATTCAATACCGAGGCGACAGCCTCGTGAATCCAAAGTCCATCAGGGTCAGCGGGTGCATGTGTTAATATATGACCAATCTGAAGTTGTGCTACCTTCTCATGTCCTGTCTCTTCAGTAATTCTCCTGGCCTCATTTATCCAGGTGTTAAAGGCATCGACATCCAGTGTACCGTCGGGCAGAGTTCCAGGACACTCTTCCCACTCCGTTAGTAGCGTATATGCGTTGCGGCCAAGGTTCTGTCTTTGTTCGTCTGGTTCAATAACTTTTTCCTTATCGTTCTTCGAGCGAAAAATGAGCTTCACAAGGTCCGCAAAGAAAGCAGGATTTGAAGCAAGGTGTTTCTCAAGTGTAATTGGAGAACCAGAGGAGAACTGGTCTAACCAGAGCAAAAAGTTCCATTCGATTTTAAATAAAGCATCCTGGTCGGCATCTGGAGATTTTTGAAGGCGTTCGATTAATTCGACCGTCTCGTAGCGATCCAACTGGTCATCGGACGACGGAGCTTCAAGCACGGCCAAAAGTGCCTCCGTAGCAAGACACGCATCGAACTGCTCATCATCGTCCGTAGTTTGAGCAATACACTTGACAGCAGCACTTGCTCTTCCATATTCGAGGAATTTTTGGATCGCAATCGTCGGATTTTGGTCAAAGCCTACTCTCGTCTCCTGCCAATAGAGCTTCTCATTTTGTTTGCCCAAATGTGTAGCGACCCGATTCCAGACTTTTTCCTCAAAAGGCAAGAGCATGAAGAATGTAGCCTTTTGTTCTGCATTCCAATTTCTTTCGAGAACAGCGTCAACCCAATTCCACTTAAGTTCTCGATATCGCGCCCACACGAAGCTGGCTACAACCTGCCTCATCGTTTCATCTTCAGCATTCAGTTGTAATGGTAGAAGCTCGTCCTCTACTTCCTTCGGGGCTATAACACCTAGAGCTTGCCCAACCTCATGGGGTGCCGATACGCTTTGTGCAAATGCCAGTGCGGCAGGCAAACCTCCCGCGTCAAAGATAGTTTTCACGGCAACTTGCCGGGCCTCGTTGAGACGTTTTCTTTGTTTTTCGTAATTACCTTTTTCGTCGAACAGATCGAAATCCCGACCACTAAAAAGATAGTGATACTTCAACTCTGGATCGTGCGGTACCAACGCCTTCGCGGTCTCTTCAATCTTTTTAACTACTTCCTCTGGGAGTGCCCAATCAGCATCAGCGAATCTTCGGTGTTGTCGCACCATGCTATCGAGCTTCTCCCAAATTGGGAGGTGTTCAGCCTCAGGTAATGACACAACTTCTTCTGATGTGAGATGGTGGAGAAGTCTCTCCTGAGCAGGCTCTGGCAAATCCGACAGACGGTTTATCAGTTCACCTAACTTCTCAGTATCTTTCTTTGCGAGATCAATCGCAAGCTCAGTGTAGGCTGTGATTTGTTCCCAATACTCGCTCCGGAGGACACTATTCTTCCAGTCGCGAGGAATATATTCTCGCCAAGTTGGATGATGAGACGGTAAAGCAAAGCCACGATTATGCGGCAATAAAGCCAATAGTAGATTCCAGCCGACCAACGGTTGTTCGCGGAGTACAGTTTCAACAGCATTCTTTCGTTTCTCGAATGGGGCTATTGTCTGCACAAGCCACGGTAGAAAGATGGTAGCTAACGAATTGGCGGGACGATTCCCCCAGTTCCCACCTGGGTCAATTGATGCAAGATCGGCAAGGATCAGTGCCACTCGCGACAGGTAATCGGGGTTCCAAGCCAACCCTTCAAGTGCCCACAGAAGACCACTTATGTAAGTTCCGCCGTCAAAACTACCACTTCCTTCTTGAGAAAAAATCTCGTGAAATGGGGTGTCGTTAAGGTCCTTCAGAGCCGATTCGACCGCTTTGAGAAACTCATCAGGAGCGGCTTCGGCAAGTAGCGGTAAGAGCGAATTCAGGCTACCCCATCGCTCCCAACTCGCGTTGATCAGCAAGCGTCGAACAACTCTATTAGCTGTGTTCGCAGCTTTATGAAGTGAACAAGAAGAGAGAGCTGTTGTCCGGCTCCCGACCAATGCGAGTGTTTCAGCAAGACCTGCTCTCAAAAGGCCGGAGTGTTTTAGGGTTTTGTTATGAATAGCGGCGGCGTATCGCTCTTCTTTTCGTAAGTCGAATTGTGGATCCCGTTCTCCCAGCACGGCAACCGCTGTCTCTTCAAGCCGATCCAGATCGTCATCCGTGATGCGATTGCCCAGTGCGTTCCACGCTTCACCACGCGCAACGAACCGCCACTTCTCATCGGATTGAATCAGGGGAGAGTCCGAGCGAATTACATCAGGTCTCAGAGTCTCGATCCACTCCCCGTATCCTTTTCCCTGCAACATCTCCAAAGCAGACCGATCCGCCTGATTTTTTGCATCCCATTTACCAGCAAGCCCGGCTTGTGCAAACCGATCTGCATTCTTCCAGTTCGCATACGGAGGCAGTGTCCCAAGACCCCGTAAATTTCTCATCAGAGCGGAAAGGCTATCACCTCCTGCTCTCGCCAGTTCTTGAGCACGAATCTCTGGATACCCTGCTTCTTTGAGGACTGCCTCAATCTGCGATTGAGTCGGGCTTCGTAGTTTGATGATTTCGGGATTGTCGCCTGACCAAGCCCCACATAGTGGAATTATTACAGCGTGTCCTTTATGCCGGGCTTTTGACAGAAGGTGGGATCCCGCATCGGTCTCCAGCCCGAGCTGCGGATCAGCAACCAATACATGTGGTGTTCGCAACTCCACGACGCTTAGCCAGGCGTCCTCTTCCTTGATGTAAAGACATCGGTTGGTGTAGTTTTGTGCCATCTCTGGGTCTATTGTCTCAAGATATGCTGCAACAAAATCGGCTACATCTTGACGGCTCTCGGCAAACAATAGCAATGGCGTTTGAGATGTGTCTTCAAACAATGTTTGTAAGGCTTCGCAAACATTGTCGCGACCTACTGTGAATAACTTCGCAGGTAAGAACGGATCACTTTTGTCACCTTGCGAAAGTATCAGATCCCAGTGCTCAGATGGAGTAGTAATTCCATCTAAACTTGAAGTAATGCCGATTTTTTGCGCCATCCACCTGCCGATGGCAGGAAACTCTCTTACCCAATCGGCGAGTTTAACGCCGTCGATAATGCGAATCTGTTTCCAGCCACTATCTTGTCTATTGTTTATCCACTTTGTCTGTTCAGGCTCGTTCCATCCACCGGAAGCGGAAGATCGTGGCGTCACAAAAACAAATGAGGCCTGTGATTGCTCTGCCTCAGTAATCGCCTCTGTCTCTGTCCTTTCCCTGAAGACCTCAGTCGCTTTTTTTTGGGGATATCTCCCTGTACCAATCTCCCAATACGATTTTCCTTCTGGGACGAATCCGAGAAACGACTCTTCAATTTTGACAATTCCATCCCAACCCGGCTGATTAACCGCATCCCCGTAAGGAATGCGACAATCATAGGGCGGCGGCACCGATTGTTTCACAAGCAAATAGATCAATTCAGGGATAACTGCCTCGCTGTCTCGAGTATCCGAGTATCGATTCAAATCGTTAGCTGTAACGATATGGGTATGATCCATCTTGTCCTCTATTGATTTTAGCGTAGCGACCATTGCCGCTTATTCAGATTTGGATGGCAACGGAATAGCGAACTACTTTCATTTGCCCAATTCAAGGGTTCTCTTTGTGCATCTAAAATCGTTTTCAGGCGTGACTGGATTCGTCTATAACATCAAGAAAAAACGTAACGTATTTTCATCAAAATTCAAGTAATTTTTCTATGTTTTTATGGGGTGGGACCATCTCAATTGTTGCGACAGTGTAGCAATTATTTCTCCTTTTGGAATGACGACTTTTACGCGAAGGTTGCGGTTGATGGCTGGAATTGGCGCGTCAGGTTGAGTTATTTCTTTTATTCCGATGCATTGCGGCTCAAAATCATGCCACAATGACAATCGCAAGATCAATATGAACAGCCTTTTTTCCCGCGATGCAGTAATTTCTAATAAAAAAGGAATGCGAATAGGTTCGCATCCCTTTGTCATTACAATCTTTGTGAGGTGAAATTCCCTCAAGTCTCACTTATCTAATCAACCGACATAACCATTTTGTCATAATATCCTTTCAATTTGCTTCGCATTCCGCAATAAATCTTCTCTTTTCTTCCTCTGTCGGTTCGGGATTTCGTATTTGTCTGGGAGCCTGAGGGTCAAGAGCACGGACTGAACCAATATCAGGATACAGTTTTCTAAGCCTTTCTTCTTCTTCGGGATTAGGATAAAGACTCTTTTGCGGTTTCATAAAAGCCTCCTTAATCTTTTGGGGTAATGTGCCCCTGGAGATTATAAGATTCTTCAGAAATAAACCTGAATCCATCCTTTCGGTCAATGATTGCAACATGTATGTCACCACCAACCGTAGGCATAGAATTCCCAAATTCTTGTACTCTGATCATGAGTTCAATAAGCCAATATACGCAATTTATAGCATTTTGATCCGAAAAATCGCTATAATTAGCATCGAACCCATTAAGTCTCCATAGGTCACTATTGGAATTGTCGGGATTCTCTAATCCAAATATACGGTATTCTGCACAAAAATCGTCTAAATCTGGTAAAACTATATCTTGTTTTGATTCCTGTAGCTTGTTTGCAAATCGCATTAAAAGTGATTTATACCTTCCTTCTATCAAATCCATATTGTGAACATCAGTGCCATGAATAAGACGGGCAATTTCTCGATACTGCCCACCAAATGATATGCCATAACCCCCATTTAAGGCAGATTTAATATCACCAGGAGGAAAGTTTACACGGTAGATTTTAGGGCGATTATCATTCTGATCCCAACCAGCAACAAGAAGCTCAATAGGAGGTTTGACTTTAAGATTTGAGTATTCCGTTTCGTAATATTCCTGAATTTTATTGACCAACTCTTTTGTGGCGTCTTCGCATGGATACATTCCCTCTGTCATTAACTCCTGAATGATACTTTTTAACGTTCTATCACCAATAGATATAAGACCAGCAGTTGCGACGCCGATATTTTTATGCAACTTAAAAATTTTATCTACATGCGTCATGTGGCTATAAGGCAAGTCTTCACGATGTAAATAAATGTGATCCCAAAAATTAGATAGTAATGGCTCATCATTTTTGTCTTTTTTTAAGCGTCCCGTTTCGGCATCAAAGTATTGGAATAGCTTAACAATGTCAACCATATTTCGACTGGCAGTACCAAGGCTGTCGCCTCCCATCACAATAACATCTTTAGTTGCAAAAGTAACAATTGTTGTCATAAAACACCCTCTCAATCAATCTTACTTCCCAAAGCTTCCACCAAGATGATCAATCGTCTGTCATTCTGGTCAATATGAGTTCCTAACCTTTCCGCATTGCGGTCTGGTTCATTGGGACCAACCCAATTATCTCGACAGTGTAGCAACAATCTCCTCCTTCATCATTTTTTTAATCAAGGCACAACAGATCCCACACTATCTACATCTCTCGACGTCGCCCCCAATTTCCATTGATCTATGAGCCTGCGTATATCTTCGGGATTTTCAAGCGGCGGACCCAGGCGGAGCAGATTCTCAAGCGAAGAGACAGCACGGGTTATGTCACCCGACTCGTAAAAATGGATGGCCAGCACGCGGTAGTGTTCACCCGCGAATTGCCGTGTTGCCGGACTGTCGAGCACATAAGAGGGCAGACGCTTTTCGAGTTCGGCGAGAACGTCATAGGCTTTTTCGTGCATATCCAGTTGTCTATAAGCACGGACAAGACCATCGAAGAGAATCAAATATGTTTCCGGGCTGTCGAGCGCATAAGGAGGCACGCGCTTTTCGAGTTCGGCGAGAACATCATACGCCTCCTGGTGCATACCCAGCCGAATGTACGCGCGGACAAGACCGTCAAAGAGAATCAAATAATTGCTGAGCAGGCGGCGAGCAACCGGGTCTTTGTGAACTGTACTATCCGCAACGCCCGTGTACCGATAGACCTCGAGCAAATTGCGTCTGATCTTTTCCTCCTCAAACTGCTCGTATCCACGGGACTCAACCAGTTTATACGCCATACCCTCCATAGACAAATAGGGCTTCAAACCCGCCATATTGATATCGGGCACGGTCACGGCAAAATAAATGGGCCGCTTTTCCCAGTTGTGTTTCACAATGCGCCATATCATCAAAGTATGGGGTTCCAGGACGGATACCGTGCCTCTACCCGTGGGATACTCCATTATGGGGAGATCCCCCGCCTCGAGTTTAAGACCTGCCACTTCTATGCCTCTGTCGTAGTCCCAGGGATAAGCCCCGAGCAATCCTTCAATCTCATCATCTTCAAGACCGACTTCAATACCGAGCCTTTTCAGTTGTTTAATGTACCACGACGTCTTGATCAGACTCAAATTGACAATTTGAATATCGTTTCGCACACCCTCAACACCCTGCAAGAACCACAGGGGATACGTATCGTTATCCCCATTCGTAAACAAAATGGCATTTTCCTCACAGGTCGCCATAATATTATAGGCATAATCATAAGCCACAAAATCGCCCGTGCGATCGTGTACGTGATAATTTTTCACCAGAATACCCGATGGCACCAGCAACATGAGAGCCGCCACAAGAACCGCCAGCGATCTGTTTTTTACCTCAGCGATAAGACCTGCGGCACCAATACCCATCCAGATACCGAAAAATGTATAAGCTCCCACAAAGATATATTCGCGCTCGCGGGGTTCTGGATCGGGCATATTGAGATAGAGCACGAGACCCACACCCATCAGGGCAAACATGGCAAAAAGGGAAGCAAAGCGTTTCCAATCTTTACGCAGGTGATACACAGCACCGCCAATGCCGAGCGCGAGTGTAATCAAAGAAAAGTGAATACTTTCATACGCACCCCTGTAAACATCTACGGCGCGGCGGAAATATGCGGAAATACCATCGAAAAACGGAAACTGCTGAAGAAAATATTTGACAAAAATATTAAACTGAAAAGCCCAGGGTTCGGCGCGGCGTGGAAAAACAAGGTGGATTCCGTATTGCTGACGCCCCATAAATGCTTTGAAATTTTCCCAGGTCTCGGGATCGTTCATATCGATCATGGGATTGAGACCCGACCGAATAAAAAGGGCCAAATACGTGGAAAAACCCAGCGCACCGATAATAACGCCCAAAATCCAGAATCGGGGATTGCGCCATTCGGGTCTCAAAATGAGCAACCCAATGACAACAGCACCCGTCAGGAGTGCGGCGACCCCAATGGGAAAAACAATAGACAAAAAGGGATAGAGAGTAAGCCCTACGACCACGAGCACCTGATGCTTGAGTGGTCGATCTTCCATCAAATCGGTAAAAAGCAGAATGAGAATACCGGGAATGGTGAGCAAACACTGAAGATGTACACCCGCGCCAAGTCCAAAAAGATAGGCAATAAAGAGCAAGAGGCGATCGCTATTGTGGTCTTTGTGCGCATCATCCCAGCGCAGAGCCACCCACACCGCCAGCATGGTAATACACATCGACAGGCCATAAACTTCTGCTTCAATGGCATTATTCCAAAAAGAAAAAGAAAAGGCCGTGCTGAGGGAAGCGACCACACCACCGACCAAAATAGCGATTTGGTGGACGGTATTCTCGCGGTCGAGCCATGTGCAGAGCAAACGGACAGTACACAAATAGATGAAAACTACTGTGGCAATACCGGCAGCGGCCGACAGGAGATTCACGCGGAAAGCGATTTCCCCAAATGGCAACATGGAAAAGATACGCCCCAGCAAAGTATAGAACGGCGCGCCGGGGGGATGGGGAATGCCCAGAGTATAAGCGGTAGTGATAAACTCGCCACAGTCCCAAAATGCAACAGTAGGTGCCAGTGTTGAGAGATAGATAATAGTCGTGAAAAAAAATACCAGACCAGCGACGATCTTGTTGCGCTGTCCAAATTCGCTCATAAGGTTTCTACTCGCAAGTATAGGTTATTACTCTGGAAGTTCTTCGGGACGCTCAATTTCAATATCGACAAATGTGCCATCAACTCTGGCCGTAACATAAAAAACGTCATTGCCTCGCAAGACCCATACCGAGCTACCTGTACCGTGCATAAGAACGGGTTCGGAGGGACCATAGTCATTGGGAGGCAGGTCTTCAGGTCCATAAATCTGCACATTTCCATACGAGGGATCCCATTTGAGATAAAAGAGACTATAGCCCTTCAAAACCCAGGCTCGGCTCCCGCCACCAGCCATCATAACCGGCTCGGACCCTTCTGAATCCGGGAGTTCTTCGGGGCGCTCGACTTCCAGTCTCACAAACGTACCTTCGCGTTTTGCAGCGACAAAATAGACATCGTCACCCCGCAGTATCCACGCAAAATCCCCCGTACTCTGCATCAGCAGAATTTCTTTGATATCCTCACCGCCGATTTCCTGGGGACCATAAACCTGTGCTTGTTCAAATTCCCTATCCCACTTTAGATAGTAAATTTTATTCCCCTTCAAAATCCAGGTTGTCATCCCGCTACCGCCTATCATCGCGGGCTCTGACACTGCTTCATCCTGAGCAAAAACAGACGCGGGCTTAGACAGAGGTAAGCTTGTGCAAGCAGTGGAAAGTAAAAACAGAGCAAAGATAAAAAGTCGATTAGACATTTGTGATTCTCCGGTTGAAATAAAAAAAATTTAGACGGACAAATGTATAGGTTATAGAAGAATGAGTCAAGAAGCGGTTAGATGGGAGAAGTGAAACGCAATAAACTATACACCCCAGCAAACCAAAAGTTCTCCCGAAAAAAGAATAGGCCACATCGGGCGAACCCGTTTGTGGCCTATTGGAATAGCGGTCCGTATTAATGCAAATAAGATTTCAGCGGACGGCTGCGCGAGGTATGGCGCAATCGCCGAAGTGCTTTCTCTTTAATCTGACGCACGCGCTCTCGAGTCAATCCGAAACGTTCGCCAATCTCCTCGAGGGTAAGTGGCTGTTCGCGATTGATGCCAAAATAAAGTGTAATGACTTCGGCTTCACGGGGGGTAAGGGTAGCGAGGGCTTTTTCTATTTCTCGTCTGAGTGCGTCGTCGAGAAGAGGGTCGTCGGGTGGGGGTTGCATACCGTCTTCAAGCACATCGAGCAAATTGTTGTCTTCGCCATCTTTAAATGGCGCATCCAGAGAAAGATGCCGACTCGAAATTTTGAGCGTATCGCGCACTTCAAAATCATTCATGCCGAGTTCATCGGCAATTTCACCCGGGCTGGGTTCGCGTCCATACTCCTGTTCGAGACCGCTCGATGCCTTGCCGATTTTGTGGAGCGCACCAACCCGATTCAGCGGCAGGCGAACAATGCGAGACTGCTCGGCAAGAGCCTGTAAAATCGCCTGTCGGATCCACCACACGGCATAAGAAATAAATTTGAAACCCTTAGTTTCATCAAAACGCTGGGCGGCTTTGATGAGTCCAAGATTCCCTTCGTTGATCAGGTCGCCCATCGAAAGGCCCTGATTCTGGTATTGTTTAGCGACGCTTACCACAAATCTCAGGTTGGCTGTGGTCAATTCTTCCAGGGCACCTTGATCGCCCTTTTTTATTCGTTTGGCCAGCACGACTTCCTGATCTGCTGTAAGCAACGCGACTTCGCCAATTTCCTGCAAATACTGATCCAGTGATTCGTCTTCACGAGCATAAGGTCTTTTAGATAGTCTTGGCACTTCGTCAACCTCTCCTTCTTTGCACAGGGGATTTGCGCAGGTAGATAACTCCTGCAAGGATAAAGGACAAAGGTCTTAGCACAACAAAGGGAGAATCTTACATGAATACCTCCTATTTTTACCCGATTGCCAGTGCCAAATCCCATCCCTTTCTCGACACGGCAACGGGCTTCTAACTTCTGGTGGGGCCAGAAGAAGTTTCTACGCTTCTCTGTCTGCCTCTTGTAATACTTTGAATTCCGCTTCCTGATTTTGCAATTGCTCTTCGAGTTTGTTAATGGTCGCGATGTGATCTTGAACCGCCTCAGTTTGTGCCTCAATGGCGGCTTCATGATCTTTGAGCTCATCGTATATTTGTCCGCCAAGCTCAGTAAATGCATCGTGAATGGCGTGGCGGGTGCGCGCAATATCGAGACGTGCGCGACCGAGTTTGCCCAAATACTCGGCTTTTTCCGCTGCTGTAGCCGCGCCATCGCGAAGACCTTGCTTGATTCTTTCCCAAAGAGTTTCGGTGTTCATTGTATTTGCTCCAGCATTAAGCGTCAGTTTGATTTCTGTTTGCCTTGCGAAGTTCGGATAGCAATTGCGCTCGATTTGCGCGGGAAATTTCCCGCCCTTGAATCGCAATGCCCGGCGTTTCACGAGCGATCTGGCGCAGGCGATGTACTGGCAGACTTTCGAGATCCGTTTCGTCTATTTCGTTCGTTTCACCCGTGTTTTCCATCAACCCAAAAACATCGACGAGGTCCTCGTGTGGATTCGGGATCACGTGATGTGCCACCAGAGTGCCCACCTGTTGCGCCGCCTGCACACCGGCTTCAACCGCAGCCTGCACCGCGCCAACATCGCCTAAAACGCGAATCGAAATAATACCACCATCTATTTGTTCAACAGCAGACAACTCAACGGCCGCTGCTTTAGTTGCTGCATCGGCCGCTTCGGTAACGCCGACAAAACCCAGCGTTTCAATGAGTCCAAGAGCAGGTTTCATAAATGCCTATTTCCAAACAAAGAAAAGCGGCTACTCAAGACGCCAGATGCGTATGAACAGCCGCCGAACAAATCTATTCAACGGTGTGTATTTTTGGCAGAGAAAATGAAAATAGTTGTATGATCCAACGGAAGGTTCATTAGACTTGCCAATCTACTGATGTGTTGATTTATATGGATACCGCGAAAGTCAAAAGTAACAAATTTAAAGCCAGATGTCACGCATTTTTTTACATCTGAAAGTTATTCTAATGTTATTTATTGTAATATAGTTACGCAACTTATAATCTGTCCGTGTGTCACCTCCGAAAACGACTCAGCCCCTCAGCAGTGCCAAACCAGACATATCCGCCATCTCGAAGAACTACCTGTACCCGCGTGTGTGCGAGACCATCGTACATCGTGTAATGCGTCCACAGGTGGCGCGGCACATCCAGAAGAAAGGCTCCTGCGCCCGTGGCAACCCACACTTCATTGTTATCGGCCTCAATTGAGACGCGGTCTCTCCCGCCTATCTCAGTGAGGGGATACTCGCGCCAGGTATCATCTCCCGGGCGGTATCGCACGACTGCTGATGGGGCGGCAGTAGCAAGCCACAGATCATTGTTGTGCATAGCCAGCGCGCGTATCCTTCGTTTGGCAATATTATGGGCCACTGGCCGCCAGGTGCGATCCCCACGGGCACATTGAAAAAGACCGCTCGCAGTACCTGCCCATATATAATCGGGACCCGCAACCATAGCATTGATAATCGCGTATTCGCTACCCTGCACATAGTCGAGCGAGTCGGCTTTGATATCCAGCATTGCCAAACCGCGGTCCGATCCGATCCAGAGAATATTGTCGTCGCGAGCCAGTGCCTGCACCTGTCCCCAGCGGCGGGTTTCGCGATAAGTAAACCATTGCCCCGTGCGTCTGTAATACCGCATCAAGCCATTGTGGGTACCAAACCACACATTGTCACCCCCGGGTAATATCGTGACAATCTGGGGATCGTCGAGACCGATGATGCGGTTGGCTTCAAAATATTCCCACACATTTGTATCAAGACGATATCGGGTAATACCTCGCGCAGGTGCGCGATAGGTATCTGCGCCCCCAATCCACAAAACATCGCCATCGCGTGCAATAGCAGTGACATTCTCTTCCAGCGGACCATAAGTGAGGAATGAAAGCTGACCATCTATGAGTTCGGCCTGCCCCACACCCAGCCCCCATGTGGCGATCCAGAGGTGGCGCCAGGAGTCAATCAACACATCTGTAATAGCATAATTGCGCCGGGGACCTATGACCTGACGGTCATCGAGATAATACCCAAAAGGCGGAAAAACCGGAGGAATTTGGGGAACCGACCGCGGATTGTGGAGATGTACAGGAGGCCTGCCCCCCGGCATGACGCTTTGTACACCAGTGAGCCAGCGGCCCACACCCGAAGGCGTTTCAAACCACAGGTCACCCGTATCGCTATCATAAGCAATCCGCTGCACCCTGTTATCGGGCAGACCATCGCGAGTTGTCACCGGGCTCAACCATGTCTTGGCAAACCGGTCATAGCGGCGAATCCCTCCGGTCGTCGCCACGAAAATGACCGTCGGGCTTTCCGCTATAGACGTGACGTAATTCATGCTGGTAAAATTTTCCCAGCGGTCACGGTCATAGGCGGATGACGGCGCGGAGAGCAGGACGGTTAGAAGCGCGATAGAGAATCGCACTGCACGTCGGTAAATTAAAAACATTACAACTCATCCAAATCAATATAGGCGTCTTTATTTCCTTGTTCTCTGTCTTGTTCTGCACGACGTAAATCTTTAATAGCTTTGTCATCCAATGGGACCTCGAACATAGCCCTCGCCGCCTCAAATTCGGGTATTGACGTCTTGCCATTGAGACTCAGTTCAGACAAAATGCGCCCCGTGAGCGGCCCGAACTTAAAACCGTGTCCAGAAAAGCCCGCGCCGATAACCACATTGGGATTATCCGGATGGATATCCAGAATAAAGTCCTCAGTACCCGTATTGGTATAAAGACAGGTCTCCCAATCGAGAAAACGCGCAACAGGCGGAACAAATTGCTCTTTAATAAATATGCGGAGATCGTCAATGGCATCCTCTGGCATCTGCGTGGGCACATCGTCGGGATCGTCGTCAACGCCGCTGACAATATGTTTGGCCAGCTTGATCCCATCGCGTCCAAATTGCGGAAGACCGTAATAACCCATATCGCCCTGGCGCAGAAGATAACCCCAAACCGGAAAAGCCCCAGGTTGAAATTCCTCCCGCGACCCCTCAAGCTGGAAATAACCAACCGTCTGGCGCGCCACGGCAACGCGCGATTTGAGAACCGGAAGCAAGTGAGACACCCAGGGACCAGCCGTCACAATCAGGCGTTCCGTCTCAAAATCCCCCGCAGAGGTCTCAACGCGAAGGGGATCCCGGGTAATATCAACGCCCTGCACAGTCGTATTCTCACGGATCTCCCCACCCTGCCTGCGAATCAGATCGATAAGAGACTGAACAGCCTGCGCGGCAGCCACAAGCCCGGCCGTGCGATCGTGGAGAACACCCGCAGCATTATCAAAGCGAAAAACCGGAAAGCGCTTTCGGCCCTCTTCAGGCGTGAGGGTTTCAACATCCACACCCACCTCTGTCACAGCCTCGGCATAGCTCGAGTACTTCCCCTCAGGCGGACCAAAAAAACAGCCCGGCGTGGGATAGATAAGCTGAACGCCAGCATCGCGCTCGAGCTGGGGCCACGACTCGCCGTGTGCAATTTGCATAAGACGCACATAATCTGCATTCACATAAGCACTGCGGGTAATGCGCGAATCCCCGTG
>JAJEAX010000228.1 GCA_022822565.1 Candidatus Latescibacterota bacterium
GCCCCGGAAATAATCCATTGCGCACTCAAATCCACATCGTGCATCAAAGTCTCAGGAGCTAAAATGGGAATATCCAGCGCGGCGCACAAACGCTGCAAGCCCTTTTGATCTCGATCTGCCAAAGGCTCTTCAAACCACCCAAACCGCAACGCCTCCAGAGTCTTACCCACCCGAATCGCATCTTGCAACGTATAATCACACCCTGCGGCATCGTGCAAAATATCGACATCACGCCCAACCGCATCGCGCACAGCCTGAAAACACGCGATATTCTCATCTGCCGTACCTCCAAAGTGATCTTTTACAGCCAAAAATCCCCGTTCCACTGCCTTTACAGCATCGGCTACAGCCTCCTCTTGTGAGCCACTTCTAAAATTGTAATAAGCCGCACAGGAAGACCGCGCCCGACCAATCAGACTGTAAACGGGCAGCCCCGCAACTTTGCCAGCAAT
Organism: Candidatus Latescibacterota bacterium; assembly: GCA_022822565.1. GTDB lineage: Bacteria > Latescibacterota > UBA2968 > UBA2968 > UBA2968 > VXRD01. The sequence continues at coordinate 453 of JAJEAX010000228.1, forward strand.
ATCCCACAAACAATTGTCAAAAGCGCCAAACCATCCGGGTCGCGTGAACATGCCGCGCGTTGCCTTGTGTAATTTTTCAGCAAGCCGCTCCCGATCAAAAGGATCTTCACCAATCGCCAGCAACCGCAATTGCTCCAGATCTTCAGGACGCATCGTCGTGTACCGCGCATCCCCCACTGTACACACCCCTTCAATGTCTTCGTCTGTCTTTACATGCAAAACATGTATATGCTCTGCCGATTTACCCGCACCCCGCTTTGCCCATCGCTTGCGGGCACCACGACCGGTTTGTTCCATCCGAAACCGCCCCGTATTGGCAGGCAACTCAAAAACCGAAATCGAAACCGCTCGAATCTTCACTTCCACCTCCTGTCTCTCAAAGCAAACTCCTGCGTCCATACACACTACAAATGCGGCATTGATGGGGGTCATGCCCTCTCGCAGGGCAATATTCTCGTCCAAAAAAAATAATCTGCAAATGCAACTTATTCCAAATTTCCGCGGGGAAAATGCGTTTTAAATCGCGCTCGGTCTGCACCACATTTTTGCCATTGGACAATCCCCATCGGTAGGCGAGACGATGAATATGCGTATCCACGGGAAATGCTGGCACGTCAAAAGCCTGAGCCATCACCACCGACGCCGTCTTGTGTCCCACGCCGGGCAATGCTTCCAAATCTTCATAAGATTGGGGCACCTCGCCATCGTGTTTATCCAGTAAAATACGGGACAAATCAAAAATCGCCTGCGCTTTTCGAGGCGCCAACCCACACGGACGGATAATACCTTCGATTTCTTCAACCGACAGTGCAATCATTTTCTCTGGCGTATCTGCCCTGGCAAATAAAACCGGCGTCACCTGATTGACCCGCACATCGGTACACTGCGCCGACAACAACACAGCGACCAGCAGGGTATAAGCACTCCCGTGTCTCAGCGATGCTTCGGGATCGGGATACAATTCGTCCAAAATCTCGGCAATTCTTTCGGCTTTCTCGGCTTTACTAAAACGCTTTTTCAAATTCATCCTCCACACAGATTGAAAACTAATCGCCCGCCTGTGGCACAAACCCTCTGGGCGCTTTCATTTTATGGATAAACAACTGAATACCTATCGTCATCAGAATAACCATACTACCCATCAGATAGGGCAATCGCGCATTGAAATGCTCGGCAACAAGACCGCCGAGAAGGGGACCAAATAAAAATCCACTCCCCACAATCGCTTCGTGAACACCCGTGCGACGACCTCCTGGACCTTCGGCGTATAAACTGTAAAAAATACTCGCCGTAAACGTCACCCCAATAAGCCCACCCAACAGCAAAAAACCACATGCAAAAACAATCGGCTGTGTACCTATCCCAATCAAACCGAGACCAAAAGCGGCCAAAAGCTGAGCAAAAATAATGGGTGACAGGCGAAATTGCCATCTATCTGTCCGCGACATAAAATAAAAAACTGCAAGTTGGGTCAAAGCGATCAGCGCGAGCAAATACCCCAGCAGACTCGGTGAAATGTCGAGGTCTGTCGCCAACTTTGGAAACAGCGCGCGCACAAGACCAATAGCAAAAAACGTTGCAAAATTGGCCAGCAATGCAAGCGGCAAAAAATGTCCCGACGTTGCGGCAACTGACCGTCTATTTACAACATCAGGATCCGATTCCACAATCGGAACAAAGAGCAAACCGGCAAATAACAAAACGACCAAAAAACCACTCAGAATAAATCCGCTAAAAGGGTGAAATTCAAACAACTCACCACCTGCGGCCGGACCAATACACACACCCAATGTCCACGCCACATTGAATCTCCCCAACGCGGGTAACAGCATATCTCGCGATTTTCCACGCCCAAGATAGGCTTGCATCGGGGGCCAATAATGTGCAATGGCAACCGCCGTAAGCACAGAAAGCCAAATAAAGTGCCAGATGCGATTGACACCGATATATCCCACAAATGCCAGCGCGAGAAAAACACATCCAACAGTCATAACCAGGCGATAACCCATTCGATCTGCAAGGCGGCCCGACACGAGACTGGTCAGAGTATAAGCAAATGCACCGCTGGTATTTATCCAGCCGAGATCGTCATAAGTCGCACCAAAATGCAGGGCGTGCAATGGCACGCAAACGCCCACAATGGCAAAACAACAATCCATTAAAAAGGCATTGATATACAAAAAAGTGTCTTTTTTCACAAAAAGAGGATTCTCCTACAAAAAAAGGGACTCAAAAAGAGTCCCTTTTCATTTTTAACACAAATCACTGCACTGCTTACTGTGCCTCTTCTTCTCCACCGCCCATTGGATTGAGAATGCGATCTATCTGATCTTCGCAATATTTCTTGTATCGACGGTCTTTAGCACCTTCTTTGTAGCGTGCAATCGCTCTTTCTTTTTGACCAAGCTCTCGATAACAATCGCCCAGAATGACATTGGCGGATACTTTCCATTTAGATGAAGACAGAGCTTTGTTGGCGTGAGCAATGGCATTTTGATATTGCTTGAGTTCAAAATAAGGCACGGCTATCCGATAATTCACCTCGGAGGTACTCTTAATGCCCAGTGCCCTTTTGTAGGAAGCAATAGAATTTGTGTACTGTTTGCCATCTGCATAAGCCTTGCCAAGTGCTGTGTGAACCGTTGCATTTTTGGGATCAACCTGTGCCGCCTTTGAAAGCACGGAAATCGCTTTGCTATTTTGTTTCATCGCCTGATAGACCAAAGCCAGGCTCAAGCGAGACCTCGTATCTTTTGCGTCGGCTTGAATCGCCTTTAAGTACGCCCTCGCTGCGCTGCTATTTTTTCCTGTCGCCTTGAAGAGATCTCCCAAAACGCGATGTGCTTTGCCATAGTTAGGATTCAGTTCAATAGCAGTCTCAAGCGCTTCGCGTGCGGCATTTACACTGCGCGCACTTTTATGTGCCAATCCCAAATAGTAAAATACGGTCGCATCCGAAGGATCGACTTGCGTGGCACTTTCATACTGAGCCGCAGCATCCTTGTAATTGCGCCGCCTGAACAATGTGGTGCCCTCTTGAAGATAGGCGTTCTTCAATATCTCCCGTGTTTTATCTGCTTCAAAGCTGGGATCAATCGTCATCACCTTTTGTATGCTGGCCTGGGCACCTTTATAGTCTTTGGTCTGAAATTGCAATTCGCCCATCTCAAAATAAGCGGCTGCATAATCCGACTTAATTGAAGTCGCCATTTGATAAGCTTCAATAGCCTTTTTGTAATTGCGCAACTTTTTGTATGTCGTGCCCATCGCGCGATATGCCTGCGCGTTTTTACCATCGATCTTTACAGCCTCTTCAAAGGATACAAGTGCTCTTTGAAACTGTCGTTTCTTGAATAATTCCTGTCCAGCATTATACTTTTCAGCGGATTCGGGGCTCACTCCCTGTGCGAGGGCAGAACTGGCCATTAACACAGACAATGAAAGCATCGCAAAGAAGGAACGCGTGTGCATGGAAAATCTCCTCTATTTTGAACCTTTACAAAGACTTAAAATTCGGATTAGGCAATATATATTGTAAAATTTCGGCGTATATGTCAAGTATTGTTTACATATTTACACAAAAAAGGCCATTGTACGCGCTGCACAATGGCCTTTTAATCATAAAATTACCACCTCAATTCAGACGGAAAGACATCGGCTGTGTCATCCATACAGAAACCGGCTTGTCATTTTGTTGGGCTGGTTCAAACCTGAATTGCAGAACGGCATCAATCGCTGCTTGCCGGAAAATTTCTTGACCTCTGAGAACGGTCACATTGCTCACCCGACCACTCTTATCGACCAAAAACTTCAAAAACACTTTTCCAGTCAACCCGGCTTTGCGGGCGATTTCCGGATATTTGGGGTTCACCTGCTTTACGACTTTTGGTTTTTGTTCAACCATGAAAAACTCGAAAATTTCTTCTTCTTCCTCTTGTGAACCCGGCGGTGGCGGCGGTGGCATATCGACCATTGCATCGTCAAAATCGAGATCTGTACTCTCAATCGTCACATCGTCGGGCACATCGTCGCTCTCTGTCTCAATCGGCACAGCAGGCCGCGGAGGCGGTGGCGGACGTTTGATCTGCTGGGTTTCTGGAATATCTACATTTTCGATAATAATCTGTTTCTTCTTGCGATCACTTGCAGAGGCTTCAAAAGTTGGAAAAATCACAGCCACGGCGGTATGCAGGACAAACGTGATCAACGTGCAATATCCAAAAACCTTATTATACCTTTGTCGCAAATCGGCTTCTGGTGCTTTTTCTCGAATCATTGCCATAGCTTACCCCTCTCGGTTAGTCGCAAAGTTGATGCGCAACGCATCGGCCTCGCGCAATTCTTCCATCACTCTGCTGATCAATCCATAAGGCGCGCGATAGTCACATTTGAGTGACACAACCATACGGGGATCTTTGACGCGGCGCTCATAAAAAATCCCGGCTACTTGATCGAGATTCGCCAACTTGTCGTCAATATATATCTTGCGATCAGCAGAAACCCATAAATAGTTGATGTGACGACGTTTCTTAAGCTCTTCGATTTTTTCAGCCTTGGGCATAATAATGCCCGTCACGCGGTAGCGGACAAAAACCGTAGAGACCATAAAGAAAATGAGCAGCAAAAAAGTAATGTCGGCCATAGACCCGGTTGGGATACTGTGTGAGACACCACCCTTTTTCTTAAAATTCATGAGAACCTCCTCAACTCACTCACTGGGCGAGGCGAGCGAAATTTTGTCTGCCCCTGATAATTTAATTTCGTCGAGCACATCGATAAATTTTTCATAGGGCGTTTCTTCGTCGGCCTTTAATGAAACGATCAGCTTCTCATTTTGCGCCAATCGCTGCTCAATATCTGCTCGAAGCATATTCAGCGGTACACCTTGTTCCAAATTGATGAGAATATCCCCATTGACATTGACCCAGACATTGCAAATATTTTTCTTCTGGATTTTCTTGGACTCGCCTGCCGGGGGCAAATGCATACCAATACCCTTATCCTGGTTCATCGTGGTTGTCACCAAGAAAAATACCAGCAACAAAAACACGATATCTGCCATAGATCCGGTGGGGATTTCAGGTGAAGATTTTTCGCGTCGCTGAAGGGCCATGTCTTAGTCCTCCTTGCCGTAGCCCAACTGAATCAGGTCATCGACAAATTGATTGGAACTTTCCTGGAGATCGATGATGATCTTGTCAATTTTTGACAGAAAGAAGTTGTATGCAGCCTGCACCGGGATAGCAACCACCAGGCCCGAAGCCGTTGTAATCAACGCTTCAGAAATACCGCCAGCCACAACACTGGGATCAACATCGCCAGCAGCGGCAATATCGTTAAACGCCCGGATCATCCCCGACACGGTGCCCAGAAAGCCGACAAGAGGTGCGAGGTTTGCGACAGTGGAAAGCCACACGAGACCACGCTCGAGAAAAGCCATTTCGATAGCACCGGATTCCTCAATCGACTTTTCCACATGCTCAATACCGCGGTCTAAACGCAGCAGGCCTGCATGCAGCACTGTGGCGACCGGGCCACGCGTATTGGAACACAACTCGGCAGCACCTTCTGGCCCATTTTGCTTGAGGGCATCCTGAAGCTCTACCATAAATTCTTTGGCATTGATATGTGCCTTAAAAAGCGTGTAAAAGCGCTCAATCATCACCACAACACCAAAAAATAACATCACCAGCAACGGATACATAAAGTTTCCGCCTTTAATAAAAAGATCAACCATGCCACATCTCCCGAAGTTAGGTTATAAAATGCGAAAAATGGATTAACAACATAGAACCTTCTACTTCTTGCCTTCTGTTTCCACCTCCTCCTTTTTCTGTTTGCTACCTTCAAAAAATTCTCGACGCTTCTTCTCTTCTTCAGTCAGGGGTGGATCAAGTGTTTGGATCATTGCGTTGGCATTGCCTTTCCACATCGGATCTTTCAACGCCCTTCTATACCATGTCAAGGCATTGATCGAATCCTGTTTTCCACTTGAATTTTTCCACCTATCAAAATAATGGTTGCCCCTCATATAGGGGTACAGGCCATTGTTTGGATCTTGTTTCAGACCTTTATTGACCCACTTGAGGCTCCCGGTCAACTCGGCCAGTTCTTCGATCACGCCTAAATTGCCGGGATCCATGGCGTGTAATTTTTCAAGCCGACTGACGATCCAGCTTTTGGATTTTCCTATCCTCTTGCCCAACTTAATGGTCTCTTCTAAAAAGAAAATACTCGAGTCGTCATTTTGATACAATTTTTCAAAGGCATCAAAGGCTTTATCATCATCGCCTCTTCGATCATACATCCCCGCCAATTTTTCCAGCGTAGCATAATCGTCGGGATTTAGCTCCAGCACTTTCTCCATTTCGGCCAGAGCCTCGTCCTCGCCGCCTGTTCGCAGATGCAATTTACCAATCATATCCCGCACTTCGGGATCATCGGGAGCCAATTCACCCCACTTCTTGGCATAATCCAATGCCTTTTCATATTCTTCAGTTTCAACATTCAAACGGACCAGCGCATGATAGTATTTAATTTTTTCCTCGGGCTCGAGGTTAAATGCCAGCAACGCTTCATAATGCCCAATGGCTTTCTCGGGTTGTTCCAGTATAATATAGATGCCAGCTAAGGCAAAATGTGCCCCCCTGGTGTACTTGCTCTTGGGTTCAAGTTCAATGGCTTTTTGATACCACTGAATGGCATCCTCATATTTTTCTGTTTCATTATACAATTTGCCCAGGCGTCGAGCCGTTGCTCCTCTTCTGGGATTAAACCCCCATGATTTGAGCAACTGTGTTTCGGCGTCTTCATATTGCTTGCTCTTGAGATACCGATCACCCCAACCCAAATGTTGACCGGCCCTCTTAATAGAATCCGCCTGTGTCATCTCGGTCTCGCCTTCTTCGGCAAAACAAAGTGACGCTGCACTAAAAACAAAAAACCCGCAAAACAAAGCCAAAAAACCCGATCGGAATTTCAAATCCAAAATCATGGTCCCAGTCTCCATAACTATATGGGGATGAAAATTCGCAGAAAACGACACATAGTTTAGACAAGCCGCTTCCCTGTTAATAACAATATATAACTCTCACCAAAAAATCAATGCGATTACAGGTAGCAGGGCTGAAGAATCTAATGAATGAAAAAAACCCTGTCAAGCCAAAATCTGCTTCAAATTAAACGAAATATAAATCAGTAGAGTTCCCGGTATATCCAACACTGCAACAATGCGTTATGAGGAATGTTAATTATCCCGGTCTCAAAAATTTAAAACAACTAATTAATCAACGGCAATATTAGAAATCCGAGTGAATAAAAAATAAAAAATATAAGCCGTAAAGACCGGTGTCAACCCCTTTTCCAGAGGCCATTGTGAACAAAATCTATTTCACACATATTGACAGAATAAAAGAGAAGCGGTATATTTGGCAAATATAGTCGCGATTTGGAGAAAATCATGTACCAGAGGCTTTACACTTATTGTTGCCGAAAAAAACGGCGGTTTACACCTCCGCCAGGCCTCGGAGCGGAGTGTGTAACTGTGCCTGCCGCCTGAATGAATCCCCTTGATGTGTCTGCGTCAAGGGGATTTTTGTATTCTTTCTAAAGGGGACAAATAATCCTCATCGACTTTCTCGACTTTCCTATAGAAAGGACATGTGATGGATAAATCAACAGACAAAATTGTCAAACAAGGCCTCACCTTTAACGATGTGCTGCTCATGCCTTGCAAATCGGAAATTTTGCCCAAAGACACCGATCTCAGCACGCGACTCACCCGCAACATAAAACTCAACATCCCCCTGGTGAGTGCCGCCATGGACACCGTAACAGAAGCGCGCCTCGCCATTGCAATGGCACAGGAAGGCGGCATCGGAATTATCCATAAAAATCTCTCCGTTGAAGAACAAGCCGAAGAGGTCGAAAAAGTCAAGCGGTCAGAAAGCGGTATGATTGTCGATCCCGTGACCTTATCGCCAGATCACTACATTTCAGAAGCACTGGAACTCATGCAAAAGTACCGCATTTCAGGTGTGCCAATCGTCGCTCAGGGCAACCGCCTTGTCGGCATTTTGACCAACCGGGATCTGCGATTTGAAAAAAATCTCAATCGCCAGGTCAAAGACGTCATGACAGCCAAGGGACTGATAACAGCCAAACTGGGCATTTCGCTTGAAGACGCGCAGGAAATTTTACAACAACATCGCATAGAAAAGCTACCGGTTATCGACAATCAGGGCATCTTAAAGGGTTTGATTACAGTCAAAGACATCGAAAAGACAATCCAATATCCCAACGCCTGCAAAGATGACCTCGGGCGCTTGCGCGTTGGCGCGGCAGTCGGTGTGGGGGGCGACGCAGAAGAACGCACCGCCGCGCTGATCGAACAGGGAGTAGATGTCATAGTGATCGACACGGCGCACGGACATTCGCGCGGCGTGCTCGAAGCCATAGAGCGCTTCAAAAACAAATATCCCGAAACTGACCTCATCGCAGGCAACATCGCCACAACAGAAGCTGCAGCCGATTTAACCGCAGCAGGTGCCGACGCCATCAAAGTAGGTATGGGTCCCGCAACAATCTGTACCACCCGCGTAATCGCCGGTATTGGCGTACCCCAAATCACAGCCATTATGGACTGTGCCGAAATCGCCGCCAAAACCGGTGTCCCCCTGATCGCCGATGGGGGCATCACACAATCTGGCGACATCACCAAAGCCATTGCCGCAGGCGCCCATTCGGTCATGATCGGTTTCCTATTTGTAGGCACGGACGAAAGCCCTGGCGAAACCGTTATCTATCAAGGACGCACCTTTAAGGTCTATCGGGGCATGGGATCATTGGGCGCAATGCAGCGCGGTAGCAAAGACCGCTATTTCCAGGGCGAGGTTGAAGCGACCAACAAACTCGTGCCCGAAGGCATTGAAGGACAGGTGCCTTACAAAGGGTCTCTCTCGGGTTTTATTTATCAACTCGCAGGTGGGCTTCGCGCGGGTATGGGCTATTGTGGCACGCGCACCCTCGACGAATTGCGCAACAATGGGCGTTTTGTACGCATCACCTCTGCCGGCATGCGAGAAAGCCACGTTCACGACATCGCCATTACCAAAGAAGCACCCAACTATCGGCTCGACTCGGCATATTAAATTAAATTTCAGATGTCGTGAATTGCCATAAGTGCTGAGGGAAACACCATGCCAGACCGCCCCAACATTCTCGTCCTCATGACCGACCAACAGCGCGCAGATGCCCTGGGCTGCGCTGGAAATACAACAATCCACACGCCCAACCTCGACGCACTCGCAAATTCCGGTGTGCGCTTCACGCAGGCAGTCACCCCCACCCCCGTCTGCGTTGCCGCGCGCATGAGTTTCATCACCGGTCACAGAATGTCCCGACACCACTGGACAGACAACAGTGCGCTACCTGGTCCCTTACCCGAACTCCCCACCATCATGACGCTTCTACTGCGCGCCAGGTACTGGACACAGGGCATTGGAAAAATGCACTTTCACGGTCGGCACTACGGCCTCCGAAACCTCCTCACCATGGAAGAATGCATCGATCACCGGGTCGATGATGACTACCTCCGATATCTGCGAGAAAACGGCGTCCGCACCCGATTTCCCAAAGGCATTCGCGACCTGCTCTTCTTCCAGCCTCAGACCTGTGGCATACCCGTTGAACACCACAAAAACACCTGGGTCGCCGACCGGTCCATTGACTTTCTCCGCGAACATATGCGCTACCGCCCCAATCAACCCTTTTTCTTGTGGAGCTCCTGGATATCGCCGCACCCGCCCTTTGCGCCCTGCGAACCGTACGACGACATGTACAACCCCGACGATATGCCCCTCCCCCCCTTCGCCGACCGCCCTATCGAAACCCTGCCACCCAATTTTTACGGCAGCCGAGGCCGTCTGGATGGTGCCCACCGCGACCCCGACCGCCTGCGCCGCCTGCGCGCCCTTTACTATGGCCTCATCACTCATGTTGACGACGGCATCGGTCGCATTTTGAATGAACTCGAAACCCTCGGCCTATCCGATAACACCGTCATCCTCTTTGTCTCAGACCACGGTGAAATGATGGGCGAACACGGCCTGTCGCAAAAAAATTGCCCTTATGAATCCTCCGTGCGCATTCCATATCTCTTGCGCTGGCCCGGCAAAACGCGAGCAGGGCAACAATGCGATGACCTCGTCAGCCTGCTCGACTTCTTCCCTACCCTTATTGAAGAACTCGACCTCCATTACCCAGAAGAACACAGCCCGTTGCCTGGCTCAAATCTCCTGGGCGCAGCAGGTGGCGGCCTATCCCAGCCCCGAGAATCCGAAATTATAGACTACGGCAAGGGCAAAGGACGCTGGATTTCAGCGCGCAACCAAAAACACAAATACGCCTTCTTTGCCCACGGCGGCATCGAAGAACTCTACGACCTTGAAAACGATCCACACGAACAGCACAACCTCATCGCCGAACACCCCGCACTGGCGGCAACATTTCGCAACCAAATCATCGCCTGGGAACAACAATATGGCCTGAGCGATTCGCTTGACGGCAATAGACTGCGCTCGTACCCTGGCCCAGACCGCATTCCCACAGAAGAAGAATGTCGCACGGTCAACCTCAACGACGGCCCCTGGCCCAAACGCTTGCCCGACGATGAAAAAGACAGCATCGAAACCTTTGCCGAAGCATTTACCCGCGCCATCAGCAAAGAAACCTCCTTATCGCCCGACAAATTGAGCATCGAAAAATACAAAGAACAAGTACTCAAACGCAGCCCCCAGGATATCGCCGCAGAATCGCTCGAAGGCACACCCTGGGAAGACGCATGGCACAACGCATAAGCCCCATAAAAAGGAGCACCACATGAATAACCCAGCATTTGAACCCATTGAAGACGAACCCGGCCTGCCGCGCGTACTGATTATAGGGGACTCCATCTCTATCGGTTATACCCTACCTGTGCGCGAATTACTCAAAGGCAAAGCCAATCTCCACCGTCCGCTCACCAACTGCGGACCGACAAAACGCGGCATAGAAGAAATCGAAAACTGGCTCGGCGATGGTTCTTGGGATGTCATCCACTTCAACTGGGGCTTACACGACATCGTTCACATGAAAGAAAACGGAGAACGCGTCGATCCCCCGCAGGGCCAACATCAAGTACCCGCCGACCAATACGAACAAAACCTCAACTCCCTCGTCAAACGCCTCGAACAAACTGGAGCCAAACTAATCTGGTGCGCCACCACCCCCGTTCCCAAAGGCGCGTCCTTCCGCAACCCCGGCGACGAAGTTGAATACAACGCCATCGCACAAAAAGTCATGGAGGCACACGGCATTCCCACACATAACCTCTATACTTATGCTATAGAACGCCTTGACGATATACAACTCCCCGCCAATGTGCATTTTTCAAAAGAAGGCTCTGCTGCACTGGCTGAATCTGTTGCGCGACATATATTGGATGCATTGGGCTGAGAATCTTTTTCAGGAGTTTTACATGTCTTATCGCATTGGAATTGTTGGTGCTGGCGGTATCTCGCGTGCTCATGGTCGGGCTGCTGCACAATCTGACCGCGCAGAAATCGTTGCAGTCTGCGATGTCTTGCCCGAAGCAGTTGAGAGATACCGCGGCGAATTTGACATCCGAAAAAGTTACACAGATCTCGACCTGATGCTCGACAATGAAAACCTCGACATCGCCATCATCTGCACCTGGGGCCGATTTCACGCCAGCTTGAGCAATCAAATCGCGAAATCGCAAAAAGTTCGCGCCATCCTCTGCGAAAAACCCATCACACAAACCGCTGCAGAATGCCGAGAAATGGTCGCCTGCGCCAAAGCCAACAATATCCTCCTCGCCGAAGCCTTCAAATTTCGCCATCATCCCCTTCATCTCAAAACCAAAGAAATTCTCGACAGGGGAAAAATCGGCACTCTGAGCAATATACGCAGCACCTTTTGCACAGGCGTTTCAGACGACCGCCGCAAACCCGAACTCAACTGGCGTTTCAACAAAGAAAAAGGCGGTGGCGCAGTCTATGATCTGGGTTGTTACAATACCCATCATGCCCGCTTCATAGCCAACGCCGATCCCACCCGCGTCTATGCCACGGGAGAATTTGGTCGCGAAGTGGATGAAACAATTATAGCCATCTACGAATTTCCCAATCACGTCACCGCCCAACTCACATTTAGCTTCAAAATGTCCTCCTCACAATATTTTGAAATCTCCGGCACCGATGGCATGTTGCGAACAGAGCGCGCCTGGAACAACGAAAACCAGTCCACGACCCTTGAGGTTCACACCCGCGACGGCGTAGAAACCCATGAATTTGAACCCGTCTTTCAATTTCTGAACCAGCTTCATCATCTGTGCGATTGCCTCGACACCGGGCAAGCGCACCGCATCCCACCTGAAAACAGCATCGGCAATATGAAAACAATGGACGCCATTTACGAGTCCATGAAAACACAACAACCCGTTGACATCTCTTGAAATCATGAACCTGCACTATCTCCAGCATGTACCTTTTGAAGGGCTGGGCAGCATTGCATCCTGGGCAAAAGCGCGTCGCGCTCAAATTTCTCGCACGCGCCTCTTTGCCGACGAAGCATTGCCATCAGCCGATGAAATTGATCTACTGGTCGTCATGGGCGGCCCCATGGGCGTCTATGACGAACGCGACCACCCGTGGCTCATACCAGAAAAAGAATTTTTGAAACAGGCGATCAATTCCGGTACACGGATACTGGGCGTCTGCCTGGGTGCCCAACTCATTGCCGACGTGCTCGGTGCCAGAATCTATCCAAATGACCACAAAGAAATCGGTTGGTTTCCCATTCAGGGCGTGCGAGCGGCGCCCAGCAGTTCAATAGAAAAGGTACTCTCCAATGCTGGCGAAGTTTTTCACTGGCATGGCGACACTTATGACCTCCCCACTGGCGCGACTCATCTCGCCAAAAGCCATGCCTGCAAAAATCAGGCATTCTCGGTAGGCAATCAGATCCTCGCATTGCAATTCCACCTGGAAACAACACCCGACGCTGCCCGGGCATTGATCGATCACTGTGGGGCCGAAATCGTCAATGCCCCCTATATTCAGCCCGCCCGCGAAATACTAACAGATCAACACGAGTTTGAACGCATCAATATCCTCATGGCAGAATGTCTCGACCTGTTGCTACCAAATAAAAAAAGCGACCATTAAGGCCGCTTTCTACATAGATAAAACTGCTCACTCGCCTCACTGAGATCCCATCATCCTCGGCACAGTCCGAAACGCGATCTGCCTCGGGAAAAAGAACCCTCGTATCCGTCCGAGAATCCGCCACTCATCCAAATCCACCACCGTAAGTCCCGGCCCGCTAAGTTGCACAAGCGTTGTAACATAAGCTCGAGAGCCATCGGGCGAAACCCCGAGCACCGTCGAATCATTCCCCAATCGCAATGTGCGAACAATCAAATTGTGCTCTACATC
>JAJEAX010000033.1 GCA_022822565.1 Candidatus Latescibacterota bacterium
GCCCACTGGCCATTCCGGGAAGACCTGAAAGACCATTCTGAAAGCGACCTGTCCACCCAAAATCACGGCGTCGAGATCGGGGAATCGGGCGGACAAAGAAGCGCCCAATTCAACGGGGTGGAAACCTTTCTGGAAGTTCCCTGCAACCTGTCTATAGGGACAGACGATTTTTCATGCGCCGGATGGATCCACACGGATGAATCCGAAGTGGTCGGCGACATCCTCAGCCAATTCGATCCGGAAACCCGCCAGGGGTGGCAGGTCTCAGTCCTCACCCAAACTGGCATGACTTCCACCGCGCAATCGAATTACCGCAATCTCCACTTCGGCATCGACAATGGGTATCTCGGGTCATGGACCGATTGTGGCCGGCCCGGTCAGGCAGTCAAGATATCTGCACTTTCGACAATAGGTGGACACCTGTACGCGGGCACCTTCGAGAACGGTGAAGAAGAGGTCGGCCATCTGTGGCGCTACGAGGGGGAAGAACGCTGGACCGACCTGGGCAATCCAGTCGGATGCAATAGCGTCAACGCCGTCGTCGAATTTCAAGGTGCGCTCTACTGCGCCCTTGGCCGGTATAATTCCAGCGGATCCGCCCTGGGCGATCCTCTTAATACCACACCCGGCGGCCAGGTCTATCGGGTCGATGCCGACGGCCAATGGACTTTTTGCGGGCATCCAGGCATTGAAGACGCCACACCCGAAGAAACACCTACCACGGGACATAACACGGGCAAAGCCGACAACGCCACCGCCCTCATAGTTTATCAGGGACGGCTCTACGCCACCAGCCTCTATCGAGAGGGCGCCTTTGTCTATGATGGCGGCACCACCTGGACGCCCATAGGTCCAGACGTGCGGCTGATGAGTTTCACTATCTATCGGGACCGGCTCTACACCCTCGTCAACGGCGGCCCGGTTCTTCGCTACGAAGGCGGTGCCGAATGGACCGACTGCGGCTGTCCCGAAACCTCCACCCAGACCTACTCGGCGGTCACTTTCAAGGGCCAGTTCTATGTCGGCACCTGGCCCCAGGGCGAAGTCTATCGATATGACGGCAACACGACCTGGACGTGTCTGGGACGGGTCGGGTACGAACGTGAAATTATGGCCATGGGACTTTACAACGGCAAGGTCTATATCGGTTCGCTCCCAATGGCCAATGTCTGGCGGATGGACGGCAACCGGTTTACATTCCTGGCGTCTCTGGACAGCACGTCCGCGCCTCTGCGGCGGGTCTGGTCCATGTCCGTTTATCAGGGCCGCCTCTATGCTGGCACTCTGCCGTCCGGACATGTCTATTCGGTCGAAGCCGGAAAAGTTGCCACCTGGGACCACACATTTCCCGAGGGATGGCGACATGTAGCCGCCGTCAAGCAAGGCGGCGTTCTGACCCTTTACGTCGATGGAATCCCCGTCGCTACAACAGACAGCTTCAATCCAAGACGCTACGACCTCAATCCCAATTGCCCCCTCGTAATCGGCTTTGGCACCCACGACTATTTCAAAGGCGCCCTGCGAGACATCCGCATCTATCGCCGGGGTCTCACACAACGGGAAATCCAGAACCTCGCCAGGGATTGACCTGGACCTCTACCAGCGCAATCGCCGCTTCAACACCCGCAGGGACACCACCGATTACAATTATGTCATTTTTTAATATTTTTTTTATGCCCTGTGCATCCGCTAAAGTTCGACAGCATTCTCCAAAATGGTAAACTTGCGCCATTCAGAGTCGATTTCTGCTTGAATTCCATACGGAAGAACGAACATCGGATCTGTGTGCCCGAAATCCATCTGCGTAATTATGGGGAGCGAAGTCAATCCTTCCTCGTCAGCGACTATCTGAAGTATGGCGTCGTCATAAGCATGAAACGAATCAGGCGACAACTCGTGGCCACCTGGTCTTCCAAAGAGAATCCCACTCAAAGATGGAAGAATATCCATCGCAGCAAGAGACCGGAAAAATCTGGTTACCGTACTTGGCGGCGGTGTTTCTTCAGACGTTTCGATAAAGAGTATTGCGCCTTCCCACACTTCCTTGTTAGGCCAAACGTCTGTACTTCTTATCCAGTCGAGAACTTCGAGGCAACCACCTATGAGGTGTCCTTCCGCTTGCCCTTCTCCCTGGAGATACTGCCAACCCGCAGAGCCTTGAAGGACCCTCTTTCTTTTTTGATTCGCAGGATTTGCCCAGTCAAGACGTTCGACGGTCCAGCCATCTCGATTCTCCGGTATTTCACCAATATTTCCAGAATCAAATAAGGTCCGTCTAACGGAGTTCACCATGTAGGGAAACAACCCACCGTTCTCGGCAAATCCCGCCATAATTGCTGGACCATAAAAGGAGACAATGCCCGCCTTTAGGCACGCAAAGTGGGAAACGGTCGTATCGGAATATCCCATGAAGGGCTTCGGATTCTTCCTGATAAGATCAAGGTCCAGGTGACGAAGAATTCTAATCGAGTCATCGCCGCCAATAGTCGATATAATTCCTTTGATTTCTGAATTTGAAAAGGCTTCCATCAAGTCATCCGCACGCGCTTTTGGATTCTCAGAGAGCCATTTTGGCTCTTTGCGTGTATGAGGCATCTCGATCACGACCAGGCCAAATGCTTCTTCCAGTTGCTTTTTTCCAGCTTCATATCGATGTGGAATTAGCCCCGGTCCACCCCAGGATAGAGATACAGTGGCTACCTTATCTCCCTCTTGAAGCTTTGGTGGTTTAGTAAGCGATGGTTTCATTTTTTGAACCAGTCTTAAGCGTTCGATGCACTGCCTCGAGGAATCGCCTATTTCCGTCGTCGTCGAAGTATCCGAAACTTCCCCAAAAACAGAATGCCGCATCGAATGTCTCAATCCAGGACAGGTCTCTCATATCCGTCTCAACAAGCTCAAGACCAAGATTCGCTCCTTTACGTCTAAGAAATAGAGGAGCAGTAATTCAGCGGAGGCATTCGGTATCCGGGTTTTGTTTTTTGCATTTACCTGGTTACCGACCAGTAGGTATTGGTGATATGCGGTGAACCCACGTAGGGTTTGCCGTCGTGGCTACCGTATAATTCCCACTGGTCAAATCCACTCAACCGCAGTAGCAACTGAAATTCCTCCTTGTGAATCCATCGAGCCTGCATTGGCACTTTGGCCTTCTCCCCGTCATACTCAAAGGTCCATGTGTAGGTTTCCGTCTGCGATGTCAAGTCACATATTTTTGAGTAATTAACCTGAATCGGCTTTCCTGTCTCGGGGTGCATGCATTCACCAAACTCCTTTTCTGCTGGCGGGGTGTCCTGGTGAAGGAGTATGTCTTCTGTGTAGGAGGGAATGTAGAAGTTCAGGAGCAGGCGTCCTCCTGGCTGTAAATGCTCATAGACACGTCGGAGGCAGTCGATTTGGCTTTGCTGAGTCGGCAGCATCATGAAGGAACTGGCAGGTATGAGAACCGCTGCAAATTGGTGGTCATAGATAAAATTGGCAAGATCCTGTTGTGAGATTCGAGCATCTATATCTGAAATTCCCAAATTTATTGCCTTGTGTCTGAGCACTTCCAACATGGGAAGCGAGATATCAAATCCAAAGATATCAAGCCCATCCAGCAGCAGAGGCAACATTTTACAACCCGTTCCACAGGCAGCCTCCAATATCGCACCGCGCGTGTTCTGCAATTGATTTCGATAAAAATGTAACTCCCGTTTATTTAGTTCAGACCGACCGCCAGTCTCGTTCCATTGGTCATAGATTAATGCCCACCAATGGGTATCATAGTTACTTCCACTCTCTGGCATGATTACCCCTATGCAAAGATAGGTTTGGTTTTTTTCTTTCTTAAACGAAGACCCCGTGGGAAATCCACACGGGGTTAAAAACACGAATCCATCCTTCGACTGCCATTCATCTTACCCAGTCCTCAATGAATCCGACATACTCAGGTACAGGCATCATTTGTAGATCTTTGTCTCTAAAACCCTCGGCCTCTCTCTTCTGATAGAAGTCCGCCATAAACTCGTTGAATTCATCCCAAATTACGGTCCCGCTGGGCAGACCTTCGATGCCCACCTCAACAAGCCAGTTCCTCAGTTGACGAATGACTTCCTCAGGCTCATCCTGGTGTCGCTTAATGTCGGAGTTCGACAAATCAGACAAGGCCTTTTGGTAATCGTACTGTTCAGTTTCCAAGATCAAACACCGCTTTTGACTCAGTAGGCCGAGGGAGAAGACCCTACAGCCGATGTCGAGACCCAGTTCGAAGGGCATGTTCATCCTATGAATTTCGCCCTCGAATGACGCCCTCATCCTCGATAGATCATGCACACTGTATTTTGATTCGCGTATCAATTCACAGATTCGATTGATCCTCGCAAATCCAGAGTCAAAAGTCTCCGAAGCAATCCTCACCGTCAGGCCTGCTCGAACCACACTGAATAACAGAGGTCTTAAGAGAGGGATATACTCGTCATCGAAGGGACAGTTGATGAAGACGTTGGTATGGAATTCTCCTTCGTTGTTCACTTAGCCCGTTTCCATTTTTGTATGGATCCATCGCGTTCGTGGATGACGACATCCTTACCCTTCGAAATCTTGCTTGCGCTTCTTTCGGCAGCGGACTTAGTGCTGTAGATCTTTGAAGCTTTAGAATTCCCTTCCTTCTTGACTGCCCATCCATCTTTTCTTGAGATGACATGCACTCTTTTGCCATTGGTTGCTTGTGAATTTCTCGTCATGGCAGGTCCTTTTTTTCGCTCTCGTAGGTGTTTATCTAAGTCTCCTAAAAATATAGCACAATGTGTAGATAAACGAAAGCGATTAGCCTCAGTTTTTATTTTTTAAATTTTATGTTTCTTTTATCGCATTATTACCGCGTTCAATGTGCTCAATAGGGGGGCCAGCTTTAACTCGAACGCCTCCTTCTCTGAAGATGATGGTGAGAAAATCATCTGCCTCCTTCCCAAAACCAGATCTGGGACCACCACCGATTACAATTATGTCATTTTTCATAAAGATTCCCTTGCGCGCGGGAGTTGTGGCCTATCACCGTGATCGGCTCGGTCATTCCTGTACAGACATTGCCACTCACGAGGTTCCAGTCACTGTGGCCACTCTCGACGATGCCTCGCGTCTGGCACGGTGTGTCCTCTCCAACCGTCGGAGATTTGTCAACATCATCGGCGCAACGGTTACCCTGGACAAGAAACCTTTTGACATTGTGCAGGCGAAGGGCGGGATAAGCTCCAGGCTCCTTCCAGGAATTGCTCCGGAGGATGTTCCCATCGATCACGTGTTCCACGCCATCGCTTGCGTTAATGCCCCACTTGCCATTCTCTGAGCACACATTGTTGCTGATGACGTTGTGATGATCCTCCCCATGCCCCACGCCGCCGATGCCACTGTAGTCGTTGCCTGTGAATACACTGTCGCTACATATAGAGTCGCGCACATGTCCGCAGAAATACAGACCGTCTCCGCCGTTTCCAATGGCGATGTTGTGTGACCAAATGCTGCGTTCTATACCAGTGCCGGGATGGTATCCGTGTCCGCGACAAAAGCGAACCTGACAGTGGGTGACCTGCGCATCCGAGCCGCCCTGCACGCTGATGCCGTCACTCGGCCAGTCAATAACCGTTACATTCTGGATGCGTACACCTCTACTGTGGACAATGTGTACAGCGCTGTAAGTGAAGTCTCGCCACCATCGCCCTTTGGGATCTCTCGACCCGCGCAGTGTCAGATCGCGCAAGCTCACGTCATCTTTATTGACAGCGGTAATACCAGGGAAGAGACCGACGATCTGGGCTTCCTCTTTCACCCTCAGCCCTCTGTTCAGTGGCTCACTCAGGCGAACGCAGTTGCCCTTCACCGACTTCACCAGGGCGTGGGTCCCATCCCACCATTGGCGAGGCTGGTCGCTCAGCCCGACGCCATCGTCTGCTACGAAGGGCACTTGCCCACGCAAGTAGATGCTGCGGGACCCTTTGCGTGCATCTCGAATCAGGTACAGCGCTTTGGGTGCATCTATTGTCAGTACAGTAGCTGATCCATCACCAATGAGGGTCACGCCACTTCGGAGGACAATCGATTGACGTAGCCGCCATTTGCCTGCCGGAATCCGTACGTTCCCACCTTGCTCGCCAAGGGCGTCAATCGCCTCCTGAATCCCCGAGGTAGCCGAATCCCGATCGAGAGATGCCATGATTACTTCGCTCATTATAGGCTTACTCATTTCGTATGGTTTCTATAGTCTGGTATATACAGGTTTTCTGTCTTCTAAGTTTTTTTATATTTTTTCAATTACGTTTGGAGCTTTTGAAAGGCTTTAAGAGTTGATGGATCAGTGACTATTTCCCTTGCGGCTTCAATCGTCAACCATTTGGTGGCATAGAATTCCTGTAAGTCAATGTTGAAATTACTTCCATCTGTAAGAAGCAAATACCAGATGTCATAGTGAGAGTGACAGAGTTCCACAGGATTTTCTATTGGTGTAATGGTAAGCAAAAACGGTTGTGGTTCGGATTTGAAAAAGTTCCATATTCCCAATTCTTCACCTATCTCACGGTTCAAAGCTGCCAAAAGCGTCTCGTCTTTATCTATGTGACCACCAGGAGAAAGCCAAAGGCCAGACTTTTTATGGTGGATGACAAATACCTTTTTGCTCTGGGAATCATAAGGCAGAAAATAGACACAAAAGTGGGTATCCGGATTTTCATCTCGCGTTGGTTTTCCTTCTTTCACCCTTTGTTTATAGCGATTATAGGTTACCCCATTGTCACATATATCACGGTCGATAACTTTTGCAATTGATTCTTGTGTTTTCATATTCGCTTCTTCACCTTACCGGCTGACGGGGGAGGGACTCTGATTCTCAGACTTTAACGCTGCTCTGGCGACTTTATTCGCTTCACGACGGGCGCTCTCTTCCTTGGAGGATAATCTGGGTGCAACCCGGCCATTCGCGGCGTCTGGGGACGGATCGGTCCCCAGTTGATCGCATAGGGGTGATCCTTACAGAGTTGCTCGATTTTTTCCCAGGCGGCGAGTACGTTCGCCTGTTCGCTTTTGTCTCCGTTCCAATACC
Organism: Candidatus Latescibacterota bacterium; assembly: GCA_022822565.1. Taxonomy (GTDB): domain Bacteria; phylum Latescibacterota; class UBA2968; order UBA2968; family UBA2968; genus VXRD01. Next base: position 7,073 of record JAJEAX010000033.1, read on the forward strand.
GGGTCATGCCAGCGCGAATGTCGATCATGTGGCGGGTGTGATCCAGGCCTGTGCGGACGAAATCGATCCGCGCCCCGAATCGCTTCGGTTCGTCCGCAACCTTGCGTGACGCCTGGTCGAGTAGCGCGTAAGCGCGGTCGAAGAAGGCCTTGTCATAGACATCCGGGTATGCTCGTTCACTTGCCCAAAAGATGTTGCGCGTCTCCTCCATCAGATTCCAATAAGCCTCGAGTTCCGGGGCTGCTGGGCCGAATGCACGTTGATAGTAATTCTGTAGAATCGCCTGCCCATCCTGCGACGGATCCCACAAGAGATGCGCCATGAGATAGTATTGTGGCCCGTGCGTTGCCCAGTGTTCCCATACCATATCGACAAAGATACCCATCGCTTTTTCGCCGATCAGTTTGAAGTCCTCGGTTGCTTGTATGAGAGCCACATCCGGCTGTCCCTGAGGCCAGCCTGCGGGGTCACCGACATTGGGTCGCCACATCATGTGCTTCGCGACCTTCGACCACGCGATGTATTGCTCTTTGTGTGTGGAACCCCTGGTCGAACCGCGGTCGATCAGGCCGTCCCGGTTGAGGAAATTCGCCACGCTTGCCACAATGACATTCTCTGCCGGAACTTCGCGAATCGGAGCAGGCCGGGAATGCCCGTAGGCCAGCATCATGACATAGTAGTCTCGATCCGGATAGCGCTGCTTGAGTAGCCGCGCACATGTGTTGGCAAACCGGACGTGCCGATCGGATAGTGCGGGCAGTTTCTGCGTGGTCCCTTTCCAGTGAAACGAACGGAGCTCGCCATCCGGCTGGTCCCAGGCGCGACATGGCTCACAAACACAATGCCCGCTAGCCCAGCCGTCGTTAGGCGACGCATTGAAGACGCGTTGATTTGGGTTTTGTTTTAGCGCTTCCTCGACATCCGCGAGCCATTGCCGCGGCACCTCCGGATTCGATTGGCACAGCTTAGCGTTTTTGGGTTGTGGAAATCCGCTCCGCGTTCCGTCAGGCTGAAGGGCGAAGTATTCGGGGTGTGTTTCGTGAAATCGCTCCCACCAGTCGCGGAATCCATGCCCCCCTTCCATTTCGAGGGAACCCAACTGCAGCCGTTGACGGCGTGTCCACGTCTGGGATCGACCGTATGGCCCCCCGACCGACAGCCTGGAGTAATTGAACAGTCCGGCCCGGAAACGAACACTGGGATGGTAGCGATACCTGAAGGGCGCGAAGCGGATGGATTCCTGCGGGACGATATCCTCACCGAGATCGCCGGGCCAGAGCCAACGTACGCCGAGTTGATCGTGCAGAAACGTATAGATCGCATTTACAGTCCCATACTCTTGCTGGATTCCCTCGACCCGTTTCC
>JAJEAX010000025.1 GCA_022822565.1 Candidatus Latescibacterota bacterium
CAAACAGCACCGGCCGATACCGGCAGTACCACGCCGTAGATTTTGTGCCGAAGTGGTGGAATTGGTAGACACGCTGTCTTGAGGGGGCAGTACTCGAAAGGGTGTAGGGGTTCGAATCCCCTCTTCGGCACCACAATAAAACAAGGGCTTGTGATATGAATCGCAAGCCCTTATATTTTAAGATGATGGAATTAATCTGAACGGAGATCGCTTTATGAAACGGCTCTATCTCGTACGGCACGCCAAGTCGGATTGGAGCAATTTCGGATTGGCTGATTTTGATCGGCCCCTGAACAAGCGGGGAAAAAGGGATGCGCCGCGCATGGGCAAATATCTGAAGCGGGTATGGAAGGTCGATCCAGATTACGTGTTGTGCAGCACGGCCAAACGCGTGCGATCCACGGTCAAGCGGTTGCGCAAATCTCTCAAGTTTTCCAAAAAACGGATTGCATGGCACGAGCGCATTTATTCGGGGCATAGTGGGGATGTGTTAGATCTAATTCGACAGGTCGATAATCGCTATCGGGAGGTTATGGTGATAGGACACAACCCGGATATGACCGTATTGGTCAATGCACTGACGGGATCTACTATCGCCAATGTGCCGACTTGTGGTGTTGCAGGTATCGATCTGCCGATTGACGATTGGTCAGATGCAGGGTCGGGAGATCTGGTGTTTTTTGAGGTTCCCAAATCGATTTGACGTGGCTGTAACTTGTCCGAAACTCAATTGTCACAGAATACGGATAAGTTATTCATCAGTCAGCTTCCGCGTGGGGGTCGGTTCTTTACTTGAGGATCGGCCCCCGATTTTTTTCTTTTAATACGTCTCTGACACATCGAGTACTGTGCTGTCTTCCGCGCTTTTAGTTGTATTGGAATTTTTGATCTTTTCCCTGAGTTTTTCGTAGAAGAGATCGCTGTCAACCGGGATATCTACCCAGTCGTCTGTCCAGGCAGATAAAAGCATGGCGTTGGCCAATTCGACGCCTTTGATGCCCTCAACCCCAGGTGCGAGAAGTGGCTTGCCCGTGCGTATGGCGTCAACCCAGTTTTGTGTGATGCCGCGATGGGCTTCGCCGCTGCTGCCCGTGGGGATGTCGCATTTCCAGGCTTCGGGGCTGCCAAAGCCGCCTTTGTACTCTTTGCAGAATTTGCTGACGGATTCGCGGGTACGCCAAAAGGTGATGTTTCCGCCTTCCATGACGACTTTCCCGTGGTCGCCAGTGATTTCGAGGCGGTTGGTGCCTGGAGCTTCGCCTGTTGTGGTGATGAATACGCCCGTCGCGCCATTTTCGTATTCCACATAAGCCGTGACTTCGTCATCGACTTCGATATCGTGGTATTTGCCAAATCCGACAAATGCCCTGCATCGGATGGGCATACCGCAAATCCATTGCCACAGGTCCAAATTGTGCGGGCACTGGTTCATTAAGACGCCGCCGCCCTCGCCTTCCCAGGTTGCGCGCCAACCCCCTGAATCGTAATAGCTTTGCGAGCGGAACCAGGTGGTGATGATGTAGTTCGTGCGCTGAATTTCTCCCAGATCACCCGATGCGACCAGATCTTTGAGTTTTTGGTGCGCGCCTATGGTGCGCTGGTTGAACATGAGGCCGAAGACGCGGTCGCTTTTTTCAGCTACGGCGTTCATTTCTTCGACCTGTTTGGTATAAACACCCGCGGGTTTTTCAATGAGTACATGCAACCCGCTGTTCATGGCTTGAATTGCCAGTGGCGGATGCAGGTAGTGCGGTGTGGCGACAATGACGGCATCGACGGTTCCAGATGCCATCATGTCATCGGCGCTATCGAATGTGCGGACGTTTTCACCCAGGTTTTCGCGTGCCCACTTGATGCGGTCGGGATGTATGTCGCAGATGGCGGTTAGTTCGGCGTTGGATACCTCGCCCGGGTGCAAATAAAGACAATGTCCACTGCCCATGTTGCCGATGCCGATAACGCCGATGCGTACTTTATTCATAGAATTTTTCCTCTTGTTTGTTGTTGGGGGGGGTAGGGGGTATCCTGTTCATCCTTCCATCCTTAAATCCTGATCTTGTTTTTCTCAATATAATCCCAGTTGATGTTCATGCCCAATCCCGGACGCTGGGGAACGTGGACGAATCCCTGGTCATCCATGGGTTCGCCGTGTTCGTGAAGCCAGGGCGCGTGTTCGTCGAAGTCGATGAAGGGGTGGAGGAGGCCGCGTTCGTAAAATTCGCCATTGGTCATGGCGCACAGGGCGTGCAGGTTGCCGGGACCACCTCCGTGGATCTCGCAGCGCATGCCAAAGGATTCGCACAGGTGAACGGTTTTCATGAGGGGCGTTAGACCGCCCACATCGCCGACGCCGCAGCGGGAAATATCACAGGCACCGGCTTTGATCCATTCGGCGCGCACATACATTTTGCCTTCGCAGGTCTCGGGACCACATATCGGTAAGGACGTTTGTTCGCAGAGCCAGACATAGGACGACATGCTGTGTTCGTCCATGGGTTCTTCCATCCAGTAATAGTCGAGTTTTTCAAGTCCTTTTGCCAGGGCGAGTGAGGCTTCGCGGTCGTAATAGTGATAGGGATCGAGCATGAGGGGCACATCGGGACCGACGGCTTCGCGCACGGCAGCGCAGGCTTCGAGATCGCGTTT
>JAJEAX010000084.1 GCA_022822565.1 Candidatus Latescibacterota bacterium
GAATAAGTCCCTATTCAGGCGTCCACAAGCCTGAAGGCCCCCTCGAATCTGGAGGCCGGTTTCTGTGCGACCGACGTCGGCAATCTCATAGAGGGGTTGGCCTCTTGCGACAAAGGAAAGTAATTCGATTGCTTCAATGACGTTCGTCTTACCCGAGCCATTTGGTCCAATCAGCAGTGTGAAGGGACGCAACAGATCAATACTGGCGCTGCCGAATCCTTTGAAGTTGATGAATTGGTGCATTGGGAGGCCTTTTGAGATGCTTGCCGCTCAATATTCAACGGGTTCTCGCGCGACAACGCGCTGGGCGGTTGCTGCGATTGCTTCGGGTGAGATGCCCGCTTCGTCGCGCAGCGCGCCCTGTGATCCGTGTTGGAAAAAGCGATCGGGGATGCCCAGGGTGTGTACGCGCTGGCCCTCTCGCATCTGGTCGCTCAAATAACGCGCAACGCCCGCTCCAAACCCGCCTTCAATGGTATTTTCTTCAACGGTGATCAGCACCTGATAGCGGTCGGCGAGATCGTCGAGCATTTCCAGATCCATGGGTTTGACAAATCGGCAATTGATCACTGCGGCTGAGATGCCGGTTTCCAATAGTTTTTCACGCGCCTGACAGGCGTGATCTACCATTGTGCCCACTGCGAGGAATGCCAGATCCTCACCATCGGCCAATGCCTCCCAGGAACCGATTTTCAAGACTTCGGGATCGCGCCCTGTGAGCGGGGTATGTACATTGCCGCGCGGATACCGAATGGCAAAGGGGTTATCGACTTGTTGCACCGCCGTGTATAACAGATCGCGCAATTCGTCGCCGTCTTTTGGGGCGCTTACGATCATATTGGGCACGCAGGTTAGATAGGACAGGTCAAAATCGCCGTGATGTGTGGGGCCATCTGCACCTACCAGCCCGGCGCGATCCATGCAGAAAATCACCGGTGCCGATTGCAGAGCGACATCGTGAATGATCTGGTCGTAAGCCCGTTGCAAGAATGTGGAGTAAATCGCCGCGACGGGGCGCATGCCTTCAAGTGCCATTCCGGTTGAAAATGTCACGGCGTGCTGTTCGGCAATGCCGACATCAAAAAAGCGGTCGGGATGCGCTTCGGAAAAAATATCCAGACTCGTGCCCTCGGACATCGCGGCTGTCACGCCTACAATGCGGCTGTCATTATTGGCAAGCTCAATCATCGCCTCGCCAAAAACCGTCTGATATTTGGGTAATGGGGTTTTGGGCGACGGTGGGCTGATCGAATGATATTTTATCGAATCGGCACTATACGGGTCTTCCTCGTCTTCTTGAATCGCGCCCTTGCCCTTGATGGTGTGTACGTGCAATAGCACAGGACCCTTCAAGTCCCGCACATTCTTCAGGGTATTTACCATCTCTTCCAAATTATTGCCATCCAGAGGTCCCAGGTACAGAAATCCCAGTTCTTCGAAAAGAATGCCCGGTACCAGCAGGCCCTTTAATCCCTCTTCGAATCCACTCAGCGCGCGGCGCAGGTTTTCGCCTACAACGGGAATGCGCCCGGCTAAATTCCAGGCTTCTCTTTTTATTTTTTTGTAAAGCGGATCATTTGTAATCCGATCTCTCACGCGATTGTAAATCGGATCGGTGATAATGCGCGTCAAATAATGCGAAATAGCACCGACATTGGGCGAGATTGACATGCGATTGTCATTGAGAATGACCAGCAGGTCGCGATTGGATGCACCGGCATTGTTCAAGCCCTCAAGCGCGATCCCGCTCGTTATGGCACCATCGCCAATAACGGCGACTACTTTGTGTTTTTCGCCCATCAAATCGCGCTGTGTCGCAAATCCCAATGCTGCGGAGATCGACGTGCCCGCATGTCCTACGGCAAATGTGTCGTACGGACTCTCTGATCGCAGCGGAAAACCGCTGATGCCGCCCGGCTGGCGAATGGTTTTAAGGGCTTCGCGCCGGCCGGTAAGCACTTTGTGTCCGTAAGCCTGATGTCCCACATCCCACACAATTTTGTCCTGAGGTGTGTTGTATAGATGGTGCAGTGCCACCGTCAATTCTGCAGCTCCCAGGCTGGATCCAAAATGTCCACCAATCTCTGTCACCACGTCAATGATATATTGCCGCAGTTCCGTACAGACCTGGTGCAATTCTTCTGTTGACAGGGATTTTAAGTCGTCAGGTGAATCGATTGTTTCGAGAAGGGACATGATGTCTCTCCTTGTGACAGGGTCAGAAATGCTGTCCGCAACATATGTTTAATATAAGCAACACTTGAAAAATCACAAAGTTCTAAAAATAAGACATAAACACAAAATCGGGCATGCCGAGTTAGTCGATATGCCCGATTTCTTATTGTGCAATAGCTCAAAAAGCCGTGGGTCTTCCCTGCGCGCCATCTACGGGAATGGATGCGCCATTGATCCAGCTCGCGCGGTCTGATGAGAGAAATACGACGACATCGGCGACTTCAAAGTCCGTGCCGAGCCGCTGTGCGGGAAACTCGCGCGTGCGGAATATTTCGTATTCTTCCGGTGTTTCGTTTTGGAAGCGTTCCCAACCGCCGCCGGCGAAGAGGAGCGACCCCGGGCAGACGGTGTTGACGCGGATGTTGTGGTCTGCCAATTCCCACGCGAGCGCGCCGGCGAGAAATATTTCAGCGGCTTTGGTTGCGCCGTATTGCGCGCCCCGGTTTGCGGGTTTCCAACCGGAGATGGAAGAGATGGTGACAATACTGCCGCCATCTCTTTTTTCCATGTGGGGAACAGCCACGCGGCTGGCGCGAACCGCGTGAAAAAGGTTGAGGTCAAAGGTTTGTTGCCAGTCGGCGTCTGTTGAGGTGAGCAGTTCGCGCGATCCGGCTGTGCCGCCCACGTTGTTGACGAGGATATCAACGCCGCCGAGTGCATCTGCGGCTGTATTGACAAATCGCTCGGTTTCGCCGGGTTCGGCCACATCGAGCGCGAGTCCAAATGCCTCGACGTCGTGTGCGCGAATTTCTTCGAGTGTTTTGTCTATGCCCGCTTGCCCGCGCGCACACAAGGCGATATTGCAACCTTCTGCGGCAAATCTCAATGCAGTTGCGCGACCAATGCCGCGACTGCCCCCGGTGATGAGGGCGACTTTATTGGTGAGATTGAGGTCCATCCTTTAATCCTTTAATCTCGATCAGGATTTTCAGGATTTAAGGATTTCCAGGATGCCCTGCCTCAGGGTTTTGGGAGGTGGGGTTATCCTGATTATCCTTTCATCCTTTAATCCTGATCAACTTTCGGTGGGTGAGCGAAGTCGTGATACCGCTCGCGGATATTGCCATCGGTGGCGTCGCCTTTGTGAAAATAATAGCGATATATGCCCACGAGCGACTCGCCCTGCGAGAGTGTGTGATGCCCGCGCCGGCTTTCATCGCCGTAAAAATACGAGTGTCCAAAAGGATTGGCGGTCATCAATCCATAATTGCGTACGTGCCAGTGCGTGGGGTGCCGAAAGCTGTCGGGGTGATCCATGATTGCGACACCTGTAATATTGCCATTTACCGGTCCCGAGTAATGGCACCACGGCGCGCGTTTTCCCCAGGTTTCATCCTCATCGATGCCGCCAATGCCGTTCTCGATTTTGCCGCCCAGGCCGCGTTTTACCTCCATTGTCTCTTCCACGCGAATAGACGCCAGACCGCCTTCTTTGGTGTCGCCGAATAACACGTCCATATTTCGGGCGGTGAGCGTGAGGTGCAAATCCATGATTCGCACGGAAGAGGGCGTGTTGTACACAACCCACTCTGCGTGCTGATCCAAAATCTCGCGATTTCTGCCCGGAGGTCCCGTCCAACCATCCATGCCCACCCAATCGCTATTCGATACAATCCTTCCCAATACGGGTCCGCTTTCGAGCAATTCAAAGTCCCGATGCAAAATCCGCCCGTGAGATTCGCCTTCTGACCAGTTGTCCGCACCGTTCACTTCTCCGTGTGCAATCCAGACTGAGCGATGGTGATGGTGATCCATTTCCCGGCCGTCTGCTGGCGTAGCCAACCGCCGCGTTACCGGATCGCCATAAGGCCCGATGACGGGATACAAAAGCGGGCGGGCGAGTTCTGTGCCATGACAATAGGTCGTAAAATGTTGGCCACCAATTGAGACGGATACCTCATTGTCTCCTTGTGATACTTCCACGCCGCGCCCGCGGTCTTTGGATTCTTTTCCTATTGCGAGTTCGTACTCTGCGGTTTGGCCCGCCTCGAGATTATCGACAATGAAATTGACCTGCAAACCGTCGCTTACGCCTGTTACCTGACAGGGAATTTCTGCATTTCCCGTGCTCAAAGTTGCCGTTGTCGCACTTTCCGGTGTTTCTACTACCGCTGAAACCGGACAGTTGATCCGATTGTGAGGGCCTGCGTGAACAGTCAGTTTTACTGTTGCCATTTTATCCTCCAAAAAATTGATATTAGAACACATGTCGTGTATGAGGTTACGAAATCCATTGCCAAAGTCAAGCCTTTCGCACAAAGCCGTTGACATCCCCCATGGGGACAATTATCATAGGGCCGAAAACTGTCATTTATAACCCATCTGGAGATCAATATGTCCATTCTCGTCACTGGCGGCTCTGGCTTTGTCGGTTCCTGGGTCACCAAACTCCTCGCCGAAGAGGGCGAAGACGTCATCGCTTTTGATATGTTTGAACGGAGCGATGATTTTTTGTCTCATGTGTCTGATCGCATCACCTTTGTTGAAGGCAATATGCTGGGTCTTGCACATATTAATGAGATTGTGCGCAATAACCCCGATCTCACGGGTATTGTTCACACGGCCGCGCTTTTGGGGGGAGATGTGCGCGATAATCCTCATTTTGCAACACAGGTCAATGTGGGGGGAACGCACAATATCCTCGAAGTTGCGCGACAGGTCGGCGGTCTGAAGGTGGTATATGTATCCAGCGGCGCGGTTTATGGCAAGCAAGACGGACCGCTGACGGAAGACACGCCCATGATTCCCAGCGACCCCTATGGCGCGACCAAGGCCATGTCGGAACATCTTTGCCACCAGTATTATGCGACTTATGGCGTCGATGTTCTGTGTGCGCGCCTCTTTTTTTTGTATGGGCCTCCCAATGCACCCGGTCCGGACGCGGGCTTTAATACGCGCATTTTTGCGGGGCTGAGTGGACAGGATGTGAGCCTGCCCAAAGGCCGTGAACAAAAGGCCGATTGGACTTATATCGAAGATGCTGCGCGGGGTGTCTTGCTCATGCTCAGGGCGACAAATGTCGCCAGTCGATCTTTTAATATTGCCACGGGCACGTATAATCCCATTGACGAAATTATCGAAGTCGTGCGGCGTCATTCGCCGGGCAATCCCCGGTATGAAGTTGGTCCGGGCGTCAATCTCGAGCGCGGTGCGCCACTCGATATTACCCTTGCCAGAGAACAACTCGGTTACGAACCCAAATACGATCTCGAATCCGGCGTGCGGACTTATCGCGCCTGGTTTGATCAGCGGGGTGTGTAAATAACTGGAGACGACAATGTCAAATAAAACCCTTCGCTATTTAGACGATGGCAGTATTGAACTTTTTGAAAGGGAAGTGCCGGACCCCGGCGAGAACGAATTGCAAGTTGAAGGTGGCGCGTGTGGGATATGTTCGTGGGATGTGGTTACGGCCAAACTCGGCAATCTTATGCACCCGATGGCACCTCCGGGACACGAAGGTGTTGGTTATGTCGCCAAAATAGGTGATGGTGTCACGGGTTTTAAAGAAGGCGACCGGGTTGCCGGTGGCGGTTTTGCCAATGTCCGCAACTTATCCGCACAGCGCGTTTTCAAAATCCCGGAATCCGATTTGCCGGACGAATACTGGATTGTCGAGCCTGTGTCCTGCGCTGTTACGGGTATTGACCATTGCCAGATTCAGCCCGGGAATCGCATTGTGGTCGTCGGCTGTGGATTTATGGGCTTGTTGATCTTGCAAGGACTTCTGCACTATCCCCTCGACGAATTGATCGTTCTGGATATTGTTCAAAGCCGTCTGGATCTCGCGCAACAACTCGGCGTTGGGGAGGTGTATAACACGGCTGAGGTTGATCTACAAGAACTATCGCGCGAACTCAAGAGTAGAGATATTGACGTGGTTGTGGATACCTCTGGCAGCCAGGCCGGGTTGGATCTATCTACCGATATTGTGAAACGCGGTGGGCGTATCAATCTCTTTGGCTGGCTCAAGGGGCAGACCGCTTCTTTTGATCCCACAAAGTGGCATTTGGGGGGATTTACCGTTGTCAATTCCGCGCCGGCTTCAAAATTGCGAGATACTTTTGAACCTGCGATTCGCCTCATTCACAAAGGTATTATCGATCTCAAACCGCTGGTGACACATACGGCAACGCTCGAAGATTATCCGGCTTTGATGGCGCAAATTGTAGCGGGCGATGAGAGCTATATCAAAGGGGTTGTGACGCTAAAATAGAATATTTGCGTGTGTCAATGGGGTTGATTGACGCGATTTTTGAATCGGCAAATACGGAACAGCAGGTGGCGGTTTAGACGGGTTTTGTCCAGTAGGTTTCGAGTTTGTCCTGGGGATCAAAACCGAGTATTGTGCGTGCGCGCGTGTTTGGGAAGCGATTGTGCGGCAAGTCTGTGGTGACAAAGAAGACTTCAAAGCGCGATGGAAGCGTTTGAAGATCGACTTCTATGGCGCACTTAACGGCTTGTGCGGCATCTCTGGCCGATATGCTGAGGGTGCTGTCATCGGTGTTGTGTGGATCGGCGGTGGGTTCTCGAAAGCGCGAGAAGATGAGCGAGAGGACGTGTAGTGGAAACTGTTCGCTGAAGAGTCGGCAGATTTCGAGACCGAGTCCTTTGCTCATGGCATAGAGTCCCGTGCCGGGTTGTGGGGGAATTTTTTCAGAAATGGTATGGTCGTAATCGAGATAGGAAGGGCCGACGAGCGAGAAGCGCGGTCCCGTGTTGATAAAGCGTTTCATGCCACAGGCAACTGCGGCGCGGAGCGCGTTGTGTGTTCCCATTGTGTTCACGTCAAAAGCAATTTTGCGATGGGTGCGCTGAACAGAGCAGTTGATGATGACGTCCATGCCCTCGGCAGCGGACATGACTTGCGCAAAATCGGATACATCGACCTGCCGCGTGTCGTGCGGTGTATCAATGGGCATGAGGTCGGTGACGCGAAGTTGATGGTGGTCTTCGAGTGCTTTGACGACATAAGGACCGAGAAAACCATTGCCACCGAGGATGAGGGCGTTCATGGGATTATTGGGTGACGCGCGGACGATTTGTGCGGTAGGGCGGTTCGAGCAGGGCGCGTTGTGTGGGTGTAAATTCGTCGAGAGCTTTTTCCACATCTGGCGGCAAATACCGCGATGAATAGGTCAGCGTACCGGGCGAGTATTTGTAGAGAATGGATCTGCGTTGATGGTCGGCTGTCCAGGGGAGCGTGCCATGTGCGAGTGCTTCTGTGAAGATGATGGCCGACCCTGCTTTTGCAGAGACTTGCTTTACTACGCCCATATCCCGATCTACACGCGCGACATCGCGGGGTGTTTTGTAGTTGGATTTGTGGCTGCCGGGAATGCAGGCAAATCCGCCCTCGCCGGGGTTGCAATCGGTGAGTACCCAGGAGACTACGGTGAGGCCACAGCGCATGCGCCCGTTGTGAAATTGATAGAAGTGCGTCAGGTCGTCAGCCGTGCCCCCGCCGTGCATGACATGGCCTTCGGCCCCTTTTTCCATGACGATGCCATAGAGGTGGTCGAGACGACAGTCTTCGCGCAGCAATTCCGCGAGGTATGGGACGATATTTGGGTGGGCGAGTAAATCGCGGAAGGGTTGGCACCAGGGTTTGGGCCAGGTGAGCATGCCGCCCAAATCGGTGCGCCCGTGTTTGCCCTTGAGTGCTTTGGACTCGCCGGAGAGAGATTGCTCTGGCGGGCGAATGCGCATCCTGTCGGGGTTGTTGTCAATGGCTTTGTTGCACGCGGCAATTTCGTCGGGTGTTAGAGCGTTTTCGACGACGAGGTAGCCGTTGAGGTCAAAGAAGAATTTTTCGTGTTCGTTCATGTTCAGGGTTTCCTATTTGGTTTGGGGAGATGGTCAGTTAATCGTCGTCACCTTCTTCCCGCCTCATCCGATAGCGACCAATCCTCCGTATTAAAATCCACACGAGTCCAATAAGTGCGATATATTGCACCATATCCCATATCAGGCCCTGCCAGCCCAGGATGCCCGGCCAGAGTGCCCCGATGCACAGGATGATAAATGCGTCTTCCAAAATCAACCACAGCGGTCGCTCATTCATTTTCATGTCCCAATGATATTTCTACCTCTGCCTGTGTATTGTTGAGGTAAGAATAAACGCGATAATTGCGGTACACGAGTTTTACGTAATTGCGGGTTTCTTTATAGGGAATGCGCTCTATAAATTCATCGACGTCTTGTTTTGTGAGGCGTTTCGCCCATCGCTTTGCAGCATCCAGACCCGCATTATAAGCCGATAGTGCCAGACTAAGTTGCCTGTGCTTATCTTTTTTAAATGCCCCCATGTGGTCGGAGAGATGTTTTCCGCCCAATAAAATCGACGTGTGGGGATCGTGCAGGTCTGCAGTTGAAAAATTTTTGAGCTTGACAAGTCGGGCCATGTCCCGTCCTGTTTGTGGCATGACTTGCATTAGCCCGCGTGCGCCCGCGCGAGATACAGCAGTTGTATTAAACGCGCTTTCCTGTCGCATGATGGCGATCATGAGATTGGGATCCAGATTCATTTTTTGCGCTACCTGGTTGATCTCGCCCCAATAATACGTTGGGTACAATCGACGGAATGAGGCTCTCGTCATGGATATTCCATGCGCGCGTTCCAGCATTACAAGCTGTGCGGATACTTGAAGTGCCTTGTGCATGGCGCGAACGCGCTCATAACGCGGCTTCAAATCATCCAGCGCAAACAAATTGCGCCCGAGAATTTGCCGCGCGCGGTCGTATTCTCGCTCGGCATCTCGATATAATCCGATAGACGCCAATACATCCCCTTTTGGGATATGCGTCGAAGGCGTATAGGATTGACCTACTGATAGGTGTTCGCCCGGTTGGGGTGCTTCGATATAAGCATTTTCTGTTTTGCCCAGGACAGCATGCGCGCGCGTTGAGTAATAAGAGGTGGGAAACCCCTCTGAGGCGCGTTCAATCCAGAATCGCGCTTCTGCTTTTTGTCCCAATTTTTGGTAACATTTGCCCGCCCAGTAATATCCCTGATCGCGTAGATGGCTCGCAGAGGTCTGGCGCGACAGGCGCAAAAAGGCTTTGGAGGCAGCCGTGTATTGGCGCGTTTGATAAAGCGCGAATCCCGCACGCCACGCAGCCTGGTCGGCATAAGTGCTTTTGGGATAGGCTTTTGCCAGCGCTATAAATAGTTTGCGCGCATCGCTATGGCGCCCCCGACGCTCATAGGCCATGGCAGCCTGCCAGAGTGCTTCAGGTGCGGTTTTTGCGTTGGAATAGCGGCGCACAAATTCACGAAATCGCGTTGTTCCCGTTAAATCGTGCCCGAGCTTAATGGCGCATCGGCCCAGATAAAAAAGTGCTTCGGGCACATGATACACTTTGAAGGCGCGATCAAACGCGCTTTCAGCTTTGAGATATTTTCGACTGCGATAATACACATGACCCAGTTCGTATTGCGCTTTTCCCCGCCAGGTGGCATCTTGAGATTCATCGATCACGCGGCGCAATAAAACAATAGCCTGTTGATATTTTCCGGCATGCATACAGGCCACACCCGAATAAAAGAGTTCTTCAACATCGCGCATATTACTGGGCGTGGGGAGCATTTTGTAAGCGGATGGGTGTTTGGGATAGTTTTTGATCAATCGCAAGCGCATCTCGCGCGCAGCAACAGAATCGCCCAGAGCCGTCCTTGTCTCAACCAACCCGGCCAGTGCATCGGCTTCGTGCGAGTGCTTGTCAATAAGTGTATGATAATATGCGATAGCGCCTTCTGCATTGCCCCGTGCAAGCGCGACCCGTGCGGCATTGAGTGTCGCCTGATCGTCGAGCAAACTCGCTGGTTTCATGTGCAGAATTTTTGCATAATGATTTTCAGCGTTTTTGGTTTGTCCCAAAGCCTCGGCGCATTGTCCCATCCAAAAGGTCACATAATCGGCAATTTCTTTGCGCGTGGTGCCTGAAGACTGCAAAATTGTCAATGCGTCTGAGTATTTGCCCAGATTCATCAGACAAATCGCGCGTTGTAACGCGGCGGTGTGGGTATCCCAGGCATCGCGCGTGTCCATATTGTCGAGAGCAGATAATGCTTCGGCAAATTTTTGCTGTGCAATTAGTTCTGCAACCCGAAAAATGGGATCGCGTTGTTCCCCTCTTCCCAAAGATCCGACTATTACAAATACGGCGATAAAGGGAAGAGCAAATAGCGCGATGTGGCTCACTAATCTGTTTTTGAGAAATGACATTGCAAAAAACCTTTGCGATGGGGTCTAAAAAAATTGTAGTCTATAATGCACGCAATGTCAAGATACAAAAGCATCCGCAGGCATGTCCCCCGTATAAAAACACTACGGGGCAGGCTCTGTGGGTGTAAGCAGGGTGGACTGGCTACTGACAACTGATTCTAAATGGGAGTTTTTATGAAAGCACTTGTTCTCGCGGCAGGGAAGGGCGAACGGTTTTTTCCGTTTAATGTCTTTCGCCCCAAGCCGATGTTTCCAATATGCAATCGCCCGCTTTTGGAGTGGACGGTTTCGCGTCTGGTGGATGCGGGTATTACCGATATTGGGATTGTGGTGGGGCATCGGGGTGGTCGGGTGCGCAATTATTTTGGCAGTGGACAGCGATTTGGCTGTCGCATTACTTATATTGAACAACTGCAGCCAAAAGGTACGGCGCATGCGGTAGGGCTGGCGTCTGATTTTATTGGTGCTGATGATGTTCTGGTTATTTTTGGAGATGTTTTCTTTGGTGCTGATGCAATCCCACACCTGTTAGATGCGTTTGGAGATAGAAACTGTTCTGGCGTGGCTGGTATTGTCCAGGTTGACGATCTCTCATCTCATATACGCGCACACGTAGAAAAGGACCAGAGCTTGTCTTCTTACACTTATAAACCTCGCGGTGGATCGGGACAGGCTCTGTCCGGTCTATATGTTTTCAAAAATGAAACTCTGTCCGATCTGGACAATACTTCCGATTTTGTGCCGAGGACCCAATTTGGTATCTTTCCGCCTGAGGGCCAGGAAATTTGCGATGTTATCCCATTGCTCTACGGCGAAGGACGCGCGCTTGTTGCTGTCGATTTGCCCGGGTCCTGGTTCGATATGGACCTGCCCTGGCATCCCAAGAATGTCTCGCTTATGGCACTTGCTGAAATGGCTGATGCACTGACGGAATCTGTTGTTGCGCCAACGGCTACTGTCGATCCCGACGCCCGCATTCGCGGTCCTATTTTCGTCGATGAAAAT
>JAJEAX010000249.1 GCA_022822565.1 Candidatus Latescibacterota bacterium
TACGGGCAACGTCACGCAGATGCACTATGCCAAACGCGGTGAAATCACGCCCGAAATGGAATTCATCGCCATCAGGGAAAATGTCGATCCCGAATTTGTGCGCTCAGAAGTCGCGCGAGGCCGCGCCATCATCCCGGCAAATATCAACCACCCCGAAAGCGAACCCATGATCATCGGGCGCAACTTTCTCGTCAAAGTCAATTCCAATATTGGCAACTCCGTAGTCACTTCATCCATCGAAGAAGAAGTCGAAAAGATGCAGTGGTCCACCCAATGGGGAGCCGACACAGTAATGGATCTATCCACGGGTAAAGACATCCACGAAACCCGTGAATGGATCATCCGCAACTCCCCCGTGCCCATTGGCACAGTGCCAATTTATCAGGCTTTGGAAAAAGTGGGGGGCATTGCAGAAGACCTCACCTTTGACATCTTTATGGACACCATCATCGAACAGGCCGAACAGGGTGTCGATTACTTCACTGTACACGCTGGCGTACTGCTCCGTTATGTCCCCCTCACCGCCAAACGAGTCACGGGCATCGTATCTCGCGGCGGTTCCATCATGGCCAAATGGTGTCTCGCCCATCACCGGGAAAGTTTTCTCTACACCCGATTTCGCGAATTATGCGAGGTGATGAAACAATACGATATTTCATTCTCTCTCGGCGACGGGTTGCGCCCAGGATCCATTGCCGATGCCAATGATGAAGCGCAGTTTGCCGAATTGCAAACGCAGGGCGAACTCACCAAAATCGCCTGGGAATACGATATTCAAGTCATGAACGAAGGGCCTGGACACATCCCGATGCACCTCATCAAAGAGAATGTCGATAAACAAATGGAGTGGTGTCATGAAGCCCCCTTCTATACCCTGGGACCGCTCACCACAGACATCGCGCCGGGCTATGATCACATCACCTCGGCCATTGGCGCGGCAATGATCGGATGGTATGGCACAGCGATGCTTTGCTACGTCACCCCCAAAGAACACCTCGGCTTGCCGAACAAACAAGATGTAAAAGACGGCCTGATCGCGTATAAAATTGCCGCTCACGCCGCCGACCTCGCCAAAGGACACAAAGGCGCGCAAGACTGGGATGACGCCCTGTCAAAAGCGCGCTTTGAGTTCCGATGGGAAGATCAATTCAACCTCTCGCTTGACCCCGATACGGCCCGCGCTTATCACGACGAAACACTGCCCGCTCAGGGCGCCAAAATCGCACACTTCTGCAGCATGTGCGGTCCCAATTTCTGCAGCATGAAAATCACGCAAGACGTGCGTGCCTACGCCGAAGAAAAAGGCATAGAATCAGCCGAAGCCCTCGAAATTGGCATGGCTGAAAAAGCGCGAGAGTTTAAAGAAAAAGGATCTGAGATTTACCAGGTCGCGGATTGAAGCAGAAAAGCCAAAAAAAAGAAACAGGTATTACTCTATTTTTTTAGAGCAATACCTGTTGAAAAAAGGATGGAGACTCAGCGGCGATCTTCTGCAGTGGGCGGAGGTCCGACAATACCTGAGCTAAGCGGTCGTGTCACCTTCGCAGGTATCGCCGTATTCAGTACTTCGACATAAGCATCGTAAAAACGCTGGATATTTTCGACATAGTGTACGGGCTGACCACCGCGGCAGAAACCATATCGCGCCCGCTCGTAATAGTCCGGTTGGGACAGCAAGCGCATCGCCCTTTCCACGTTGCCAAACCAGCGATTGGAATCCCATCCTTTTTCCCGCGCCAGGCGACGAGCGTCGAGCACATGGCCATATCCGACATTGTAAGAAGCCAGCGCGAAGCGAATCCGCTCTTCCATCGGGAGCTTGTGATCGAACCGGTTGATAAGCTGACGCATGTACTTGACCCCTGCGTGAATACCCTCCTGGGGTTCGTGAAGATCGATAAATCCCAAATCCTGCCCGGTGCTCGGCATCACCTGCATCAGGCCCTGCGCGCCGACCCAGCTAACCGCCTCTGGATCAAATCTGGATTCCTGGTACATCTGTGCGGTAATCAGACGCCAGTCCTGCCCGTATTGAGAGGCGTATTTTTTTGCCAGATCATCATAAGGCGACAACTGCCCGCTCAAACCGACCCGCATTGAATCTTTGGCTCTGGCAACAGCGCGCGTGCTCTTAAAATACCTCTTTTTCATCATATTAAAAAACAAGCCGCCTTTTTCTTGTTTTACGTATTCGTTAAGTGCTGACAGCAACTCTGAATTGTCCTTGCGAACCGCCCAGCCCAGCACTGTGGGCTTGATACTCAAAGCGGCTTTGAGCTGGCGGCCGTAAGCGCGTTCCACATCGAGCAAATTGGAATCGCACAGCGTAAGATCATAGATACCCTCTTCAACCCGTTCCAGAATCTCTTCTGTTTCCACATCGTCGGGCACGAGCGCGATTTCGATGCCAGCGATGGAATCCCGCAACGCCGTCAGCGTGGTATAAAACGAAGAACTGGCACGCACGTGTATCGTCCGACCAGCCAGATCCTGAATACTATTAATCGAATCCTTATCCGCATGCACAACCACCAATTCATCCACCTCGTTATAGGGGTGCGCGAACGTCGCCTTCGCCCGGCGTTCGGGGGTAATGGTCATCGCCGCGGCCACGACATCGCCCTTGCCCTCATTTAAGTACGATAGCAATTCGGCGTGGCTGTCTGGAATGACGATTTCGAGGCGCAGGCCGTGCTGCGAGGCGAATCGCTTCATAAGCTCGTATTCAAATCCTATCTGTTGTCCCCGGTGAATAAAATAAGTCATCGCATTGTTGCGCGTGATCATTCGCAACCGACGGCGTTCTTTCAAGCCGGGTAGATCATCGGTAAACGTTTGTTGGCGATGGCGCGTAAATTGATGTGCCAGCAAGTACTCATCTACCACGAGCTTGAGCTTTGTATCGTTTGGACGCATCATCAAAGCGAGCGGACGCTCTTCGACCAGCACCATTGGCACGGCCAAACTGTCGTAAGAGCCAGACAAGGTGTGCCACAAATGCGCGTCGGATACAGTCGCCGCATACTGACCGCGTGCAACCCCTTCCAGCAAGTTTTCAATGCCGAGCGTTTCCGGTACGGTGTTGATAACCAAAGACGGAACCTGTTGCTGAATTTTGACCAGGGTCTGGTAGTACGAACTGGACTGCCGCACGCAGATCTCCATACCAGCGAGGTCTGCAATCGTCTCGGGCAAACTGTCGCCAGACGCCGTAACCAGATATTCATCCACATAGAGATACGGCACTGAAAACGCCGCTCGTTTTTCGCGATCGGGCGTAATCGTCAGGCTGGCGGCGACGATGTCGCCCTCGCCTGTTAGCAGTTTCTCCATCATCTGTGAATAACTTTTGACCTTTACAATCTCCAGATTCAGCTTGAGTGCTTCGGCCAGGCCGCGGGCGATATCATAATTGAGCGTCACTTGTTCCGCCTGCCGGGGCATATAGGTAATCGGATCTGGGCGGACGATCACTCTCAGTATGCCGCGAGCCTGCAATTCGGGAAGATCGCCCGTGTATTTGGGCGGTGGTATGGGTTGTTTTTCGCTGCACTGTACAAAAGCACATAAGAACATCAGTGCTGGGGGAATCATACGATGCAACATAAGATGTATCTCCTTTCAATATATCGCCTCATCGCCGGATCGATGGGGCTAATACTTTGGGGTATTTCCTCCCAAAAGAAGAAGGGATTGCGATATAATCGCACCCCTTTTTTGTTTGCGAACACGGATGATAGTTTGGGACGGTTTATGTTTCCCGTCTCCCCGGCGGGTCGGATACAAAGCTTTCGATGGCCGCGTCAACGGATTCCAGCGTGCGAAAATGCGACGACAATTTTCCGACCATCATCAAACTCTCCATCCGATTTGCAATACCGGCCAACCTGAGATCGCCTCCGGCATTTCTCAACATCTCCAGGCTGACCGCTAATACGCCCAACATCGTACTGCCAAACCACTTCACCCTGGAAAAATCGACCACGACATTTGTAATACCATCGGCCATGACCTCTTCGACATAGTGTTGAAAAGGAACAACCGTAGGACCACTCATCAGAGTCCCCGATACAGTCAAAACAGCGACGTGATCGCGAATGTCAATTTTCACTCTCATCAATTTGGCGAACAGCTCTTCAAAAATTGGACGTTGCTCAATCCACAATGTACAAAAATCTCTACGCATCCTGATCTGCAAAACTTTCCACTGCTCGATCTACCGTATCCAGGGTCTTAAAAATATTTGCCAACTGAGTAACCATCAAAATACTTTCAATCTTCCTGGTAACACCCGTCAATCTCAAATCGCCGCCTTCACCGCGCAGCGTCGTCAAACTCGCCGTTAGCACGCCTAACATGGCACTGCCAAACCATCGCACCCTGGAAAAATCAACCACCACTTTTATTACGCCCTCATTGGCAAGTTTCTTAATATGATCCTGGAACGGGGCAACCTCGGGACCGCTCATCAATTCACCCGACAGGGTTAAGACAGCGACATCCCCGCGGATTTTTTCCGAAATTCTCATACAAGCCTCCACTTATTGAATATCGCACAGGGCACTGAAAATACGGCTGAACGCGCAAAAAAGCAAGTTATCAGTTATCAATTGCTTTTTTCATCGCCTCAATCACCATCTGCAGAGCAGCATCTGATATCGCATTGCGAATCGCATCGCGCCCCCCATCAAATCGAAAATCTCTACACACCACGCCCTCTGCACCGGCAAGTGCGATATACGCCGTACCAATGGGCTTGGCCGACCGACCGCGAATGGGGCCTGCGATCCCGGTCTCCGCCAATCCCAAATCTGCACCACTCACTTTTCGCACGCCTTTGGCCATTGCGCATGCGGCTTCTGCGCTCACTGCACCATACGTATCCATCACCTCCATATCTATCCCCAGCATATCGCATTTGGACAACGCGCTATACGCAATAACCCCCCGCTCATAATAAGCCGAACTGCCCGAAACCGAAACAATGCGGGCGCTGATCAACCCCCCTGTTGTGGTTTCTGCAACTGCAATGGTCCAGCCTCGTTCTCGAAGCAATTTTCCGAGCTTTACTTCCAACTGTTCAGACATTTTTTAATCTGTGGTCCCCGAAAGCACCGCGAGAGTTTCCCGCAACTTCGACTGCGTCTCCCGATACTCGCGCTCGCGCTCGCGCTCTTTTGCCACAACCTCTGCGGGGGCATTGTTCAAAAAACCCTCATTGCTCAACTTCTTTTCCAATCCGCCCAGTGCCTTTTCCAATCCCCCAATCTCCTTCTCCAATCTCTGGCGTTCCACAGCGAGATCAATCACGCCAGATAGAGGCACAAAA
>JAJEAX010000374.1 GCA_022822565.1 Candidatus Latescibacterota bacterium
CGCTTGCAGAAAGGCACTGATGCTCACTAATGAACCACCCTCTGGCAATGTGAACTTTTGCCACGCATCTCTATCCTGTAAATAAAGCCCATCACTACCGTGCCACCACTTGCGCCCATCGCGCATTTTCATTGGAAGTGCTCGCTGCGATACGTCACTGGTATCGGTTACAGCGACACCACCCTCCAGTACAATTTTTTTATTATTATCATCTACCTTTGCAGTACTCAGGCAGCCGATAACCATTGCTCCACCGATAAATACCACTGCTATTACGAGTGCCGACACGCGACCAACACGCGGGGTTACATGGTCCCCCAGAGTGATAATTCGATTGACGCGCTCCATGATCTGAGTCATTCTCGCCATATCCATGCACAGGATCCACACTGCGAATAGAACGAAGCCCATAAAGAGGGTGGTCTTTATGGGCGCATCAAGGAGAAGTATGGCATTCAGGTCCACGGCATTGACCAATGTGTCGATCATGATGTGTCTCCTTTGCGTTGCTTGAGATTTTCGCGCAATCGCGCCAGCAAGAGTTTAGTTGAACCGCCAATATTTATTCTACAATACGAAAATAAACATATTTCCTATCTGTCTGATCTGTCTGTTGGTCCTTCGCCAGTACCGTCAATTGATAAATCCCCGCAGGCACCTGGTTCACATCAATCTGCAAATACGTGAAATCATCTTCTCGATTACCCTCGTAATCGGCAGTCACCGTGCGCGTCAAATCGCCATCTTTTGAGCGTTTGATCTTCAACCCCTCAGCGGCGATGTGATGAACTTGCCCACCACTCGTATAAACCCTTGTCTCGCCCCATATATCGTTATCGGGAAATACGCTACTGATTTCATCACCATCCTGTGGTTGTCCGGTCTGCAAATCCTCGGCGGCAATTTGGTCTGTTTGTCCGGTCTCCAGATCTATCTCTGTTTTACCCATTGTCTCAATCAGCTCTTGAGACGCAAATAATGTGGGCGATAGCGTATCTACCTCTGGCTTGCCGATGGTATAGGATATCTCATACTGGGTATTGCCAAAATCGTTGCGTTGGAGATCGTATAGTTCCAGATAGATAAAGACCGGTTCAGATGGTGAAAATGTACGGACAGGATTGGGTGTGATATACAGATCATCACGGCTTTCTGGCAATGCTTTCTTCGTTTGAATATCGCTGCCGACGAGCATATCACTCAGATGAAAGGTCTCATCGTCATAGACATACTGCTTCTCATCGCGTGCTACGCCAATTAGACCAGATGTTTGATCCATAAATTCTACTGAAAAATGATAGCGTCCTTGAGGTACAGACACCTGGCGCGATACCAGCAGGTGATCGTTGCGATGTCGTGCAGCGGCGTTTTGTGCCGGCTTCTTCGGCGGCAATGTGAAGGTCCTGGATAGGCGATCATTATACATATCATTCCACTGCTGATCAAAGAAGAACACCCCATCCCAAAAACTCACTTTGCCCGTTTCAAAATTTTCTGTTAATCGGTCTCTTGGAATCATATAGCTGAGTTCGATCCGCACGCTATCACGTTCTTCAAAGGCGGCGGTCTGATGGGGAAGGGTGTATTTGCGATCGAGGTAAGGATCGACAAACCGTTGCTCTGTTTTTTTGAATATATGATGTGAGGCTTCCCGAAGTGTACGAGGCACAAGAGTAAAGGCTCGTCTCATCTCTTTAGGATACTTGTCCCTGATCATCGCCCATAGAGGAAGCTTAGCTCCGAAGTCGTATTCACGGAAAACACTTGCTCCTATAGGTAGGCGGTCGCTGACACCATACCATGAACCGCCGCAAAAATACCAGATATCATCCGTAGTGCCACAAAATTGGAACTGAAAATCTTCGTAATACCAGAACTCCATCATTGCAGCATCCAGGACCTCTTCAGAATCCCAGGTCCCTTTATTGGTTGTCACGCGCCGTCTATATCTCCCAAATTTGATATAGGTCTTTCCCATATCCGTCTGCCAGCCCTCGACATCATCAGAAAATCGCCTGAACCGCAAATTCGAATACGCTATGCGGCCAAAGTGCGCCATTTTTCTTTCATTAAAATCAGACAAATAGAGCGGATCCTGGCGCTTCCAAAACATTTCGCGTTCCAATAATTCATCAATTGTCTGTGTCGTATCGCGGGATGCATGATCTTCTTCGGATACAAGCAGATCAATAGAGTTCAGCAACTCGCGCTCTTCGATACTCATCAAGTCAAGGGCGCGTTGATAGTATTCATGCGATTTATCGAATTCGCCAATCTGATAGGCGGCAAGGCCACAGAACAAGAGCGCATTTTTGTCATCTGGATGTTGCGCGCGCAGGGCTTGCATCAGGGTTTGAAACGCATACCAGTCCTCATCTTCAAAGTAGAGTATGCCCAAAAAATAATAAGGTTGCTGGTTGGTCTCATCCAATTGGATGCTTTTTCGCAGGACCTGAATTGCTTCTTGTTTGGCTTCCTGGCCAAAGGTCTTGAAATCTTTTATTTTGGGCCTCATTGCCATTAGCCTGTAATATTTTACCCTGGACCCCATGTCCATCTCTTTTAATGGTGCTCTTCTATCTTTCTGTGATAGAAAATCATACACCAAGAACATACCCAGATTATTGAGGACATCCGTATTGTCTGGATGCTTTTTCATCACGTTCTTGAATTGGTCCAATGCCCGAAATCGAAAGTCTTGATGCCACCAAATTTTCCCGCGTGTTAGACGATACTCCGCATTGTTTGGATCAATCATAATCGCTTTGAGAATCATTTGGGCAGCACGCTGGCGGCTATTTACGGTATTGGCTTGTAAATACAGGTTAGCCAATGCGTTGTATGCAGGCGCATAATTTTTGTCTTTGGAAATAATCTCCTCGAAAGCTTTGATGCTTTCCTTCTGACTCACATGACCGACTTGCTGTTCTGCGGCCTGAAATAACGAGTCTATTGTTGTTTCGCCTTTGGACGAGCCAGGACCCAAAATGCAGGCCAACGCAATCAGTCCGATATGAATTGTGAATCGCATTGTCGTCCCCTTCAAAAGATCATCAGCGGCATAAAAAGTTTATCGCGAATTTCCATCAGCAGTCTGTAGTCCAGTGGCTAATAACGCCTTCACAGCGGCTTCTGTGCGAGTTCCGCGTAGCTTCATTGCGTTGACGACGCCATTTTTATCTATCAGAAATACCGATGGGATGCCCCATACACCGTAGGATTTTGTAATTGTCCGCGCTTTTGCTTTTTCAAATACCTGCACATAGCTCAGTTTTTCTCGTTTTACAAAATCTCGTAATGCCTTCTCCTCGCGGTCCAAACTCACGCCCACGACTTCCAATCCCTGATCGCGATAGGTATCCGCAATTCTTTTGATTGTTGGAATTTCATCGACGCACGGTGGACACCACGTTGCCCAAAAGTCGATCAACACGGCTTTTTTGCCCTTGTAATCTGCAAGTCGGAATGTTGATCCATCCAGCCGTTTGGCTTCTAAATCAGGTGCCATATCTCCCAGGCTCAAGGTCGGGCGTTCTTCCATTTTTAGTTCGGTTAGATAACGCGACTCTTTTTTATTTGTCAGATCAATTGTATCGACTTTGCTCCAGCGTTTTCCACCTGAACCGAGGCGTTCCATTTTGAAAAAAGAAATGGCAATCTGCGCAGAAGGTAGATCGCGCAATTCAAATCGTCCCTCTTTGTCTGTTTGAGTACCGCCTGCTGAAACCGTTTTCTGGGGATCATCGGCTAACACGCGGCTATTTACATAAACCTCTGAAACAGGTTGTCCCTTATAAGTCGCAACACCGGTGATTTGTGCATCGCCCAGGGGTTCAAAGTTTAGCGTCACATTGCGGTCTTCAATTACCAGCCTCCGAGATTGAATCGTGCGATACATGGTGACTGTTTGCTCCGCCAGTTCCAATTCTTCGGATGCCCTGATCGAAATTATATATTCCCCCGGCTCGAGGTCATCAAAGCGATACGCGCCAGTAGCGTCTATAAAATCCCTTTTGGACCGAGCAGGTCCACTTGTAGATGGGCGTTTGGTGGAAATTGCGCTGATTTCCAGCCCTTCTACAGAATCCTCATTTAAAAACACCACACCTGAAACTGAATACAAACGCAAACGCTCTACGCGGATATCTATCACATCATCGGCAGGGATAATCTCTTGACTCACAATTCCGATCTCGGGATGATTCACCCAGATGTGACCTTTCGCTACGTCATTTAGAGTGAACAGACCCAACGCATCGGTGTATGTATTGTGCTGAAAAGGTAATGCGGGTAGTGTATATGGTTTTTTTTCGGGATCCGGCGGCGGTCCAGGACCAACGCGCGCCCATTCAATGGGTTTACCCAATTCATCCACAACGCGACCGCGAAACGTCTTGCCTTTTTTGAGACTAATCACTACCTGGCCTTCGGCTGCATTTTCAACTTCTCGCGCGATTTGTGCGTATCCTTTTGCTGCGACTTCAAAAGTGGCCTTCGGTCCCGAGACCTGCCAACCTTCAAATTTTCCATTGGCATCTGTGGTTACTATCTGGGGAGATAGGCGTTGATCTTCTGAGGACGCATCGGAAATCACGACGACAGCATTGGCAATCGGATTATCAGATGTGTCGATTACACGACCAGAGATGCGGCGCGAGTTGAGTAAGAGCAGATTGATGTCTTCAATTTTACTCTCGGGTTTTGCCTCAACGGTCACGGGCTCAGCCGCGTTCCTGGACGCGATTCGCACGCGATATACGCCTGGGGTGACTTCGACGCGATAGCGGCCATTTTCATCTGTCAGGGTTCCCGCATGCACCTCGCCATCGTCGTATTCAACCCATATGCCCATCTTTGCTACGGGGTGGCCGTCGCGCTGATCAATTACTTTACCAGATATTGTTGTCAGGTGATCGACAGGTGGTTTATAATGAGATACAATACCAGAAATGCCCAGATAGAAAGCCCCGTCGTCTTTTTCAACCAGATCCCATACAGTATCGCCGGGAATGCCGTGCTTGCGCGTCAGGCGCAACCACATCCCGTCTTTATACCGCACCATACCTTTTGCCTCTACCTCCCGTTGGTCACCTCGGTGCGTACCAAACCACAGATCGCCATTTTCCGTTTGCCAGATATTTCGAGACGCATTTATAGGCAGTCCATCATGTGCATCGTAGTGTGTCCAGGCTGTGCCGTCAAAGCTGGAAATCCCTCCTCTGCGCCGCGTTATGGTGCGCCCAATAACCGATCCATGCACAGCCCAAAGCGTGCCTTTTTGGTCGTAAAATAGCTTATAGATCTTGCGGCCATCATATATATTGCCATTACGCACGTCCTCTACGGGCACGCGATCGACAATATGAGAGGTCCATTTTCCATCTTTGTAGTGGCTCAATCCACGAAGGGTTGCGATCCACACGCCGCCTTTGGGATCGGCTTCCACATTATAAACCCGATTGTGGATCAATCCATCTTCCACCGTATAGTTGCGCCACACTTTGCCATCAAAATGCAAGACGCCGTTTCCGCCTTTGAAGCGATCGGGGCCTCCGTGTGCTCTGAGGTTTGAAAAGCTCTGGATGACCCAGATACCGCCATCGTCATCTTCGGCAAAATCATATCCCGGGGCAATTTTTCCCAGGCCCGTTGTTTTTGAATCCCATATCTGCCAGGTCTTTCCGTTGAAGTTCGCGACAATTGGTCTGTTTTTATATATACCGGAAAACCACATTGAGCCATTGCGCGCTTGCATAAAGGCATGCATCTGGTCGAATGAACCACCTTCTGGCAATGTAAATTTTTGCCACGTATCTCCATCCTGCAAATAGAGACCATTCTCGCCACGCCACCACAGGCGACCATCGCGCATTTTGAACGGAAGTAGTCGCTGCGATACGTCGCTGGTATCGGTTACGGCAATACCATCTTCAAACACAACCTTTTGATCATTGAGATCGACCTTTGAAGTGGTCAGGCTGCCAATAGTTGTTGCCCCACCGATAAATATCACTGCCAACACCAGTGCCGATACGCGACCAACGCGCGGAGACACATGGCCGCCCAGGGTGATAATGCGATTGACCCGCTCCATGACCTGAGTTGGTCGCGCCATGTCCATGCCCAGGGCCATCGCAGGACGAGGACGTAGTTGGGTCGCCACATTCAGGAGCGTATCCGCATAGCTTTCAGAATTGCCGGTTGTCGTCACGGTCCAATCATCGCATGTTTGTTCTTGAACTTCAAAAAGCAGGTGTTTGACGCGGTGGAATAGGGGATTGAACCAGTAAAACGCCATGCCGACCATTGCCAACAGACGATAGAGGCAATCCCATCGCTTCACATGAATGAGTTCGTGAGTCAAAATCGATTCGACCTGGTCACGTGATTCGACCATAGGCGCGGGCAATACGACTACTGGATTCAAGAGTCCGACCTGGGTTGGGCTGCCGATTTTGTCACTGACGGCGAGTGCGACAGAGCGCCGAATACCCAATTGATTCTTTAAGACCTGTAGATCATTGCGAAGCTGTTCGTCTTCACAGGGCAATAGAGATCGGCGAAATTTATAAACCATTATAAGGCAATAGATTACTCGAATCAGTAAAACCAATGCGCCAATAGCATAGACCGCCATCACACCATACAAAGCATGCGCTGAAGTGATTTTATTCAGTATGTGGGTCGTCCAATTAATTGATTTTGTCTCGGCATTTTTGGCGAAAATAATTTGTGCAGGTGGGGGAGATACGAAGTTTTGAGATGGTTCTGGGTTTTCTGAAAACGCCCTATTAGATACCCTTTGTTGCTTCAATGCGGGTATGGGTTTTGCCAGAGGTGTATCGGGTGCAACAATACGTTCGGCGGGCGGTAATACTGGCTCTGAAGGGAATGATGGCGCATCAAATTGAAATCGCAGTGAAGGCATACACAAAGACGCGATGGGAATCACCAGTACGCCAATAAGACACCAGTTCAAAAGCAAACTGCGTTTGGAAGCTTGTCGCGTATCCAGAAGCCACACGGCAAGTAGAACAAGCCCCATAAATAGGGTGGTCTTGATAGTCGCATTGAGGAGGAAGATGGCAATGGGTTCCAGTGCAGGTGTATCGATCATGATGTGCCTCCTTTGCGTTGCTTGAGTTTTTCGCGCAATCGCGCCACATCGTCCATGTCTATATCTTCGTCTTCAACCAGTCGTGCCAGTAAGAGTTCGGTTGATCCGCCAAATAGTTTTTGAATGATGTGTTTCATTGCAGAGGATTGGACGCTTTGCTGTTCGATTACGGGGCGGTACACATTGGCGCGTCCTTGCTTTTCATGCGTCACATAGCCTTTGTCTTCCATGATTTGTAGGAGCGTGCGAATGGTTGATCCTTCTAATCGGTTGGGTAATTTTGCCTGGATCATTTCGACGGTTGCTTCTTTCTGTTGCCAGAGTACCTGTATGAGTTCTATTTCACGGGTCGTCAATCCCTCTTGTCGCAGTCTTGCCATTTTTAACTCCTTTTTATTTAGCCATGCGAAATAATTAGCATATCCATTTCCAGAAAAATATCCTATTAAAAACTCGTTGTCAAGTCCAAATAGCGAAATAATTAGCAATGATTTTTAAATGTTCAGCGGGTATAAAAAAAACCGCCCGTTGTTGCTGGGCGGTTAGGATGAATATCAAGGCTCAACCGATGAATTGGTATCCGTTCTTTACTTTACAATACGAAAATAAACGTACTTCCTATCCGTCTGATCCGTCCGCTTGTCCCTTGCCAATACGGTCAATTGATAAATCCCTTCAGGCACCTGATTTACATCGATCTGCAAATACGTGAAATCATCTTCTCGATTACCTTCGTAATTCGCTGTCACAGTTCGCGTCAAATCGCCCTGTCGTGATCGCTTGATCTTTAAGCCTTCGGCGGCGATGTGATGAACTTGTCCACCACTCGTATAAACCTTCGTCTCACCCCACATATTGTTATCGGCAGATGCGCTAATGCCCTCCTCGTTACTCTCTGATTGATCTGTCAGCAAACCTTGAGCCTCTACATCATCTATTTGTTCACTCCGCATATCAATCTCTGTTTTACCCATCGTAGAAATTAGGCTTTGAGAAGAGAATAAGGTCGGAGATAGTGTATCCGCCTCTGGCTTGCCGATGGTGTAGGAGATCTCATATTGCGTGCTGCCAAAATCGTTGCGCTGGAGATCGTACAGTTCCAGATAGATAAAGACCGGTTCAGACTGTGAAAATGTGCGGACAGGATTGGGGGTGATGAGCAGATCGTCGCGGCTTTCTGGCAATGCTTTCTTCGCTTGGATATCACTGCCGACGAGCAGATCACTCAGATGAAAGATATCCTGGTTATATACGAAGGGTTTCTCATCGCGTGCCACACCAATGAGACCAGATGTTTGATCCAGTAATTCTACCGAAAAGTGATAGCTGTCCTGGCGTACAGATACCGCGCGAGAGATCAACAGGTGATCGTTGCGATGTCGTGCAGCAGCGTTTTGTGCTGGCTTCTGTGGTGGCAAAGTGAGGGATCTGGATTTGCGGTGGTTATACATATCATTCCACTGCTGATCAAAGAAGAAGACGCCATCCCAAAAACTCACCTTGCCCGTTTCGGGATTTTCTGTTAATCGGTTTTTTGGAATCATATAGCTGAGTTCGACGCGCATCCTGTCTTGTTCTTCAAAAGCGGCAATCTGATAGGGAAGGGTGTATTTTCTCTCTAAATACGGGTCAACAAAGCGTTGGGCTGTTTTTCTAAAGGTATGATGCGAGGCCTCTTCCAATGCAGGTGGTACATAAGAAGACGGTGCTCTTGGTGATCCAGTAGAACCAGGAGTGATATCAAAGGCACTGGTTTCTACTGCGGGGACCAAGCTTGGGGTCCCGACCACAGC
The DNA here is from genome assembly GCA_022822565.1 of Candidatus Latescibacterota bacterium. Lineage (GTDB taxonomy): Bacteria > Latescibacterota > UBA2968 > UBA2968 > UBA2968 > VXRD01. Next base: position 8,911 of record JAJEAX010000374.1, read on the forward strand.
TCCGCCGCAAAAATTCCAGATATCATCCGTCGTGCCGCAAAATTTGAGGTGAAAGTTTTCGTAATACCAAATCTCCAGCATTGCAGCGTTCAAAACCTCTTTAGAATCCCAGGTCGTTTTATATTTTGACACTCGTCGTCTATATCTTCCAAATTTGATATAGGTCTTCCCCATATCCGTCTGCCAGCCCTCGACATCATCTGAAAATTGCCTGAAACGCAAATTCGCATACGCCATACGACCAAAGTGCGCCATCTTTCTTTCGTTAAAATCAGACAAATAGAGCGGGTCCTGGCGCTTCCAAAACATCTCGCGTTCCAAGAGCGCATCTATCGTCTGGGGCGTATCGCGGGATGCATGCTCTTCTTCGGGTACAAGCAGGTCGATAGATTCGAGCAACTCGCGCTCTTCAACACGCATCAAGTCAAGGGCACGTTGATAGTATTCCTGCGAGTCATTGAATTCGCCAATCTGGTAGGCAGCAAGTCCACAGAATAACAGAGCATTTTTGTCATCTGGATATTGCGCGTGCAAGGCTTGCACCAGGGCATGAAAAGCATCCCAGTATTTGTCTTCAAAGTAGAGTATGCCCAACAAATAATAGGGTTGCTGGTTGGTTCCATCCAATTGGATGCTTTTTCGCAGGACCTGAATTGCTTCTTGTTTGGCTTCCTGAGCAAATAACTTGAAATCTAAGATTTTTCTCGCTCTTGTGATTTTTGAATAATGTATAGATATTCTATCTTTCTGTGATAGGAAATCATACACCCAGAACAAACCCAGACCATTGAGGACATCCGTATTGTTGGGATGCTTTTCGATCACATCCTGGAATTGGTTCAATGCCCGTGACCGAAAGCCTTGATGCCACAAAATCTTTCCGCGTGTTATCCGATACTCAATATTGTCGGGGGCACTTGCGATTGCCTGCTGTATCATCCGCGTTGCGCGTTGTCGGCCATTTACGCTGTAGTCCAACAGGTGCAGTTTGGCCAATTCGTTGTATGCAGGGGCATAATCTTTCTCTTTGAAAATAATCTCCTCGAAAGCTTTGATGCTTTCCGCATGGCTCACATGACCGACTTGTTGCTCTGCCATGTGAAATAGTGAATCTATTGCTGTTTCCCCTTTGGACGAGCCGAAACTTAAGAGGCATGTCAGTGCGATCAATCCGATATGAGTTGTAAATCGCATTGTTATTCCCTTCAAAAGAGAGTAGTCTTTTTATCAATTTGAGTGATATTGTGCGAAATAATTAGCACACAAAGAAAATATCCTATTAAAAACTCGTTGTCAAGTCCAAATAGCGAAATAATTAGCAATAATTTTTGAGTGCTCTCCAGGTATAAAAAAACCGCCCGTTGTTACTGGGCGGTTGGAACGCATATTAAAGGTCTGGTAGAATATGCGATTGCGTGGTTTAGAACTCCCCACATTGCAAGGCAGGTAAAAATTGGCTATATTTAAACAAGTTGCTTTCCCCTTCTCCCGGAACAAATTGGAGCAACACAATGGCTTATCTCCCCGGTGTTCTCGCTGCCGAACTCGTCGGCGGGAACCAGATGGCGTTGTACACGCGCGATAATTGTGACCTGCAACCCTTTTCCCCGTGGTTGCTCGTTGAGACCCCCGAAGAGTCCGCCCGGTCTGGTCTGGTCGGGGTTTCGGATTGCGCGCGTCTCAAAGGAGGCGGCGAATTTCGCGCGCGGGTACACTTTCACAATTGGTCCCTTTTTCTCGCAGCACGCGACCGCCTCGCTCAGGACGGCATACCGCATTTTAATTTTAACAATCCCGTGCGGCAGCATCTGACGCTTTCGGGCCAAACTCTATTTCGCGGCATGCGCTACGGTGATCTCCACCGATTGCAACTCGATATCGAGACCCTCACGCTCGATCCCCAGGCACCCGATGCACAAATCATTCTCATCTCAATTTCCGATTCGCGTGGCTTTGAAACCGTGCTGAGTGCTACGGATATGAGCGAGGCAGATCTGCTTCGCAACCTCAATAAAGTGATTGACGCGCGCAACCCCGATACGATTGAAGGCCACAATATTTTTGAGTTTGACTTGCGCTATCTCGTCGCGCGCGCCCAGCACTATGGTATTGCCCTCACATGGGGGAGAGACGGGTCGGCATTGCGCGCGGGAAACGGGCAGCGCGTCTTCAAAGTTGGGGCACAAATCCCTGGTTTTCGCCCGGCTTATATCTACGGGCGACATATTATCGATACGCTACAGCAAGTGCAGCGCTATGATACCGGGGGTAAGCTGGAGCGCTATGGCCTCAAGCAGGTCATCCATGCACTCGGTCTCGAGCGGGCGGGGCGCACGTTTGTCGATGGGGAAGATATTGCCCGCACCTGGCGCACCAATCCGCAACGTCTCATCAACTACGCGCTCGACGATGTGCGCGATGTCAAAGCACTAAGCGAGGTGGTCGTTCCCACCGAATTTTAT
>JAJEAX010000432.1 GCA_022822565.1 Candidatus Latescibacterota bacterium
GACAACGCTGCATGCGCGCTGCAAAGTCGCGCAGGAAATCTTCGCGCCACTGGCTCACTGTTTTGGCACCAATGTGGTCGCCTTCGGCGAACTCTGGTGCTGGATTATCTGTCCACCAGTTTGGATGCTGGGCAGATGGATTTTTTGCGGCATCGGGCGAAGGCAGGTAAGATGCCATTCCGCCTGTTTGTCCATCGAGTGTCGGGACGTTGCTATGGATTTTGTAGTTCCAGGTTTGCACGCTCTTTGGAGAAAAGCGGAAGCGCACCGCGCCCTGTGTGCTAAAATCGCCGACCAGTAACTGGTTTTCGATTTGCATCGAAGCTTCGGGATTTGCCGGCGTTTCTGAGCCAATCGACAAAACCAATTCAAATATACAGAATTCCTCAATCTGGTCTGCAGAAGTTGTCAGCCGGTTAAATACGATGTGTGGCCGTTCCCAGGCGCGCACAAATTGTCCGCCCCATCCGGGTTGCGATGGATCTTCGGGCGTGCCTTTGAGCAGCCAGCCCACGGATGGGGTATCGCCCATCTTTATCGTGCCGCCGAGTTGTTCGTTAAAAAAATCGCCGAGGGCACCGTGGCCTGCGATATATTTGGTCACAAATGCCGCGTTGCCCCATTCTCCCGACTGGTTGCCACTGGTGAACCAACCGCGATATGTGGCATTGTTTTCTATGATCCATAGTTCGGGATGGTTGTCGGCAATGTACTGATAGGCATCGGGACTCCATTTTTTATTTGGCCCGCCGATCCAATACACGCGCAGTTTTGTCAGGATGTCAGGCGCATCGTACAGAGCTTGCGCGATATCTTCGATACCCCCCCAAACCAGGACATACAGGGGACGCGGATCGTCGCGCCGCGCACACTGCACGATCCACTCAGATCCTTCTGTCGAACGTCGAACACCTGCGTAGGGAGCCATTTCGATCTCACCCTGCTTAGTGATGGCACGCAATGCATCGGGTGTAGGGTAGTGTTTGGAGTAGGTCTGAAGGTTTTCATAATCGCTCTCATAACAGTTGATCACCCGGAGGATGTCCTCCTTGCGGCCCTGACCATAGGGCGACGAAAGCAAGCCCTCAATGTCGAGGACATCTGCATACAGAAGCAGGTGTACCATCGACTGGAAGTCGTCGGGATCGGTTCCGCCGATGTCTGTTGAGATAAGGGCGCGGTGGCGATGACCGTCAAGAGCACCGTTGCCATCTGAAATTTGCATATCAAGATTCCTCGCTCAGCACCTCTATAATCCTGCTCTCTTCACCATCATAATTCAGATCTTCCAGAGCAGTCAGGTTCTCTGTCAATTGCTCCGGAGAGGAGACACCCAACATGATGGTGTGAACTCCGCTATCCTTGACCGCCCACTTGATCAGCGCCCTGGCAACTTGCGCTCTGTTGGCGTAGCCTTTTTCCTCTGCGATTGTAAACACCTTTGCTTTCTGAAAGAGCACCCGCCCCAGGATGCCTAACGCATGCTTTTCTGCTTTCACGATGGCATCACCAAATTTGGCCTTTTCGAGGGGATTGCAGTTTATGAAAGTTGTATCAAAGCAACCCTTGTCATACTGTTTCGCATACGTCTCCGGACCTGAAAATGTATCTGCCGAAGCAAATCGGATCAGCCCCTCATCCTTGAGCTTCTGGATGTTGTCCGCAATTTTATCGAGGTAGTCCGGATCGTGTTCTATGGCATCTGCCATGAAGGCAAAGTTGTAGATGTCTATCACCTCCCGCTGTATGAGCTTCAAAGCTCGGATCGCTTCAGCTCTCAAGAGGCTATAATCCGCCATCTTCCGGTTGTGCAGGTCATAGGTATAGACCATGCCCTCTGGCCGGGTTTGTATAAGGATCTCATCTTTGACATCCACCTCTCTCAGAATCCTGCCCATAGCCTCTTTCTCAGAATCGATTGTCAGATCGAAGAGGTTGACCCCAGCTTCCAGAGCTGTCTCTACAATCCGCAGTCTGTTCTCTCCACCAAAGCCCGGGAAAATGTGACCAGGAGTTACTGCCAGGTCTTTGTTATCCCCAAAGCCTGCAACACGCGAATCAGGATGGAACTCGTGTCCTCCCAGACCGACAACAGATACTTTAATGCCAGTGCGCCCAAGATTACAATATTGCATTTTTATCTCCTTTGCCAACCAGCAAACCAATTCAAAGTTATCGGCAATGTACTGGTCTTGCAATACTCTGGTCTGTCATTATAGCTTATAGACAAGGAATTTGCAAAGCGCGTGTGTATCGCGTTTATTGATTTGAAGGCAATTCCTATTGCACAAAGGCAGACAATGCGCTATATTTTTTTTGAAATTTCTGAATTGGAATCTCGAATGGCATTTATAGGCGTTTTACAGGAATAAACCAATGGCGATTGAAACCATTGAAAAAGAACAAGCCGAATTGAAAGGGCAATTTACTCAGTTCGACAAGCGAGTTGACCGCATGCAAACCGAATCAGACAACACCCGGAAGGAATTAACCGAAGCCATAAGTGGGTTGCGAGAGGACAACAAATCTCTGTTAGCGCGAATGGATGCAGGCTTTCAGGAATTGGGGAACTTGCGCCGGTGGCAATGGTCTTTTATTATCGCAGCGGTAATTGCGGGCTGCGCGGTCGTTGGACTTCTATTTAAGTAACTGATATTACGCAGTTTACAGAAAAATACTCTATTTTGCCACAATATCTTGTATATCTCATTTAAAATAAATCATACAGAGGTGCTGTGTAACGTCAGAAAAATAAATGGTCAGAAAATCTGCTTGACAACATTTTTGTATCCATATAGTTTCTGCTCATACTACGCCGTGTGTTCTTTCAAATTAGTGGGCGATTAGCTCAGGTGGTTAGAGTGCTTGCTTGACATGCAAGAGGTCACTGGTTCAAGTCCAGTATCGCCCACCATTAAAAACAATGGGTTACGCAAATCGACGCGTAACCCATTTTTCTTTGATGCCCATCTGGATGCAGTCTTTGGTGGTAGTAATGCGTGCTATAAAGAGTTTCTCAATTGTTGCCAATCTGCATTTAAAAACGAAAACATCTCAACATCGAAAAACTCACCGGCTCTGAAAGTATGCTGCCTCAGTGTACCCTCTTTTGAAAAACCGACTTTTTCAAGAACGCGTGTGGAACCATAATTCCTGGAAATCGTCCTTGCTTCGATTCGATTCAATTTGAGGTGTTCAAAACCGTATTCTACAATTGCAGTGACAGCATCTGTCATAATTCCACAGCCCCAGTACTCTTTTGCGAGGTAGTATCCAATTTCGGCTCTTGAATGTATGGCGTTGAGATAAATATAGTGACATCTACCAATGGCACGATTATCCTTTGTTATGACCCAATAAATCGATTGTTTCTTTTCAAACTGTTCAATCATAAGCTCAATCCACGATTGGACCTCTTCAAGCGTTTCTGCATGTAAACTTGTAAATTGGGTTACCTCTTTATCTGACATAAATTGGTAGAGAGAGCGTGCGTCCTCAGGTTTTATCCCGCGCAGGTTATAAGATCCAATTGAGAAGGATGGGACTTTCGATGGAAATCGATCTGTTTTCATATCCGAAGATGGTTTCAGTAATTGGCAGCACGCAAAAATTCAGTGACGACAGGCAGATCAGGAATAGAAGTGAACACAAAAATGTCCCAAGAATTTTCACCCTTCGCAATAAAAATCTAACTTTTTAAGCATAATATCAAGCCTGTAGTTGTAGAAATTCGTCTTGCAGCCATTGGTTCACAAAACTATATTCATTTCGAGTGCGCGTGATATGGATGATAAGGAAAGAAGGCAATATGCACGACGATAAAAAAATTCCGAAATTCGACAGTTACGAAGAAATGGCAGCGTTTTGGGATACACATAGTCTTGCCGACTATTGGGATCAGACGGAGCCTGTTGATTTCGATTTCGCGCCAGAAGCACGGCGGCAATACCTAATAGGGGTTGACCGTGAGGTGTTAGCGCGTGTGCAACGTCTTGCTCGGACAAGGGGTGTAAGTATTGAGATTTTGGTTAATTTGCTCCTTGAACAACGCCTCCTGGAGATAGAGAACTCAACCTCAAACGTGTAACATATACCAAACACCATCCACCCCAAGAAGCCACTCCTGAAATTCGGAGCGGCTTTTTTGTCTTGTAGCCATTGGTTCACAAAGCTACATTTACTTGGATTTTTCAATCGTTCTACACGTTCGCTTAGAATTGAAGATAACAGGAGCATCAAAAATGGCAGATAATATACCAATCGAACACCGGTTCCATTTTGACCTGAGCGGCTTTCTGATCCTGCGCAATGTATTGACACCCGAAGAATGCGAAACCACTCTGAATGTCCTGTCTGATCTGGAAAACCGGACATACAAAGATGAATGGATGGCTTCTGCACCCACTTTTGGCAGACCAAAACCACTACCAACATGTGATAAAAGCCGAGAGTTTCAGACCCGTTTGAATGGCCTTTTACGGCTTGATCCTGTCTTTGACCTGATGATCGCACACCCGAAAGTCGTACCTTATCTAAAGGCATTCATGGGCGAACCTCAACTCATCAACACCTGGTCGATCTCTAAATTCAAGGGCGCGCAACAGGGGGGGTGGCATCGCGGCGTGCCAACAACGGATTACAGTTATCGAAACGGCGATATTCGCTCCCGGATGCTCAATACCGTGTACTTTTTAACAGATAATGGACCCGACGACGGGTGTGTGGTGGCTGTACCGGGTTCCCACAAAAGCAATTTTGATCTGAGTTGGCAAGAATATCAGGGATTGGATCTTCCGGGTGCCGTCGCAGTAACGGGTAAGGCAGGCGATGTCTTACTCTTTTCCGAGACCGTCATCCACAATGGACTGCCCAAGACCACAGAGCCAGTGCGATCCAATCTGTATTTCAACTACACACACGCGCATTACAATGTGATGATGCGTGAGCCGCCAAATGGATACCACAGATGTGTTCCGCCAGAGATCCGCGAGCGATTCAATGAAGCGCAAAAAGAGATGACGCGGTGGATGGAATTGGCAAGGTGGGATATGTAGCACTCGTTGGATAACGCGTTTCCCTGCTCACTCTTCCAAGGCATCCAACCACACATCCTCAAACACCCGACACCCGACGCCCTCCTGCCCCATAGAACTGCATGCGTAGAGCGTGATGTACTGGGATTCATTGAGAGGACCAACAGTACTGTACGAAAAGGTCTCTGGCTCAATAACCTTGTGGCGCCAGGTCTGACCTTCGTCATCGCTAAAATAGATCGCCCCGCGCTGCCGCTCGGAAGCGTGCTGACGCTCGGATTCAGGCAGATCGGAACCATTGGGAATAGAAAAGAACAGACGCTGGCCGCCCCGCGTAAGCGTGCCGTGGCAAAGCACATGGCTGATATCGACGAGAAAGGGCCGAGACCACGTCTTGCCACAATCGGCTGAAGTATGGGCAATGCGCTGCACAGGACCGGGGCGCACCTCCGAGAGCGGGACATGAGCTTTAAGCATACCGCGTGAATTCAGCCTGCGGACGACCAGCAACTCCTCACCGCGATTAATCGACACAGCGGAAGCTTCATTGGCCAAGTAATCTGTAATAAAGCCATCCACCTGCCAGGTCTCACCCTGATCATCGCTATAGATAACGGCAGAACCGGACTGGGGATGATTGCGAAAATAATTCGTAACGGCTTCCCCCTCGGGCACAACAGTAACAGGTCCACCCAGAACGAACCGACCCCGATACGGACCTTCAGAAATCACGTGAACCTGCCCCACAGCGTTAAACATAATCAACGTACCATCGGCATAGCGGTGATTTAGAGGCGACCGGTCCCCGAGCAACGTCTCCATAGTCCAGGTATCGCCATCGTCATCCGAATCGAATCGGCAAAGAACCATAGGTGTATCGCGCCCCACGGCGTCGATATCGATACCAGTCTGCGCCCGCATCACACCATAGTCCTTGTCGTAAAGATCCTCCGTACCTCGCAAATCGACCATGGACAGCACGGACACGCGCTCGCGTCCATCTCGATCGGAGAGATACGCAGACACCGCGTAATGGTTGATCCGACCCGAAACAGCCCGCGCTGGCGACCACGTCGCGCCCCAATCGCTGCTCCTGCTCGTCAGAATCACCTTTGGATCGTCATCGCGGCCTCCGCGCAACCTGCCCTGACAAAAGGCGATCAACACGCCGTCGCGCGTGACAACGTACGAAGGCTGAAACGTGCGACACACCACCTCACCGTGTACCTCAAAACCCGGCTCAAAAGCCAGCGTCCGTTCACTCAATCCGTCTTCAAGCTTCCTCATACGGTATTCTCCTGACTGAATACATCTTAAACCAAATCAATGCGGTACACGCCCGCGCATTCACCGTGGGCACTGGTCAAACCGTGAACAGGTACAGATCATCGGTCGCTTGAGCACCGGCAAAAAAAACGGGCAGACCGTCACAGATCAAATCGGTCTTGCACACATCGTGGATCGTGGGAGCCCTGGGATATCCGTCGCCGAAATCTCCGTAGGGAAACGCAAGCCTGTCGGTTTCGTGCAGAAGGTCGCCATCGATGTCAAAGCGACGCACAATGTTCCCGGATCCGACGATCAAGCACTCGCGGTCCCGATCGAGATAAAGTCCCGTACAGGTCGTGGAACCGGTACAGGGATAATTGCCCAGGAACTCCGGGGCATCCGGATGCTCCACATTGAGAACTGTGACCGATGGATCCAGCAACCATTCCCTCCTGGTGGGATCCTGGATCCTTGAAATACCAGTTGCCACATAGGCGCGCTTCCGGTACAGGATGATGCGGTTCGAAATGTTCATATACCACCTCGAAGGCTCACCTCCGTTGGCAAGCGTCCAGCCGCCTGGATCGGTGAATCGTCCATGGTCATCCACAGCATCCGGAAAAAGGCCAAGAGGAGTCTCTACCTTGCCATCTCCTCTGAATCCCGTCACGCCAACCAGGAGTCCTTCACGGCTTGCCCCATGGCAGCGCGCGAGCACATCTTCGCGCACGCCAATTTCAATCAGCCGGCCATCGTCCTCGACGCGTACAACTTTGATGACATTTCGCTTGCTGACAGCGAGCACCGTGTCGGCAGCCACTTCGAAATCGTTGACTTCCGGGGCAAACGCGCTACAATCGACGGGGACGAGATCCGCCTTCGAGAAGCGCATGCTTTCGATCCCGCGATCACTTCCCACCATCAGATATCCGTTGCAGAAGGCGACTGACTGGCAATCGGGGCGGTCAGGCAAATCCGCAACCAGTTCAGGGCGTTCGATGTCACTCACATTCCAGAACGTGATGCGGTTGCCGTATTTTGAGGGTGCGGCCACCAAACCGTCTCCGAGATACGCCGCCGCGTGCGGCCCACATCCCGGGTACCGCCAGTAGTTTTGTATGCGCATGTGATTACTCCCAATAAAGCGCGAGCGGTTTATCCAGATCCTCCATCGCGAAACCGCAGCGAATAGAGGCCCACGTTCTTGAGGTAGAAGCGGAGGAACACAGGCCTGCCCACGAGTTCGGCCATATCCTGCTTGTTTTTCCACGTCACTTTGTGTTCGACAAGGTCAACAGCCTGTGTGGTGCAGTCGGCAAGGGTGAACCCGGGCACGGGACTCGGGGCACCGCCCTCACCGAAACGCAGCACTTCGACAGCGAATTCGGGCGGAACAATCGCCGTGACCGGATCGCTGTTATAACCGTCGGCCACGGTCGTATTGACGATCAGCTCCGGTGCGGCAACAACCATTTCGCGGGTAAGCAGGAAGCCACCCGTGTGCGCACCCATCTGCGCGACGAATCGATCCCGGAGGAATTGCGCCCGGCCAATGCCCGAGACATTGTTCCTGTTGCCCTGTGCCTGGCCGTGGCGGGATCCGCGATAGTAAATAAAATCCGTATTTCCCATGCTCACAATGCCTCCACCCCCCGAGGTAGAACCCGAGTCGAAGGCGTCGGAGCCACCATGGGGAAGATATACAGACCGGTCGGGCAGCATATTCCAGTGCAGGCCATCGCTGCTAAACGCCAGATGCAGATGGAAGGCCATGTGCGGCGGAGGCCCCATACTTCCGACAATCCCGATGAAATGGCTGCCTACTCGAGAAACCACCATGTGGTCGATATCCGGATCATCTATTTCTTCCGGCCACATCACCACCCGGGGTTGACCAAAATCATACGGCGTCTCCCCGACCATCACCGCCGTCCGACGCTTGTAGTTGTGCTCCGTCGGTCCACCCGGCATATCCCCAACGCCAGCGGTACACACGGGCCGCGTAAACATCAGCCAGCGCTCCCGAACAGGGTCGAACACCATGTTTTGCCATGTATCCCGCAGACCGATGAAAGCCGGATTCGACGGGTCCTCCCGCCAGTGAATCCCATCATCCGAATAAGCCAGACACAGACATCCATAGCCCTCGGCCAGATTGTCCTTGTAAGTCATCAGAAAACGACTCTGCTGCACGCCACCGAGGGGGTTCCACACCACGCGCACCCCCTGGGCCTTTTGCTGTCCCGTGACCACCACATTGGTCTTCTCATATTGTCCGTACGGCTTGCCCTCCAGCATCGGCTTGTCCCAGTGCACCCCGTCCAGGCTCTCGGCATAGCAGACAAAATAGGGATACCCGTGCCGCTCCGCCTTCCAGTCTTTGAAGCGGAACTGGTGCATCCACGCGTTCCAATCGGTCCCGGTATACCACATGCGGAACACGCCAACTTCGTCATCGTAAATCACATTTTGCTGACCCACCGAATCTTCCCACGGCCTGTCGGGCATGAGCACGGGGTTGTGCGGATCCTTAATCGGCACATTCAGCACACGACTTACCCCCCAGCGGTCTTCCACCGTGGCATTGTCGATCAGCAATACGGTTTCCGTACCAACCTCAAGTGGCTCCCCTGCGCAGTAGGATTCCAGATTCATATCACAACTCCTCTAATCAAAAGGCTGCTCCGAGTGATAAATCTCCCGATCCGCCTCCAACAGAAACGTGCCGTCTGCTTGTTTAATCCACTGCGAAACATCGGGATGACCTTCTCTATTCGGCACAACCCCCATCAAAATAGGATCATCTGTCTCCTCGAGAAACGCGGTTAATTGTCCCTCCAAATCATCGCGAACCTTTGAAAAACGCGGATCATCTGCAACATTGTTCAACTCATACGGATCGTCTGCCAAACTGTAAAGCTCCCGATCCGGTGCCGGTTTTGAAAAAAGCGCCTGAACAACCTCTCGTCTATTCTGAAAACGATTCACCCA
>JAJEAX010000145.1 GCA_022822565.1 Candidatus Latescibacterota bacterium
AGCCGAGTATCCGGTGATTTCGAGCGGACCTGCACCGGTGTTTTCGATTTTAAATTCTACGGTTTTGGATTGCCCCACTTCAAGGGTTCTGCCAAAGTAAAGCTCGTTTGGGAAGAGGGAAATAACAGGCGTTTTGTTGAGGAGTGCATCGACTTGCGCGTTGATCAGGTCAGCAGAGCCGGTGGCGATTGCCGTGGTTCTGAGGCGCAATATGCCTCCCTGGTCAACGACCAGGATGTCTTCGTTGCGGGTGCCGAGGGTGCTGGCGACGCCACCGGCATTGGTGAGCATGGGCGTCGTTACTCTGGCTTGTGTCAGATAGGATGTTGCCTGTGCGCGGTTGCCATTGTATCTGTCGAGTGTGAGGATCTGTACACCGGCTGTGTCTTTGTTCCGTTGATGAACATCTCTTTCGAAGGCGGGACCCGCCCCTATGCAAGTTCCTCAGTTGTAGCCTACAAAAAACAGGACGGAGACAGTGTTAGTCGAATGGCTGACGCCATAAGACATGCCATCGGTGGCCTGAAGCTGAAATTCGCCTACTTTTTCCCCAATGTTGGGCTGGGCAAAAGCCGTTGTGCATAAGCACAGAAATAGGGCGATAAAGAAAATACGCATTTGCAGATGTTTCATGGTGTTCCTCCAGAATGTAGGGGCGAGGGATGCCTCGCCCGTTTTAAGATACAAGAAGGGTCGTCTTGCCTCTTACCTTTTACCGCTGATAGCTAATATACTAAATCGCGTGTAAAATGTCACGGGGTTTGCGCTTGATTTTGGGGTTTGGTTTATCTACATTGTGGAAACGTTTTGGGTGTTTGACGGTTCCCATTTTTTTCTTTTATGTCTCTATCTCTAAATGACTTTGAAGCTGTGGTTCAGCGCGCAATCGCGCACCGCGATGGCGGCGATCTGAAAGCGGCTGTTGCGGGTTTTGATGCGGCTGTTGCGATCCGCGACAGCGATCCAGCGGTGTTTGTTCAGCGCGGGATTACTTATGGACAATTGGGACAATTTGATGCGGCGATTGTGGATTTTGACCGCGCAATCGCTCTGGCACCAGACGATCCATGGGTGTGGAGCAATCGCGCGATTGCCTGCGGGTTGATGGGGCAGTTCGATGCGGCGATAGATAGTTTTGGAAAAGCTGTTGCGCTCGATCCGGACAATACGCAGGCGCTTGCGAGTCGGGGGGAGACCCTGCGCGAGATGGGGCGGTTTGAGGAGGCACTGGGGGATCTCAATCGGGTTTTGGCGTTGGATGCAGATTATTTCGGCGCGCTGATCAGCCGCGGGCATGTGCTGATGCTGTTGGGGCATTTTGATGCGGCTGCGGGCGATTTTGATCGGGCGATTGCAGTTGGCAATGGGCATCCGGATGCGTTTGCCGGGCGGGCGGAGGTCTATCGACGGGCTGATGAGGCTGGGGCTGCGATGGAGATGTTTGGGGAGGCTTTGAAGGCTATGCCCGATCATCTGGGCGCGTTGATCGGGCGGGGCGAGGTGCTGCGGGAGATCGGTCAATTGGAGGATGCGCTTTTGGATTTTGACCGCGCGCTCGTTATCGCGCCTGACGATCCGGATTTGTTGGCCGCGCGGGGTGATATGTTGCGGCAATTGGGGCGAAGTGCCGAAGCCATACGCGATTTTACACGGGCACTGGAGAATTTTCCCGATCATCTGTGGGCGCTTATGGGGCGCGGCGTTGCGTTGAGAATGGAAAATGATCCCGAGGCGTCGCTGGCCGACTTTGAGCGGGCGGTGATGCTGGAGGATGGGGATGCGTGGGTTTGGGCAAATCGCGGGGAGTCCCGACGGATGCTGGGGCAGTTTGAGGCAGCGGTTTCAGATTTTACGCGGGCGTTGGATATCGATCCCGAAAACGGATGGGCACGAGAACTCCGCGCGGAGACGTTTCGGCAAATGGGACGGTTTGCCGAGGCGGTTGAAGATATGAATCGGGCACGGGCGCAATGAGTGAGTCTAAGCACGACGGCACAAGCATTGTATTTAATCACGACGGCACAAGCACCGTATTTAATCACTACGGCACAAGCATTGTTGTTGCGGATCGCACGGTTCCGTTTGAAGAGACTATTGAGCGATTTGGGGAGGCGCTGTCCAGGAAGTGTCGGTTTCAAACGCGCGCGCGGCGGTTTTACGATACGGTGTGGATTGCCGATTGTTATACGGATTACGTGCAGTCGGCGCTGTTTCGCAAGTACGAAGGGCCGCTGATGGAGGGTATTGCGCTTCGCACGATGGGCAAAGGGCTTTCCAAACAGCAGGTGCTGGCGGGGGCGATGGCAGAGGCGGTCGAGCGCATTTCGTTTTTTGACGCGCTGGCGATCGGGCGAGAGACTCCGATTTATGAGTTGACTTCTGGTGTCGAACTCGTGCCGACCGATATGAGAGCTTCGGATGTGCCGCATTTGAATGATTCGGCCAATGGCGTTTCGGCGGGCAATACTGTGCTGGAGTGCGTGTTTCACGGTTTGCTGGAGATGCACGAACACCTGGATGTGGGGCGGCATTTTTATTGGCCGGGATTGGAACACCGGCAGTTTATCGATCCGAATTTGACGGATTTTGCTCCCCGCGTTGCAGAAAAGATGCTGGCTGTGGCCGTGCCGGGGGAGAATGAGAAGGTGACGACGGTTCACGCTGTGGTATGCCCCAAAGATTTGGGACCTCTGGTGCGTACGTGTACGCATTTGGATGGGCGCGTGGCGTTGCAGCGGGCGTTTAATGAGACTGTTCAGAGTCACAAGACGCGGTTTGTATCTGATTTGCAGACTTTTGATGCCGAGATTGCACTGTGGGATTTGCCCAATCATTTTACGGATGATTTGATAACTGATATTCAAGTGGTGTTGAGCGGTATGAAATCTTCGGTTTATGTGCAAGACTGGACAGATCCGGAGATGCAGATTCCGGTGTTGCGGCCTTTTAGCTTAGAGACTACAGAACACGAGCGGGACCACGCGATGATCGAGACGTATGTGCATCGCATTATGGTGGATTCGGGCAATTATATTGTTTGGACATGATGGAGTGCGTCATGATGCCAAAAGCGGTCTATTATTTTGGAATTTTGTGTATTGCATTGACCATGGCTTGCAGCAAGGCGACTGATCCAGAATATGTGATTGAAGAATCTGTTGTGACCACGCCTGCGGGCACAGAGCATGTGCAGGTTTTTGTTCCGGCCAGCACTTTTACGATGGGGTCGAGCGATGGGCCTTCGAATGAGCGCCCGCCGCACGAGGTGATGCTCGATGCATTTTATATCGATAAATACGAGGTGACCAACGCGCAGTATTTGGCTTATGTAGAGGCTACGGGGAGTGAACTTCCGCAATACTTTCAAGTGGAGGGGTTTGATCAACCCGATCAGCCAGCGGTGGGAGTTTTGTGGTCTCAAGTGCGGGATTATTGCCAGTGGGCGGGTTTGCAATTGCCGAGCGAAGCGCAGTGGGAATTGGCCGCTGCGGGCACGGATGGGCGCGTGTTTCCCTGGGGCAATGAGTCTGCGAGTGAATCGCTGTGCAATTTCAATTTCAGTTCGGGTCCCATGCCCGTGGGCAGCTATCCAGATGGTGCAAGTCCTTATGGCGCGATGGATATGGCGGGCAATGTGTGGGAGTGGACGCTGGATGAGTACCAGCATACGTATTACACAAATAGCCCCAGGCACAATCCGGTGAATTTGCAAAATTCAGGTATGGAAGATGGGCCAGATCGCACGTTGCGCGGTGGGGGCTGGTTTTCACCACAACCCAGTATTCGCGTATTTGTGCGGAGTACGGTTTTAATTATGGAAGAACGGGCTGCGGCGCGCGACGATGTTGATATCGAAATATTTGCCCACATTGGGTTTCGGTGTGCGCGGGGAGAGCCTTAAACGCGATACTGCTCTTGTCATCGCATTGGTGGCCGTTGCTTTTGTGGGGGTGACGGTTTACATTTTTTATTGGCGTGTTATGCAGTTTGGAAAATATCACATCTTGTATCTTGCTTTTTATCGGTGTTTATCCGTGTTCATCTGTGGTTGCTTTTTATGGGTGATGCTAATGTTCGCGTCGTGCAGCCAGGAACGCGAGGTGCCCAATTTGGTGCGTGCTTCTGAGCCGGGTTTTACCGGGTTGGAGCGGTGTGGTGCTTGCCATACGGACAAGTATGCCGAGTGGCGGCAGAGTTTGCACAGTGTCGCGATGACTGTGCCGAGTGATTCGACGGTTGTGGGCGATTTTGACAATGTGTCCCATGTGTATGGCGGTGTGCGTTCGCGCATGTTTCGCAGGGGCGATGCGTATTATATGCAGACTGAGGATGAGGAAGGGCGAGTGGGGGCTTATCGCGTGGATTACGCGATTGGCAAGCGGCAGCATCAGGCTTATTTGACGGCTTTTCCCAATGGGCGGTGGCAGGTGTTGCCCCTGTATCACGATGGCGCGACAAATGATTGGGTCGATGCGCAAGAAGGAGGTGTGGTGGCTCAGTCGCGGCCTTTGGCGAGAGAAGATTATTATTATTGGACGAATGCGGGACGCACCTGGAATTTTCACTGTTTTGATTGCCATGCCAGCCGGGTACAAAAGCATTACGATGTGGCGTCCCAGTCTTATCGCACGACTGTGGGCAGTCTGAGTATTGATTGCGAGGCGTGCCACGGGCCGTCGGGCAAACACGATGAGACGCGCGGACAGGTCAATGCCCCGTTGCATTTGCTGTTATTGCGGTCGCTGGATAAGGAACGGTCTGTTGAGGTGTGTGCGCAGTGTCATGCGGCCAAGGAAATTGTGGCGACCGGGTATTTGCCGGGTGAGAATTTTTACGATTATTATTCTCTTGTGTTGCCAGATGACGCGGCGATTTTTTATCCCGATGGACAGCCCCGGGTTTATTTGTATCCCGCGGCATTGCATTTGATGAGTGCGTGTTATATTCAGGGCGAGTTGACGTGTACGACATGCCACGATTCACACGGAACAGCGCGCGATGTCGATCTGGTGGCGGATCGGAATGGCGTGGGGTTGTGCGAGACGTGTCATGAAGACATTGCAGCCGATCCGGTCGCGCATGGGCATCACCGCGCGGGTAGTGCGGGCAATCAATGCGTGCAGTGTCACATGCCGTATCACTATGTGACGGGGGAGAATTTGACGGATCACCGCATTGCATCTCCTGCGCCGGAAAATACGGTGGTCAATGGCGTGCCCAATGCGTGCAATCAGTGTCACGGCGATAAGTCCGCACAATGGGCTTCGTCGTGGGCAAAGCAGTGGTATGGCGATTATCAGGACGAAATTGTGGCGCGTACAACAGCGATTGCCAATGGGCAAAAGGGCAGTGGTGTGGTGCCGTTGGCGCGGTTGGTAAATGACGGGAATGAGAGTGCGGTGTGGCGCGCAGCGGCTGCGTCTTTGCTGGGCGGTTTGGGGGATGTGCGTGTGGTGCCAGCGCTGGTTGAGGCGATGGATGACTCACATGCGATGGTGCGGATGAAGGCGGCGATTTCGCTGGGGCGTTTGGGCGATGTGCGCGGTTTGCCCGCGCTTTTGAATGCGTTGTCCGATTCGGCGCGTATTGTGCGGGTGCAAGCGCCGTTCGCGCTGATGGATATTGGCTATTTGCCGGATGGTTCTGCTGTGGGCGATGCGTTTCGCAGGGCGCTTGAGGAGCATCGCGATGTGGTGTATGGCGTGCAGGGCGATGATCCGGGTTTTCACGAGAGTTTGGGGCAGGTCTATGAAGCGCAGGGGCTTTTTGAAGATGCGAGGCGGGAATTTGAGATTGTTGCAAAGTTAGATCCCCGGCATCCGGAGACCGCGGCGGATCTGACGCGGTTGGAGGGAAAACAGGAGCGTTTTGAGGAGATGAGGGAATTGCTCAGGGAGAAGAGCGATTTGACTTCTCGACTGCGCGCAGGTGCATTGCTGTTGCACCATGGGCGCTATGCAGATGTTGCTTTTGATGATGTGCGCGATGGTTCGCCCGTGTTGCATACCGCTGTGGGCAATGCGCTGTGGGGCAGTGGGGATCGCGCGGGTGCTATTGAAGCCTATCGCCGCGCACTTGCTGTTGCGCCGGGATATGTGCCGGCGATTCGACAACTCGCGTTATTGGCTTTTTCGGCTGGGGATGGCGAGGTGCGCGATGATTATGACTGGGACGAGATGCCGATAGGCGATTGGGTGGAAAAGGGGACTGCACACGCGCTGTCGGGCGATTGGGCACTGGCGCGCGCGGCATATCGCAGGGCGTTGGAAATGGAGGATGCGGGTGCGGGATTATTTGGATTGGGCAGGCAGGCGCGAGATGTGGGGATTGCAAAGTCGGATTCGGCTTTTGCCACTGGGCACCGCGTCTATGTGCGGGGTGCGCTGGCAGATGCGTTGCCGCATTTTGAGGTTGCGAAAAAATACCAGGCCAACCGCGCTGATGTGTATGCGATGCAGGGGCTTATTCGCGCTGATTTGGGCGATTTGGAGGCTGCGGAATCCCTTTTGCTGGATGCGTTGATTGTCGATCCTTTTTACGTGCCTGCGCTTACTGTGCTGGGTACGGTTGTACAGGAGCGCGGCGATATAGAAGGTGCGCTGTCCGTGTATCGACAAGCGTGGGTGCTGGATCCAGAGGCGCAGGGATTGGAGTTGTTTATGGGGCAGGCTTATGCGATAAACGGGCAGCGAGATAGTGCGGTTGCGGTTTTGCGGCGCGTGCTTGCACGAGAGCCGGGCAATGTGCAGGTGCGCGATTTGTTGCGCGAATTGGATGAATAGACGAATAGACGAATCTACGAATCCCGCCCATCTCCCAATTACAGTAGAAGCCTGACCATCTGTGTCCATCTGTGTTCATCGGTGGTTGCATTTTGGAGTGGGGTGGAGTTCTCCTTTGGAAGGACGAGCCTTTGAAATTTTGGATGAAAATTGTCGGTGTTGGCGTGTTGGCGTTGGGTTGCGTCTTTGGTGTGTTTTATTTGTTGCAGCCTGAGGAGGCGGTTCGGTTTGTTGCACACCCGGGTTTTTTGTTGCGTATCCAGAGTGACCAGTCGTGCGAGGGATGCCATCGGAATATCGACCCGGGCATGGACAAACAGTGGCGCGAGAGTGCCCATTTTCGAGCCAATGTGGGGTGTGCGGATTGTCATGGGGAGAACCACGAGACGGTTTTTGCTGTTCGGGGACAGGTGTCGGCGGGTATGTGTGGCAAATGCCATGCAGAAGAGGTCGAGGCATTTGCAGAGAGCGGGCATGCCGATGCAGAACTGGCCGCGTTGTCGGATGCGCGTTTTTTGGCGCAGTCGCGCGCGATGCAAGAAGAGGGGTGTATGGGGTGTCACAGCATTGGTGCCCGGTTTGCCGATGGTAGCGTGGGGGGGTGCAATACCTGTCATCCGAGTCATGAATTTAGTGCGGCGCTTGCGCGAGAACCCGAGGCATGTGCCGTTTGTCACGGCGGTCCGGACCATCCCGTGATGGAGGCGTATAAGACGAGTATTCACGGTGTTCTATATTATAATGATAGAGATGCCGAGAAGTCGCCGAGTTGCGTGACGTGCCACATGCCCGATGGCGATCACGGGCATGTGCCCAATATCGGGTTGGGTGCGGTGTTTACGGGTGCGGTGCTCGAGGAGGATTTTTTGCCGCATCTGGCGATGAAGCGGTTGACGAAAGAGGAGTTTGAAGCGAATCGGAATGCGATGTTGCAGGTGTGTGCGCCGTGTCATTCCAATCGGTTTTCTCGGGAGAGCCTCGAGCGCGCAGATGCGATTAAGCGCGAGGCAGACGCGCTGGTTGCGGAGTCTTATGCGTTGATTAAGGCACTGTACGACGAAAAAGCGCTGGATCCCATGCCCGAAGACCGTCCGGCCAATCCAGTGGTTGGGCACGCTTTTGAAATGGGTGGGCAGCAGTTGTACGAAAATACATCGGAGATTGAACAGGCGTTTTTCCGATTGTTCAAGTTTTATCACGCGACCACGTTTAAGGCGGCGTATCACCATTCGCCAGATTATACGCATTGGGAGGGTATCGTGCGGATGAAGATGGAGATGGATAAGATCCGTACGGAGGCAAGGCGGTTGCGGTTAGAGGCGAGAAATGCAACCACAGATTAACACAGATGAACACAGAGGGACAGGTGAGAGGAATATTCAAAGGTAACCAGTTAAAAAAGCAACCTCATCAACAGCGTCGTCATCGCGGCGTGGAATGGCCGTAGGGGCGAGGCATGCCTCGCCCTGTCATTTGAGCCGAGGTCCAGCGTTTGCATTGTAAGTGATTGCTGAAAAAAATAATTGCATAGCCTGTTACTTTTTTTTACATTAAGGTGAATTTTCGGAAACATTTTTGAAACAAAGTTTCAATCTGCTATGTCTCGATAGCTATTTTTGTGCTCTATGTTTCAGATTTATGATAATAAATAATAAGGAGGTGGTGAATAGCGTATAGACTTGTTTTGCGTTGCATAGTAAAGTTGTTAAGTCGTTCATTTTTCGCAGTTTGCGAAAGGAGGTAGTACTTTGAGATGGTTTAAAGTTTTAGGTTTTGTCGTTGCGGGTGTTTTGGCTTCGGCAAGCATGTCATCGGCTCAGGTTGCCGGTAAATGGGGTTTGGGCGGGTTTGTCAGCTATACAAATCCCCTGTTCACCTTTGGTGAACGGTTTGGCAGCGGTGTGGATAAATGGGGGCTTAATGCCAGTCGTGTGAGTAGCCCTCGCCTGACCGTTGAAGCCGAGTTTCACCACACGCAGATGGATGGTGGTGCTCTGGAAACCGGTGAGTTTACCTGGTCTCCCAAGGCTTTGACTGCCAAACAATATAGCAGCAAAGATATCAACCCGAATAGTGCGCATACAAATAGTTTTAATAGTGTGCTATTGTCCGGGTTGTGGTTTTTTAATGCGGACCGTTCAATGAATGAGGGGAGTTTTTCGCCCTATATCGTTGCGGGAGGCGGTGTGTACGATCACAAGACCATAGCAGAAAATATCGTTTGGCCCGGTCAGAGTCCGACCGATGCTGGCGGTGTTGATGCGACGAATGTGGATGCCCAGGGCGATATTTTGCCCCAGGTCGTGATGGACCGTCAGGAAGATACGCGCACGGCCGTGACCGCAGTGTTGGGGTTGGGGTTGGAAGCGCATGTGACGCAGACGATCGCGCTGGATGTACGTGCGCGGTATCATTTTATTCTCGGCGAACTCCGCCCCCGAGATGCGTGGGGTCTGGACAAAGCATTCCCGCTTCAGATGTTTGATCTGAGTGCCGGATTCAAGTTTTATTTTTGGGACTAAAGGAGGTAACAGTTGATGCATAAATTATTGAAGACACTTTCAATAGTCGCACTGTCCATGCTCGTTGGCGCGGGTGTTTCATACGCCGCGACAACCGGAAAAGTACAGGGTACAGTGCGCGACGCGCAAACGGGTGAGGTTGTGCCGGGTGCCAATGTGGTCATTGATGGCACACAGCGCGGTGCGGTCACCGATCCCGATGGGTTTTTTGTGATTTTGCTCGTCGATCCCGGCACGTATTCGATGACGGCCTCGTTAGTGGGTTATGATGCTCAGCGTCAGACCGACATCAGGGTTCAAACTGACTTGACGACGACCGTTGATTTCCAGATTCGAGAGGCAGCTCTGGAATTGGGCGAAATTACGGTGATTGCAGAGCGTCCGCCGGTTGAGCCAGATAAGACGACGAGTAAGTATATTATGAGTGCCGAGGATCTCGAGGCTGTGCCCATCGTGCGCGATATGGGTGATTTCATCGAGCTTCAGGCTGGTGTTTCAATCGATGCCGAAGGCGATAATATTATGATCCGTGGCGGCGACCAGGACCATGTGGCATATATCGTGGATGGCGTTCGCATTACGACGACCGACCACCGGGGTTCTCGCACGGGTATTGGGCGCGCCCTGAATAAGAGTGCGGTTCAGGAACTCCAGGTGATTACGGGTGGTTACAACGCCGAGTATGGCAATGCCCAGGGTGGTGTGGTTTCGATGGTGACGCGCGATGGTGGCTCGTCATACAGCGGTATGCTGGACTATCGCTTCACACCTGCCGGACAGAAGCACTGGGGTGCGAATGTGTACGATTCGCCCATGCACCGGGGCAGTAACCAATGGGATAATCCCGACTGGGTTGCAGAGCAGGTCGAAATCCCAGCTGATCTCGATGGCGATGGTGCCAATGACATCGTACAGGCGCACAAGCGTCTGGACTACACGGGCAAAATGGGACATCGCATCGATGCCAATATCGCGGGTCCACTGAGTCAGGACATGACGTTTTTTGCCAGTACGGTCTGGCGCAAAGAGCCAGCGGCATTGTTGAATGCCAATTTGACAACGCTCCCGAATACGCGCAATACGGCGAAGCTGACGTTTTCTGCATCGCCCAGCTTGAAGTTGCGAGTAGGGGGGATTTACAATAGCAGTGAAGGAACCTTTGGTGGCCCGAGCGAAGGCGGCAGGTTGGATTTGCGCAACAGCGGTAAAAATATCTTTTTGCACGTCGTAAATCCAACGGGTAACCACGTTACCACAGATGCGTTGTTTTACGGTGCTGTGACGCATTCTCTGTCTCCCAAGACCTTTTACGAAGTGAATCTGGCCTATTCGACGACAAGCCGCGACACAACGGGTTTTCATCCCCACTTTATCGTGGATGACAAACTGACGTCTTCCAGCGTGAAGGATGCGGCAGGGCACTACACGATTTACCGCGAAACGCACAACTGGAGCATGTTTGGCTACAAGCGGTTGAGCTTTAAGGCAGATCTTTCCAGCCAGGTGAATAAGCAGAACTTTGTGAAAGCTGGCGTGGAAGTAATTCGCTATAACAACTGGTATCAGCAGCGGTGGTCAGATGGTCCCACGCACCGTCGCCTGCGCTGGTTCTCCCAGAACTTTACAGATACCGCATTCTGGCCCAATGGGGAGAATGTGGGTCTCAATCCCATCGATTTTGGCGTTTATATTCAAGACAAAATCGAGTTTGAGGGGATGATTGTGAATGCGGGTATAAGGGGCGAGATTTTCTTCCCGAATACCTATATCAAAGACTCCGATGCCTGGTACGGTGCGAAGGCTCCCTGGAATGGCATGACGCGTTCTGCCTATATTCCCACACTCAAGGGACCCACGATCAAAGCATTTCAGCCTCGCATTGGCGTGTCGCACCCGATTACAGAAAAGAGCCTCGTGCGCTTCTTCTATGGTCGGTTTACGCAGCGCCCGCAATTCCACGAAATGTTCCAGAACGAGTTCACGTCCAATGAGGCCGTGGATAGGGATCTGAATGGCAATGGCGTGATTGATCCCGGCGAACAGTTCAACGAGTTCAATGACTCGGGTTCAGCACACGGCACGCCGTATTTGCCGCCCGAAGAAACCACTTCTTTTGAGGTGGGTCTGGACTGGAACTTTGTGAGCGATTACGTGCTCGGTCTGACGACTTATTACAAAGCGTCGGGCAATGAGATCAGAGGTGCCTCACAGCAGTGGATCGATCCAGGAGGCCATCAGTATGTGACGGGTGTTCAAGGCCACGGGCCGGGTAACTGGCGCGATGTTCGCGGTTTCGAGATCAATTTGCGCAAGAAATTCTCGAACAT
>JAJEAX010000328.1 GCA_022822565.1 Candidatus Latescibacterota bacterium
TCCCAGGCAGATACCACCGTATCGTTTGCAGACTTGAATGGCGCGGGACAATCGAGCGTATAATGCAACCCCCGGCTTTCGCGCCGGGACAATGCACAGCGCACCGTCAGCGCGGCAACAGTCGTCATATTGCGCAACTCCAGCAATGCCTCGGTAACTTGTGTACGCTTATAAAATTCTTCGACCTCTTGCACAATCACGCCAATGCGACGGGCTGCGCGCTTCAAGCGAAAATCCGACCGCACAATCCCCACATAATCCCACATCAAACGCTGTACTTCTTGCCGGTCATGGGATAGCAACACCCATTCTTCTGTATTAAACACATCATCGTCTTGCCATGCCGGCACATCGGGAAAATCGAGCCGCGCATCTATATGCTGCTGGATATCGGAAAACGCGCGATCTGAAAAAACCAGAGCTTCTAACAGCGAATTACTCGCCAGGCGATTCGCACCGTGTAGCCCCGTACAAGCGACCTCACCCGAAGCGTAAAGCCTCTCGATATCCGTGCGCCCATGCGTATCTGTGAACACCCCACCACACATATAGTGCGCGGCGGGCACAACCGGAATGGGCTGCTGCGTTATATCAATGCCAAATTGCAAACACCGTTCATAAATCGTGGGAAAACGCTCCTGAAGCTCTGCACCTGGACAATGCGTAATATCGAGAAACACACAGGGATCACCGCTCTTTTTCAACTCGCTATCAATCGCCCGCGCGACCACATCCCGAGGAGCAAGCGGTCCCATCTCGTGATAATCAGCCATAAAAGCCCGCCCCGCCCGATCCACCAGAATGCCACCATGCCCGCGCACCGCTTCAGAAATCAAAAATGAATCTGCATCCCGGTGATAAAGCGTCGTGGGATGAAACTGCATAAACTCCAAATTGCCCACGCTTGCACCCGCGCGATACGCCATGGCAATACCATCGCCCGTTGCAATGGCCGGATTGGTCGAATGCAAATAAATCTGACCACTCCCACCACTACACAACAGCGTAAATTTTGCCAAAAAAGTCTTCACCTGTCCCTGCACGGCATCCAGTGCGTAAACGCCCCAACACTGAATTTTCCCCGGCGTTGAAATTTTCGAACCATATACATGGTGTTCCGTGATCAAATCAATCGCCATGTGATGCTCGTACAACGCGATATTGGGATGTGCGGACGCGGCTTCGGTCAATGCCCGCTCAATCTCTCGCCCGGTCAGATCGGCGGCATACACAATGCGATTTTTTGAATGCCCGCCCTCGCGCCCAAGCGCGAGATTTGGAATGGCTGACTCCGTTGTACGCCGCTCGCTCCCTCGCGTGAACTCTGCCCCCCATGCAATGAGCGCCTTAACCATATCGGGACCTGCCTGTACCACCATATCCACCACATCTTCGCGACACAACCCCGCGCCTGCCTGAATCGTATCTTCCCGGTGAAGCGCAAACGAATCGTCAGGATGTAAAACAGACGCAATACCGCCCTGTGCGTAATTGGTATTGGATTCCTGAAACTCTTTTTTTGTAATCAGGGTGACAGACCCGGTCTCTGCCGCTTTAAGCGCAAATGAGAGGCCCGCAATACCACTGCCAATGACCAGATAATCAGATTTGGAAACCTCAGACATGGCGTACCCTACAGGTCAAAAAATATTGAGCCGCGTATTGAAAATCCCATACGCGGCAAACATACTAAAATCAGGCTGTGATCGCCTTGACTTACTTCACAATTTCACGCAAAAAATCTTCCGCCGAATATTCATTGCAACCCACAGCATCCATCACCAGATCCAATATCTCACGCCGCGTTCGGCGCCCATAGAGCAAATCTTCCTGTACTTCTCTCGCCTTTCGACTACTCAACCGATCCGCGATCTCCTTAGGCGTCAACCACGCGCTTCCCGCCTCTGCCATTGTCATACCTCGCGTTAGTGATCTAATCCCTCAAAAAATTGAACGGAAAAGATAAGAAAAAAATATATAAAGTCAATTGATAGCTCATATAGTCAATCTACACACTTGAAAATTTTAAAATAATTAGGTAATTTCGTGTAGAAGATGCCTATAATAAACAAAACTGAAAGGATATGGCCGTGAATACTCAACGCCTATTAATCGCAGTCGCTCTCGTCTTTGGAATCGCATTCTCCGTTCAAGCGCAGGAAAAACAACCTGCGGATTCGACAAAGGTCGCCAAACAAGATGCCGCAAAAACCCAAAAAAAGGAAACGCAAAAAAAGGACACACCAAAGAAAACCATTGCCGAACTCACAAAATCCAGCCGCAAGTATCCCGGCCTCTTCACCGTCTATGAAGACACGACCACAGGCGCGTTGCAATTGCAAATCCGCAAATCGCAAATCGGCAAAGAATACATCTACTTCACCCACACCGTTAACGCCCCCGTATCAGCGGGAACATACAGGGGCAATTATCGCGGCAGCCGCGTGCTTTCCATTCAAAAGCACTTTGACAAAATCGAAGTCATCTCTGAAAACACCGCGTATTATTTCGACCCAAAAAACGCCTTGAGCCGCGCAGCCCAAGCCAACATCAGCCCTTCTATTCTCGTATCGGAAAAAATCGCGGCACACAATGATTCCACGGGCAACATCCTCATCAAAGCCGACGGTATTTTCCTCACAGAATCACTCCATCGCGTCAACAGAACGCAGAACCGCAAAAACTTTTCACTGGGTAGGCTCAGCAAAACAAAAACCAAATGTCTATCCATCAAAAATTACCCCAAAAACACGGATTTCATCATCGCCTATACCTATGAGAATCCCAACCCCAAAGGCGGTGGCGACGGCATAACCGATGCCCGCAATGTCACGATTACCCTGCAACACACACTAATCGAAATGCCGAAAAATGATTATCAACCGCGATTTGACGACCCGCGCGTCGGTTACTTCAGCACACAAGTGACCGATTTAACCTCCAAAAGCGCGACGCCTTATCGCGATTTGATTCACCGCTGGCACCTCAAAAAAAGAGATCCCAAAGCCAAACGCTCTGAACCAGTCGTACCAATCACCTATTGGATCGAAAACACCACCCCGCACGAATTGCGTCCAACCATTAAAAAAGCGGCTCTCGCCTGGAATATCGCCTTTGAAGCCGCTGGACTCAAAAATGCCGTACATATAAAAGAACAACCCGATGATGCCGATTGGGAAGCTGGCGATATCCGATACAATGTCCTGCGCTGGACCTCGTCGCCCAACCCACCATTTGGCGGATACGGGCCGAGCTTTGTCAACCCGCGAACCGGGCAAATATTGGGTGCTGACATCATGCTCGAATTTGCATTTCTCAGGAACAGCCTGCGCTATGACAAGCTCTTTGACAACGCGATACCCAATGCCGATTCAGACATGCCACAATACTGTTCCCTGGGCCACGAGTTACACGCATCCAACCTCTTTGGCACCCAGGTCCTGCGCGTTTCTGGCGCATCCAAAATTGAAATTGACGCATTGCTAAAAGAGAGCATCTACTTTCTCATCCTCCACGAAATCGGCCACACGCTCGGTCTCAACCACAACATGAAATCCAGTCAACTGCACACCCCAGCACAACTGCACGATAAAAGCCGAACCAGTAAAATGGGCCTCACAGGGTCGGTCATGGACTATCCAGGCGTCAACCTCGCATTGCCCGATCAAAAACAGGGGCATTACTACACCACACGCCCTGGACCCTATGATATTTGGGCCATTGAATTCGGATATTCTCCAGGACAGGACAATATCAAAGACGAACAAAAACGCCTCGAAAAAATTCTCGCGCGCTCCACAGAACCCGAACTCATGTTTGGCAATGACGCCGACGACATGCGCTCGTCGAATCGCGGCATTGACCCGCGCGTGATGATCTACGACCTCAGCAGCGATGCCATTGCCCACGCCACGGGCCGGATTGAACTGGTAAACGACGTCAAAAACAAAATCCTCGCAAAATACAACACCCCGGGCAACACCTATCACGAACTGAAAACAGCCTACCTCATGCTCACTTCACAGCATCGCAATGCCGCAACCGTCCTCTCTCGTTATATCGGCGGCATTTACGTTGACCGTGCTGTCATCGGCCAACCCGGCGCAACCCGACCATTCACGCCAGTAGCTCTCGCCGACCAGAAACGCGCGATGGATGCACTTGCCAAATACGTCCTATCGCCCAAAGCATTCGATATGCCTCCCGAACTCTATCACCATTTGCAGGAACAACGACGTGGATTCGGCTTCTCCCGCGCCCCAGAGGACCCAAAAATTCACGACCGCGTAATCGGCATTCAACAGCGCGTCTTCAGCCATCTCTTACACCCCACAGTTCAGGCCCGCCTGCTCGACACCGCGCTCTATGGCAACGAATACGCACTATCCGATATGATGACCGACCTGACCGATGCCGTCTTTGCGGCAGACGCCGAGGGCACGGTCAATTCTTTTCGCCAGAACTTGCAGGCTGAATACGTCAATCGACTCATCGACATCATCGACCCCGAAAGCAAGCGGATCTATGCATCTCGCGCCATCGCCCTGCACAATCTCAAAGCCATACAAAGCATGCTTAAAACGAAAAAAATAACCGATGCAAGCACTGAAGCTCACACCAGCTACATCCTCCACATGATTGAACAGGCACTGGATAAAAGTTAGACCAAAATATGTCCATCACAGACTTGCCAGCAACAAATGCTTTTCTCAACGGACTTTGCACCATCTTTCTTCTGTTGGGATTCATCTATATCAAACGCGGCGACATCAAAACGCACCAGAAATGCATGGTCACAGCGTTGATCTTGTCGGCTCTCTTTCTGACCTCATATCTCATTTATCACAGTCAGGTCGGCTCTGTGCCCTATCCACACCGCGATTGGACGCGCCCGATCTACTTTGCCATACTCATCCCGCACATCATCCTCGCCACTGTCAACGTGCCCTTTATCATCGCGCTTGTCTGGCGAGCCTACAAAGGCGAATTTAATCGCCACCGCCGCCTTGCCCGATGGGTTTGGCCCAGTTGGATATTTGTCTCAATTACCGGCGTCATTATCTATCTGATGCTCTATAAACAGTAGTCATCCCGAAAGACGACAGTCATGAAAATCCTGATATCCGGTGCCTCTGGCCTCATCGGCTCGGCACTCAAAACCGCACTGAGAGAGCGCAGTGATCGCGTCTTGTCTCTCACCCGGCGCAATGCCCGCAACGGCAGTGAAATCACCTGGGACCCCTCTTCTGGTACCCTCGATCCCTCGCACCTCACCAATATAGACGGCGTCATACACCTCGCTGGGGAAAACATCGCCTCTCGACGCTGGACAGCAGCGCAAAAGGCGCGCATCCGCGACAGCCGCGTACAGGGCACCACATTGCTCGCCCAAACACTCGCATCTATATCTCCGCCGCCAAAAGTCTTCATCTCCGCTTCTGCCATCGGTTACTACGGCAACCGCGACGACGAAATCCTCACCGAAGCCAGCCAGCCAGGAGCAGGCTTTCTCCCCGAGGTATCCATCGCCTGGGAAAACGCCGCCAAACCCGCCACAGAAGCCGGCATACGAACCGTTCACCCGCGCATTGGTATTGTCCTATCCCCCGCAGGCGGAGCACTCGGCAAAATGCTCTTGCCCTTCAAATTGGGATTGGGCGGCATCATCGGATCGGGCAATCAGTACATGAGTTGGATCACCCTTGACGACCTGGTCTCTCTATTCCTCTTTGCAATAGACAACGAATCCGTCAGCGGCGCAATCAACGCCGTATCTCCAACACCTGTCACCAATCGCGAATTTACCAAAACCCTCGGTCGCGTCTTATCTCGCCCGACAATTTTTCCCCTCCCCGCATTTGCCGCCAAACTCGCACTGGGCGAAATGGCTGATGCCCTCCTGCTCGCAAGCACCCGCGTTATATCTTCGCGCCTCGAAAACACCAGCTTCTCCTTTGCCCATCCCCACCTTGAGCCAGCCCTGCGCCATCTGCTTAAAAGCGGGTAAGAGCACTTCACACCATTGCCGGAGAAATACTTATGGCTTCACATGAACCCAGCTTTAAAGAAAGCGTTGACCTCATGTTTGACCGCGCAGTCGCAACGCTCGATTTGCCCCCGGGACTCGCCGACCAGATCAAAATCAACAACAATATTTACCTCGTGCGCTTTTTTGTCAAACTCCGCGACAGCTATCGCATCTTCACGGGATGGCGCTCTGTTCACAGCGAGCATCGCTTGCCCGTCAAAGGAGGCATCCGTTACGCGCCTACAGTCAGCCAGGACGACGTGGAAGCACTCGCCGCACTCATGACGTACAAATGCGCGATCGTCGATGTGCCCTTTGGCGGTGCCAAAGGTGGCCTATGCATTGATCCCCGCGAGTACAACGAATATGAACTCGAGCTCATTACCCGACGTTTTGCACAGGAATTGATCAAAAAGGGATATATCAATCCGGCTCTCAACGTCCCAGCACCCGACATGGGAACTGGAGAACGAGAAATGGCCTGGATCGCAGACACATATCGCAGCCTGCACCCGGAAGACATCAACGCCATTGCCTGTACAACGGGCAAACCCTTTTCCCAGGGCGGAATTCAGGGGCGCGTCGAAGCAACTGGACGGGGTGTATTTTACGGCATCAAAGAATTTTTTAACAACTCAGAAGACGTCAAAAACGCGGGACTGGAAGGCAATTTGGAGGGCAAACGCATTATCGTGCAGGGACTGGGCAATGTGGGCTCTCACGCGACCAAATTCCTCGAAGAAGAAGGTGGCGCGCGCATCATCGGCATTATTGAACGCGAAGGGGCAATCCTGTCAGAGAAAGGATTTTCAGTCGAAGAAGCCGCTGCTTACCGCGCGGAACGCGGTTCATTAAAACACTTTCCGGGAGCCACGTATATCGCAAATGGCAAAAGCCTGCTCGAAGCAGAATGCGACGTACTTATACCAGCCGCCACTGAAGGCCAGATCACACTTGAAAATGCCAAACGCATCAAAGCGCCAGTAATTGCAGAAGCGGCCAACGGTCCCGTCACTTACATGGCAGACAACGCATTGTGCAAAGCAGGCAAAACCATCATACCCGACGCCTACCTCAATGCGGGCGGCGTCACAGTTTCTTATTTTGAATGGATAAAGAACCTCTCGCACATCCGGTTCGGACGCCTCGACAGACGCCACGAAGCACATCGCGGCGCGCAAATCATCACCGCCCTGGAAGAAATGGTTGGCAAACCCGTTCCCGACCACCTCAAAGCAAGACTCTCTTACGGCTCGGATGAACTGGACCTCGTGCGCTCTGGCCTTGAAGACACCATGAGCATCGCCTATCAAACCATGAGTGAAATCCGAAATTCGCGCGACAACGTGCCGGATTTACGCACCGCTGCTTTTGTCATCGCCATAGAAAAAATCGCACGGGCGTATATCGAAATGGGACTTTAAAAAAGAGGGGCGAGGCATGCCTCGCCCCTACAATCTGTGTTCATCTGCGAAAACGCTCAAATTATTCGCGTTTTTTTCTGCGGATCACCTTCTGTGCAGCGCAAACAATCGCATCTACGGCGCCATCAACGCCTAGAAAGCCGGTATTCACTATGACAGAGTATAGATGTGGATTATCCCAGTCCACCTTATAATGGCGTTTGATATACGTCCTGCGGCGCTCATCCACTTCTCTCATCCGCCTTATTGCATCCTCATCGTTAGTCAATTGATCGCGGTCTTTCACCACATCCAGCTTAAAATTTTGCGTCGCCACCACGCGCACATGCAATGTATCTTCGCGGTCTTTTAACACAGCCTGCCCGCCTCTGCCCAGTATAACCACATCGCCCTGACCGGCCATCTGCATCTCCACCTCTGCGGTCAACTTCGCATACACCTCTTCGTCCATGGTTATCAGTGCCTGATCTCTGTGGTCGGACAACTCGGGCACAGTCGCCGCTGCCCACCACTCGTATTCCGACAACCCCGTCAAGGTATCTGCGTATCCGGGCGTGAGAAACTTTCGCAAAATTCTCAGTGCGGGATGTTCGGGTAGCTCATCATATCGTTCGACTTCTGACACGGGCACTTTGGCTTTTTGCGCCACCTCAACGAGCAATTCTTTATCTATATTGTGATAAGATAGTGCCTCGGCAACCTTCCGGGCAACAGTACGGCCATCACTGCCGTATTCCCTTGAAATAGTGATAACACCCATGGCACGCCTCCTTTGTAAAAAAAGGCCAACGAGTAGGAGCGGGTTTGAAACCCGCTCCTACCGAGCGATTAACACTTTTAACCGATCGGCAATCGGTTTGATCATATCTCCTGACAAACACATGGGATTAAAAACCAACACGCCATCGTAAACGCCTGATGTACCAACATGAATACTCGGATCACCTTCCATTAACTGCCGCGCCACCTCCACGCCTCTTTCCGCCGGAGAAAGCGCGAGCCGCAAAATGGGTATTGTGCGGTAGGCATCCATGCTAATATCGCACCCCGGCAAATCACTTATCTCGCCTGCCAAATTTTGAAGGCACTGCGACCAGCGAGCCTGCCGCGCCTCGTCGCTTTCTGAGACAAACTTTTGTAGCGCAACCATCAGCCCCGCAATCTGCTCTTTCCCCACCTTGCAAGGTCGCCCAATCCCGTGCTGTGGCGCACCTGGCAACGCGGATTTATCGATCAACGCAGGCGGAGGATCCCACAAATCATAATACACATCCAGATCGAGATGCTGCAATGCCGCTGCAGAAATCAGATCGCGACGACCGCACAAAATGCCCGCCCCTTGAGGCCCGCCAATGGTTTTACCACCGCTAAAACAAACCGCATCGGCACCTTCGCTGATAAACCGCTTCAAATTTGCCGCAGGAGGCAACTGCCCAGCAGCATCGACAATGACGGGCACCCCACATTTGTGCGCCACAGCCGTCACCTGTGGCAGAGGCGGTTGCGCGAAAGACTGCGCCACATAAACAATCGCCGCGGTCTGATCGGTCATCGCATCGGCAATTTCCCATGCCTCTGTATCGCGCACCCCCGCGCCGCTAAACCGGTCGGGAATACCCACCTCTATGAGCGTCACACCCACTGAACGCACCGCGTGATCGTAAAAATTGCGATGCGACCGGGGCATAATCACCTCATTTTTCATCCCCGACGTATCGGGCAAACGGTTCATCTTGCCCGGATCCATACCCGTAACACACGCCGCCGTTGCAAGCACCAGACCTGCCGCAGCGCCCGATGTCACATATCCGGCTTCGGCACCTGTCACCTCGGCAATCAACTGCCCGGCCCCCGCCTGTAGCTCTGCAATATCCACGCACACCTGCGCCGCCTCGCACATGGCACTGATCACATCCTCATCCATGCGCGCCCCGCTCAAACGCGTAACTGGCCCGGCAGCATTGATAATGGTGCGCACGCCCAACTGTTCAAAAATAGACGCCATATTACCCCTCCCTCAATTTAACGCCTCTAACCCATCAACTGTTTCAACCACTTCACTTAATTCAATATGATTGTCCCCATAACCGCTGTCAAGTAGAACTACCCACCGCAAACCCCTTGCTCAATTTTGCGATGTTCCTTACCATGTACCGACTCACACCCCTATTACACAGAACATATTTTGATTTTCCATCTGCGTCATCTGCGGATACTTTTGAACGAGGTAATATATGCAAATACTCGAAGCCACGCCAAACCGCTTTCAGGGCATTGAACTCGATCCAGCAGCACTGCCGCACGATCCCGAAGAATTTCGCACGCGTCTCTCAGCATCTCTCCAGGAGTGGAAACGCGAGGCATTTAAGGTCGCCTGGATCAACATCCCCATTGAACGGGCAGCACTCATTCCGGTAGCAACACAAGCGGGGTTTTCATTCCACCACTCGGGAACCGACTACCTCTTGCTCACCAAACGCCTCGAACCCAATGCCCTCATCCCCGAATACGCCACGCATTACATAGGCGCGGGCGGAGTCGTCATCAACGACCGCGAAGAACTCCTGGTCGTCAGCGAATTGCACCGCCGCTCTGAATCGCCCTACTACAAACTCCCCGGAGGTGCCCTGCACCCGGGCGAACACATTGCCACCTGCGTCCAGCGCGAAGTCTTCGAAGAAACCGGTGTGCGTACAAAATTTGAAAAACTGGTCTGCTTCCGGCACTGGCACGGCTACCGCTACGACAAATCGGACATCTACTTTGTCTGTCGCCTCTCGCCCTTGAGTGAAAATATTTCCATACAAGCCGAGGAAATCGAAGAATGCCTCTGGTTGCCCGTCACAGAGTATCTCTCCAGCAAAATTGTCAGCACATTTAACAAACACATAGTCAAAGCCGCTATCGAAAGCCCCGGCGTTACCCACATGGAAATCGAAGGCTACTCCGACCCCGAGCGCCACGAAATTTTCATGCCCAATGGCATGGCAAAAACATCTAAGTCAGGATCAATCAGGATAATCAGGATTGAAGGATAAGTGGCGTCTGCGGACTGACCGCTGAAAGCTAAAAAATGATCACATTGGATAAATGGCGACGCGGATTTTCATTCGCGCCCGAAGAGCGAAATGATTTGACCATGTACCTCTGGTTCTACGAGTGGAACATGTTTGAAGCCGTACACCCGGGTCAGCACACGGGCGGGGATCATGTACCGCAAAAAACACTGGACGACAATGCGGGTGTCCTCGAACACCCCGACCTCGGTCTGCGTCTCAACGTCACAGGCAGTGAAAATGGGGCGGACCTGCTGCTCTCTATCACCAACAAAACCGACCGCACCTGGCCCGAAATTGCCGCAATCATCCCCTGCTTTAACCCCGGCAAACAGCCCGAAGTCTCCGAAACCCGGGCATTTTTTGACGACGACCACGAGCGCACCTATTTCCTCGCCGAAGAAGGTCTGGTCCCCCTCATCCGCCGCGACATTCACTACAATCACACATTTCGCAGCGCAATAGAAACTGAAACCGTCTGGTCTGACAAATGGCCCACATCGCCCACCAATGCCACAGGCGGCATTCTGATGCGCGAATCCACAGACCGCACATGGGTGGCGGGCATAGCCTGGGCAGACTTTCTCTCCGTTCAAGGTCACAACCCCTGGCGCTGCATGCACCAATCGATTCGCGCAGGTGCGCTCGCACCCAAAGAAACCGCGACTATACGCGGCAAAATCTACCTCTTTGAAGGAACCCGACACGACTGCATCGAAAAATTTAAATCGGACTTCCTGTACTAAAAAAATACCGGGACACAAAACCATCCCGGTATTTCTCTAGTCGGACTTTCAAACTTATACTTTTGCCACAGGAAACTGTATTTCCGTCACATAATCCTTCGGATCGCCATCGGGTCTAAATTGCAAATACACTTCCCGATTCGGTCCAGTGATCTCATAGCCATTGGCCTCAATCCACTGAACGCCCGCTTGATAAGCCTGCGGAAAGCCTTCAAAGCCTCCGTGATGCACCAGGCACGCCATTTGATCACCCGGCAACTCGTGGACCTTGACATCATCTTCTTCTGATATGGTTTTTTTGATCGGTATGTTTGCCTCGGGTTTAAAATTTTCATGCCATACTGTAATGCCCGGTCCCGCAAACTGTCCTTTGTGTTTCACAATATGGGCGACAACCCCATTGTACAGGCGATCCATCACAGAACCGATGGCTGCAAAGTGTGGAACGGTCCCCTGTTTGGAAGCGACCAGAACCGGTTCAACTGTTTTAATGACAACTTCATAATCTGACATTTTATCCTCCTTTTCGATAAGAATCAGTCGAGCTTCCACGCGGGCAATGCGTTCCCTGATATCTCTGGCAAGATCTTCGAGTTCGGCCTGTTTCACCAAAAACATATCGCGAAGTTGATCAGCCGAAAGGTCTTCTTTCAACATTTGATCAATCTGGCTCAGCGACATACCCAGATCTTTGAGTGCCAGCAGGCGATTGAGCCGCGGGAGTTGCTCGAATGAGTAAAAGCGGTAGCCGGTTTGCTCATCGATGTGATCGGATTTGAATAAACCGATTTCGTCATAGTAGCGCAACGTCTTGACCGGCACATCGACAAGCCTGGCAAATTCTCCAATTTTGAGCATGGATTTTCTCCATGTGATACGGGTGTCTGAAGGCCTTCAACGGACAATATACACCTTCCAGTAACTGGAGAGTCAAGGGCCAAAAGAAAAAAAATTAAAAAATGTATTCCGAACTCCTCAATCGCCGTTTCATCGCCCTGCTCATTGTCTCTTTTTTTAGCAGCTTTGTCTCTGCTCCCCTCAACACACTCCTCCCCGTATATGTCGAAGCAGACCTGCTCGGCACACCCTTCTTTTCCGGAGGATTGCGCGCAGCATTTCTCATCTTAGGCGGTGTCTTTGCCGTGCCTGCGGGCCGCCTTGCCGATGCCTGGGGCGTCAAACCCGTTTACATCCTCGGCACCCTGGGACCTATTCTCGCCGGAGTTATTTTTTACAGCGGTGACCCGCTCCTCCTGACTGCCCTGTGTACCGGCATTGGCATCTCATCTGGATTCAACAGCGCCGGAGGGCAGAGCTATCTCATCAGCGCAGCCCCATCATCTGTCATCGGCATCGCATCGGCCGGTTATTTTCTCGGCAACACCCTCGGCTCAGCTTCGGGAAATTTTCTCTCTGGTCCCATCGCGGATACGTATGGATTTCAAACCCTCGGTTTTTGCATCACACTTGCAGGGGCAGGTCTCGTCCTGATGAACATCCTGACCCTCCCCGCGATTCCCTCTCCAAAATCTGCCGACAATGGTCGCAACCTGTCTGCATTCATACAACTATTCCGCCGTCTCGACGTATGCCTCCTGCTGGGCATTCGCTACCTGCCCACCAGCTATTGGGGTGCCGTCACCCTGCTCTTGCCCCTGCTCATCTTTCGCATTGCGGGCACCAGCGCCGCAGCCACGGATTATACTGCCATCAGCCTGACCATTGCAGCGTGTTTTCAGGTCCTCACCGGTCGGCTTTGCGACCGCATTGGGCGCTGGCGGCCCATCCTCGTATCCGCATCGCTCGTCGCCATCAGCGCGCTCGGCCTCGCCCTGACCGCGCACACCCTTACCGGCATCTACGTCTTTGGCATTCTCGCAACCGCCTCGGCCTGGTCTCTCTCGACCACCATGCCGGGCCTCATACAATTGATCGCCCGCGAAGACGAAAAAGGCCGCGTCGTGGGCGCAGCCCACCTCGCCTGGAGCCTGGGCATGCTCTCCGGCAGCCTCGGCGGCGGCAAACTCATCGACTGGGGTCCCATCTGGCCCTTTGGCATCTCCGTCTTATTTTGTCTCGGCGCACTCGCCTGCGGTGTGGGCCTTTATCGCCTGCATGCAAAAAACGAAAACCCATTAAATTGAGGAACTGCTATGAACAACCATTCCCTGAAAATCATTGTCTTTGGCGCCCACCCCGACGATTGCGATATCAAAGCGGGCGGCATCGCCATCAAATACGCAAACCTCGGACACGAAGTAAAATTTGTCTCTGTCACCAACGGCGACGCGGGCCATCACGAAATTGGCGGCGTTGAACTCGCCCGTCGCCGCCGCGCCGAAGCTCAAGCAGCAGGTGCAGTCGCGGGCATCGAATACCATGTAATCGACAACCACGACGGCGAGCTTGAACCCACCCTTGAAAACCGCAAAAAAATCATCCGCCTGATTCGCAACTATACGCCGGATCTCATCCTGACCCATCGCCCCAACGACTACCACCCCGATCACCGCTACACATCCATCCTCGTGCAAGACTCGGCATACATGGTCACCGTACCCAACATCTGCACAGACACACCCGCCCTGTCGTACAACCCCGTCATCGCGTACCTGAGCGACAACTTCCAGAAACCGCAACCTTTCTCTCCCGATGTCGTCATAGCCATAGACGACGTCATAGACAAAAAACTCGACATGCTCCACTGCCACACATCGCAAATGTACGAATGGCTACCCTTTAACGCGGGCCATCTCGACCAGGTACCCGAATCGCCGCAAAGCCGCCGCGAATGGTTGCGACATCGCCTCAATCAATTTCGCGCCATAGCGGATCGGTATCGCGACCTATTGATCAAATACTACGGCCAAGAACGCGGCTCGAAAATTCAATATGCCGAAGCTTATGAAGGCTGCGAATACGGCAGCGCGCTCACAGATGACAACATCCCAAAACTTTTTCCATTTTTCTAAACCTCCTGACCAAAAATAAAGAGGGCGAGTTAAAAACTCGCCCTCTACTTGTCCTCTATACTAAGCGTCGGCCATAGGAAAAACGACAGATCAATCCATTTTAATCACGCCGCAACCAATTCGCGGGCCAGCCTTGCCCGAAGGCTGTGAGACAAAATCATCAGCATCCGCATGGACGATGATCGCTTTTCCAACAAAATCTATATCTGAGCCAGTGTTCATCTCCCAAAGATTTGTCGTCAGTTCAAGTTTTCCCATGCCTTGTGCATTGGCTGTCAAATTGCCGATGTCACCCAGATGAAATTCACCTTCTCCCCATTTTCCGTGTGCAACGCCAGTGGGATTCCAATGCCCGCCAGCCGATTTCCCGTCTGGAGCACTGCAATCGCCAGTTTCGTGGATATGAACAGCGTGTTCGCCTGGAGACACATTAGCGAGCGAGATGACGAACTTGATATTATCGCCGTCCTGTGTGAAAACCGCTTTTCCAGTTAAGCCGCTTTCATTCGTCTCGCCAATTGTCGCAGTCGCCTGTGAAACGGGTTGTGCATCGAAAATTTCGAGATTGCCGTCTTTGACAATCAGAACCTTTGCATCGTAAACCGCGTCGCCATTGGCATCAAAGGAGAATTTACCGAAAACTGTGTCAAAATCCCTGATATTGGCGAGTGCATCTCGAATTGCGGTGGCCTCGGTGGATTGTGCATTTGCAATCGCCTCTGCCAAAATGCGAAGTGTGGTATAGGCACGCGCAACATAGTTGTTCGGTTCCCCACCGTATTCAGCCCTGTAATTCTGCACAAAGGCGTGATTTCCCGGTGTGTCGAACGCTGCACCCCATCCTATGAAAGTAATCGCACCCTCAGCGGCTGCACCTGCTTTTTGGACATTTTCAACAGTCAGGGTACGCACGATAAAGGTAGCAGATATACCGAGTTGATGTCCTTGCTTTAGAATTTCAGATTTTTCTGGTGATAAGGACGAAACAAAAATGACGTCAGGGTTCAATGCCTGTATTCGGGTTAATTGTTCAGAAAAGTCGGTATCATTGCTCTGGAAGGTTTCAGTAGATAGCACCTCAACGCCCTTCGCAGCGAGCACTTCTCTTATGACTTTGTCCGAATCGATGGAAAAAAAATCTAGCTCGTCATATAGCGTAGCGGCGGTTTGATAACCGAGTTTTTCGTGCGTGGCTTCAATGCCACTCGGAATAAGAATATCTGTGGTCAGGGCAACACGAAAAACAAAATCTCCAAGCGCGCTGAGACCAGTGGCGGCTGAAGTCGGACTAATCGCCACCACCTGATTTTCTTGTGCAATCGGAAAAACCATCCTCGTCTGGCTTGAGGTAGGAGGGCCGATAATAACAGGCACGCCTGCTTGGATGAGTTTATTATAGGCCGCGACTGCGCCCTCTACGGTGCTCTGATCGTCCTCAATGACAAACTTAAGTTCCACATTGCCAATTCCCTGACGTGCTAAATCAAGACCTTGCTGTATCGGTATGCCAAATGAATCATGAAGGCTTCCCGTTACCGGTAGGACAATCCCAATGGTAACGCGCTCAGATGTACCCGTCACCTGTGCCCTTCCACCAATGGGCAACGCAACCATTGTCCTGTAGCCTCCATTGATCGGAATACTCGACCAGCGCCCCATCACAGAGCCATCACGAGACGCACGCGCCTGATAATATCCACTCGCCTGACCGGATATCTCCACCGTGACGCGCCCCATATCATCAGTCATACCCGACCACTGATAATCGGGTGCCTGCCCGGCAACAGAACGCGCAAACTCGACCATCGCACCGGCCACAGGTGCATCATCTTGCGACACAGTCGCCACCACCGTCGCTTGAGACATACCATCAGCCACGGCTATCTTACTCAGCGGACGTCCAATCTGCTCCTCCACTCCGGAAGGCTCCATCCCGCGCTCACCACCGCAGCCCCACATGAAACCTGCGGCGAGAACGACCACCATCACACTGCGAATCTTGCTCAACATAAAACTCTCCTTGCAAATAATAATTGCATACGAATTTTTGCGCCTCAAAATATACGCCACGCACAGGTATCACACAAACTAAAACGCGCTGACCATCCGCACATGTACCATACCCTGCCCCAGGCTCTCGCCCCGTGGCAAACCATAATCTATCCCAACCGCGCCCATCCGTCCATCTGCCAAAAGACCAATACCATAGGACACGGGCCACGAACGCATCCCTGCCCCCTCAATCCTTCCCGCATCGACAAATACAAAAAGACGCGCTTTCGGACCTAATAACCATCTCCACTCCACATTAACCCACCCCGCATTTGTCCCCCTGAACATCTCTTCCCGATAGCCTCGCAGCGATTGTGCCCCCCCCAGCCAGATGCCGGCAGTCTGTGGCACATCCCCCTTTTGCCCCACCCAAAAAGCGCGCGCCCGTCCCGCAACAACAGACTGCCTGCCCACAGGCAAAAACACCTGCCCATCAACCTCCCACTGCACGCGCCTGATCCCATCTGAAACCTCGCCAACCTCTCCCCTGACCTCCGCCTGCCAGCCACTCATATCACGCCCTCGGCGATCAAACCGAACACCCGACGCGAGAGACCACATCCTCTCGCCTTCAAAAAATCCCAACCCCGCAGAATCGGGTAAAACGCGCCTGTGTGCAACACCGCCAAAAAAGCGCGCGCCCTCTCCCACAGACACATCTGCGCCTCCCCCAAACTTATGCGTCACATACCCCGTGCGCGCAACCATTTCCACTGTCCCCCAACCGGAAAGCGGACTATTTAACACATAAGGCTCGCGATACGAAACGCGCAAATTCGACAACCCCACCCCCTGCCGAGACCACAGTGCGTATCCCTCTCGTCCCCCGCCGGAAAAATTCAGAACATCGAGTGCGATCTCCCCGGTCAAACCCTGTCCAGATCCCACACCGAGCGCCCCTTCGATGCGCGTATGGCGCGACTCCTCCACATCGATCACAAGAACCATCTCATCACCGGTAGATACGAGTTCAGGCGTATAAACCCGGTCGATAAACGGCAAAATCTGCAACTGCCTCACAAAAGCATCCACGCGACGCTGGTCATACACCTCGCCCTCAACAAACGATATATGCCGCAACAAAACATCCTCCCGAGTCGTTTGATTGCCCTCAAAACGCACCGCATCGACATGCACCAGAGGACCGGGCGACACCACCACCTGTACGCGCGCGCTATCCCTATCAAATTGCACATCTGGACGCAGTGCACAAAACGGATAGCCCCGGTCTTCATAAAAACGCAACAAACGATCCAACCGCTGGTTTAAATCGCTTTCGATCAACACCATACCCCGCGCCAGACCAAAAGCCTCCGATGGCTCAAAAATCAAATCACCGCTTACATCCACAGACGCAACCCGCGTTCGCACCCCCTCAACAATCGCAAAAGCCACCGTCGCGTCGCCCCCGCGCATTGCAACCCTGGGAAAAGCCACCGCCACATGCCAGAATCCACGCGCCTGATACCCCTTCAAAATGCGGTGAACATCCTTTCGCAACAACGCGGAATCCACTGCAACGCCCGCCCGCGTAACCAGCCACCCCCGCACATCGCGCACACTGACAGACCGCGCACCTTCAACCTGCACGCGCTTCACAATCGCACGCACCTCTCCCCCCGCGCTGGACGCGACGCAGACCATCCACAGCGCAAGAAGCAAGCATCGCCATACTTTTATGTATTTATCTGTATTCATCTACCTATTCTCAGCCTCAATCGCGGCAGGGGCACCGCCCCTACATTTGATTTTCCATCTGCGTCCATCTGCGTCCATCTGCGTCCATCCCTGCTTACACCCGCAGAGCCTGCCCCGTAGTGTTTGCCGTATAGAATCATTACGGCACATGCTTATACGGGGGACATGCCTGCGGATCAAAACACCGCCCGCATCTCCACCCGCCCGAGATGTATCGTCTGACGAGCAGGCCTTACGCGACCATCGTACATCACCCGCGCCGATACATATTTGCCAAAACGGTAATCCATCCCCAATCGCCACCCCCAGTTCTGCCCCTGACGATTACCCCTTGCCAACCCCAAAAATAAGGGTGCTGTATCCGTCGCCCAAACCCGCGTCCAACCCAACCCCCCGCGCAATCGACCCCGACCGGGCAAAGCGTAAATCACCTCTGGCTGGACACCGATATGCCACACGCGCAACGCCCGGATCCCTTCCCAATCTCGCCCCCCCAAAATGCCCAACCGCAAATACCATTTATGTGCAGACCTGAACGCGCAACGCAACGCACCACTCGCCCCATCAATGCGATAGGCAAAAGCACCTGCACCCTCGCGCGCTCTATGCCCCAGATCAAATTCCGTCTCCAGTTCAAGACGATTGACGGGCCTCAATTTTCCCAACACGCCACCCTGCACAAAAAATTCGGCAGCCCCCCTGTAAAACGCCCGATTAACCAGATCGCGCACGCGCGCAGTCAAACGCAGCGATCCCCGCCTGTGATACCGAAACAAATAAAGACGCACCAGCCCATCCCTGCGAGCACCCAAAATCCCGGCATCCGCATCAAAACCCAACAGATCCCAGGGAGCCGCCTGCTTCGCCCCAGTCGCAATCTGCCGCTCCGCACGCAACGACGCATCCAGCGCTACAGCGGACAAAATGTGCTTATCTCCTATCAAACGCCGAAAATCAATTTCCACGCGCATGCCCACCGCGCCATCGCGTGCCGGGGCAAACTGCCCGTAATCATAAACCCGCACATAATTGCCATCGACATCGGGTACAAACTCTTCCACATCGCGCAAACCATCGCCATTGGCATCCTCCCAGATATATTCCCCCAGCCCGGATGCCACCTCGACAAAAATGGGCTGACTGACCCGCGTACTCGAAACGCGATACGTTATCTGATGCGACGAGCCAGGACGCGTATGCCCCAACCGCACGCGCCCCAGATGCGTCGTCGTCTGCTGATGTTCGCGCCCAATATGGATTTCTCCGTGCGTATAAGAACCAGAAAAAATCCAACCCCTCCAATTTGTCATCTGCGCCCTGTGGGTGTGCAACCACCCGCGCAAACTATCCTGCCACACCGCTTCTCGCTGCCTGAACTTCCGATATTTTAACTCCGATATCCACGACCAATTTCGCCCTTCGCCAACACCTATGTGCCACACCAACTCCTGTTTGCCAACGCCCTGGGGCAAAACGCGCGGACGTGTGGCATAAAAAAGCGAACTGCTCCCCACCCCATCACCCACCCCATTTTCCAACGAAAAACGAAATCCCGGTACAACACCCCCCACCGACACTTCAACTTGCCCCTCGTGCCGGCGCATCTCGCCGCTACCGCGCCCGAGAGACTCGTAGCGGTACATCCCTACAGGCGCATGAATTCCCACACTTTTCCGATCCGTTAGCACAGCACCCAAATGCTGTCCGTATTCCCCGGTAACAAAAAACGCCTTGCCCAAATCCCAACGCACAGCCATCTCACCCTCGCGTTGGGCGGTTCGCGCAGTATCGGCTTGCCACCCCCATCGCCCGGCAGCCCGCCCTCTATCCAATCTCTCAAATGCTTCAAAATTGGCCCCAACCTGGCGAAACCGACCCGTGACTTCAAAATTGCGCGCATTCCACGCGCCATCCATGCGAAACCCGCGTCCGCTTCCCAAATCCCGATCACTCAAAGCGAACTCCCCAGAAATACGCGCATTTGACCACGGCGTGTACGTCGCGGACACCACCCCCAACTGTCGATGCACTGAAGCTATCCCAGGCGACAATGCAGAACGATCAGACTCTCGAATCAGCGTTGTTCCCACAGACATCCCCTCAGCGAGGGACACGCGGGACTCTATACCCATCAGCCGGCTTCTCATACCGGCATCGATCACCTGATATTCCACTGTGACGCGGCTCTCCACCCCAATCGGTATTTCAGGCGTAAACGCCACATGCCCGCGCTCGTAATCAATCGTATAATCTGCCCCATCCCCGCGTCTGAGCAACCGCCCATTGAGATACACGCGCTCAGACTCTGGCACTATCTGCCCCCTCAAGCCACCACCCGACAATAAATAAGGTCCCTGAAATCCCTCAACCGTCACCAGCCGCCGCGTTTCCCAACGCCCCCGCGACACTGCCCCAAAAGCCGCAACTTGCCCATTCTGCCGATGGGCCAACACGCGCGCACCCTGCAACTGCCGCCGATAGCGCCCAAACACAGTCCCATCAAACGCCACATCGAGATCGCCGAGCGTAGCCGATACCCGATTGGCATTAACCTGAAAAAACACGCGATCCAATTCCTGCAACCGCTTCGACCCGCCCTGTTCTCCGATTGGCAAATTGCGATCGGACAGCACGGTCAATAAATTGACTCCCTCTGCGACCTCGCCCGAAATACGCAACTGCAAAGCCTGATGAACCGCGTGTTGAGACCCCGCAGTTACAGAAATACTCTTATGACCGCCAATCGTCAACTTCTGCTCTTCATCCCTATCTCGCACAACAGGTGGAGCAAACACACGCACAATCTGTTGATCTCCACCGCCTTCTCCCGGTTGGAACTGACGACGCTGAACCACAGGTGCGGTTACCAGAGGACGCTGTCTAAAACGCACCACAATCTCCACACCTCGCACAACATCCCGCAAAAGCGTCAACAACGCGCGATCGGCATCTATCACATAATCTCGATCCCGAATGAGCAACACCCCATCCATCCAAACTCGTTCGCTCGCCTCATAAATGGCGCGATTGGAAATCGAAAAAGGCCCACGGCCCCCATCCGATTGAAACACCCGTTCCCCATCGAACAGCGTAAACTGCTCTGGCACGGGAACCTGTGCCTGTGCCGCCGCAACAAAGAGGAAAAAAAATACAATGCCCTGAGCGATACAAAGGGTGCTCAAACTCATCTCTCG
The DNA here is from genome assembly GCA_022822565.1 of Candidatus Latescibacterota bacterium. Taxonomy (GTDB): domain Bacteria; phylum Latescibacterota; class UBA2968; order UBA2968; family UBA2968; genus VXRD01. Next base: position 21,171 of record JAJEAX010000328.1, read on the forward strand.
CGTCTCGCGTCTCACCTTTTATCCCTCGCGGCGAAAAAAAAATAGGACATCCCGCCCCCGCGGAACATCCCGGCCTTTCCTCACTTCCTACTTCACACTCCCTACTCCCTACTTCTCTTGTCTCGCCCTTGAAACTTGCAATTGCAACTTCTGAATGCGCCCATTGCCCGAATCCAGAACGAACAATCTGCCAGCGCGTCCAAGTGCAACACCCCGGGGAAATTGGAACGCCATCGCACCCCTTCCCGGATCGGGACCACCCAAAGAACCTGCAACACCGCCAGAATCGAGATCAAAAACCACAATGCGATGGTGGCCTGTATCCGCTACAATCAACGTCCGCTCTGGCCCCACGCAAAGCGCCGAAGGCTGCAATAAAACATCTTCGCCCATTGTCTTTTGAAAATTGCCAAATCTGTCGAACACCGCGATCCGATCATTCTCGCTATCGCAAACATAAACCGCCTCGCGACCCTCTATGGCGACCCCCAAAGGCCGCCGCAAATTGCCAGCCCCATACCCAAACCCACCAAAACTGCGATCGACGCGGCTATACGTATCGATCTGCACCAGTTGATCCGCATCGATATCGCCTACCAAAATCTCATCTGCATCCGACACGGCAATACCACTGAGCGTACCCAGATCCATAGAACCACCAGCATCCGCCCCACCAATCACCGCCAGAAGACGCAAATTGAAATTAAACACCTGAATGCGGCGATTTCGACCATCGGCCACATAAATCTCCAACCCCTTGCTCGCGGCAATACCCCCCGGTTTATTAAATTGCCCATCTTCCCAACCCGGTCCCCCCACTGCCCGCAAAAAAGTCCCCGTTGGGGACAATTTTTGGACGCGATCATTCCCGGTATCCACCACAAACACATTGCCCGACGTATCCAGAGTCAATCCCTCGGGATCGAGAAACTGCCCATCGCCACCCCCTATTTCCCCAAAAACAGCCTCAAAGCGAAACGCGACCTGCACCTCTGCCCCTACCGTACCAACCCACGCAAATACAATCAGGATACAAAAAATACGTCTCATAAAATTCATCTCTCTTCCGATCAGCGCGAAATACTCCTGCCTTCTCGCTTATACCTCTCGAGCAGGGTCTTGAGTTCTTCAACGATCTCGGGATATTCTGCATAACAATTAAATCGCTCAATCCGGTCGCGTTCGAGATCAAAAAGCTCACCCGGATGATCGTGAGGTACATACCCGCGTTCTTCCACAAACCAATCCGGCTCTTTATTATCATCCCCACTCGGTGCATCGATCAACACCCAGCGCCCCTTCCGAATGGCGAACTTTCCCCGAATGCTGTGATGCACCGTCGCCTCCCGGATGGGCGTCTCAAAAGTCTCATCTAAAAGCGCGGGCAATATATTATAACTATCTTCAGCCATATCTTCAGACAAAGACGCACCGCTTATCGCCGCTGCCGTAGCCATAAAATCGGACATACAAATTACCTCATCGCAAACCCTATCCGCTCCAATCTGACCGGGCCATCTGGCAACAAACGGAACCCGGTGCCCGCCTTCCCATACATCGCGTTTCAACCCCCGCAAGCCATCCATACTGTAATGACCGTATTCCTGGATCCGTCTATACGCGGAATTTTCCGGGCCATTATCGCTGGTAAAAATAATCAGCGTATTCTCGGCAATCCCTTTTCGATCAAGGGCCGCCATCACCTCGCCCACAGTCCAATCCACTTCACACACAAAATCTCCGTATTCACCCGCCTCGCTCATACCCTTAAATTCATCTATCGGCACAATCGGCGTATGCGGTGCAGTCAGCGGAAAATACAAAAAAAACGGTTGATCATCCGCCGCTTCAATATATTGAACCGCGCGCCGGGTCAACTCGGGCATCACCGCTTCGAGAGACCATCCCGGCGCCATAGCTCCGGGCGCCCCAAACATCTCCTCGGGCTTCTCGTCAACTGGCTCATCCAACAAACGATCGTTTTCAAACCAGGTATAGGGCGGGAAATTGGGCACATCATCGCCAAAATAATAATCAAATCCGCATTCTACAGGTCCGCCAGTGACCGGCTTACTAAAATCGATATTCTTACCCAATTCATACCGTTGATCCCTTCCCAGCACCCCGTATTCCGCGCCTTCATAA
>JAJEAX010000122.1 GCA_022822565.1 Candidatus Latescibacterota bacterium
GATAGCAATGGTTTCCTCATGTCCTTTTCTCCGCCATTCTGTTGTGCCTTTTCACTTTCCTAATATAAGTATAGAAAAAATAGATTTCTAATTCAAGGTACGCGGATGAATGGCAGGTCGGGAATATCGGAGAGGTCACGGTCGTGGGAAGCAAGCGGACACTCCAGGAATAGTGCGGTCGCGGCAATCCAGGCATCTCCCGTGTTTAGCCTGCGCCCCACACGCTCTCGTTCGCTACGTAGTTGTGCAGAGATACGAACCAGACCAGAATTTGGCCATACAACCTCATACAGGTTAAGGATCTGCCGTAGAGCATTCTTCCGCCTGTCGCCCCAGTTCCCTTTGTAGGCGCCAAACCACAACTCTTCCAGTGTCTGAAATGAAATGACTGCACGCCGTCCAGCGATGCGCGCCTGGTAGTAGGCAGCCGATTCTGCTCGGCGTATGAGTATTGAGACAACGCTGGTATCGAGAACTATGGGCAAAGGACTTGAAAGCATCAGGTATTCCGACCTTCATATAGCGTGCGGTTGAAAGCCTCCCACTCTTCTTGTGTCAAGTCAATGGTCACCATTTTATCAGGGTCAAAAATCTTCGGATTGGGGTCGTTGCGAAATGCTTCGAGGTCAAACGGCTCTGACCACGACCGTGTGCTGGTTACCTGCTCCACATAAATAACATCCCATTCGTCATTGTCGTTAAAACGGCCACGGCCTCTGATCTCGACATACTGTGTCGCCAGCCGACGCATGTCGTCGTTCAGCGCTGGATCGAAACACAACGGTACGATCCGTTGCGGCATGTCGTGCAACTCCGCCTTGCCACAAGCCCAGTTCACCTCCATCAATCGTCCTTCCACTAATGCTGGCTCGTTCAGGACCTGCGGCATATCAATTGTAGAAATATTCATCTTCTACCTCCATGAATCGAGGATACCTTGACTATCCAGTTCACTCAGTAGCAAATATCAGGCCAATATCACAAAATTGAGTGATAAAAGGAGGCTCGATAGAAACTCAGACACCTCATTATGCTTTTAATATGCAGTATTGCGCTTTTGTTCACAACTTGAATTTGTGGATTGTCTGCTGTATCTGAACCTGTTTTGTTAAAATTAGAACACATCTGCAAGAGGCAATTGCCACCCGGGCACAACATCATCGCCGTCAATTGTGTCGCCTTCTGTGAGAATGCGAATATCGTCAAACCCGCGATAGATCGTCGCCGTGCGCGTTTTGGGATTGAGAACAATAACCATCTTCGCACCTGCCCGCAACCAATCAAGGGCTTTGTCTTCCACTTCGACAGCGCGATCATTTGGCGAAATGACTTCAACAGCGAGGTCGGGTGCGCCGGGGAAGAAGCCTTCTTCTTCGTCTGTGGCATCTGCGCGTGCGCGCGACACAAAACTCGCATCGGGAGCGCGCACCGTATCCGGATCGGTCCAAATTAAAAAACCCGTCTCGGCAGCATAGATTTCACCGAGATTATTATTTCTCACAAATGATTCGAGACGGCTACAGATTGTCGCTGCAATTCGTCCGTGTTGTCTGCCTGCTGGAGCCATCTGGCGCAATTCTCCCTTTATGAGTTCATAGCGATAGCCATTGTGCGGCATCACCAGAAGCTCATCGGCTGTCATGGTAGTAACGGTTTGTAGGGCCATACCTGAACCTGTTTTGTTGAAAAAAAATAAAAGACAAAAGCAAAACCTTCTGGTTTGCCAATCCCTCTGAAAGGATCTCGCAGGATAGCTTCCACAAGTGTCAAAACGCGAAGGGCGATTTTGCGATCCGTTTGAACCCAGTAGTGCAGATCTGTGCGAAATTCTGGATGGAAAACAGCATCGCGCATTATTATTATAGCCCAACCTCTCGACGTAAATCGTCAATGGATTGAGAGGATTCTGTGCCAGATTTGGCTCGGTTTAGCGCTGTTGCCAATCGTTCCGCATTTTTCGGTGAACTGAGAAGATGAGCGGTTTCTATAAGACTGGAAAGTTCAGACGCAGAAATCAGAGCGACATCTTCATGTCCCGGACGGGTGATAATGACGTAATCACTGTCATCGGTCACATCTTTGCAGAGACTGGCGAGCCTGGCGCGAGCCTGAGTACAGGTAAATGTTTTGGTCATGTGTAATATCCTGCTGTGTATAAAACGATGACACCTTAGAGGCAAAAGCGAACGCGGATTAAACGGATAATATGGATAGACACGGATTAAAGGCAAAGGCGAAAACCTCTGGATCGCGGCTAACACATTGCCGCGATGACGACAACGGCACAACTTATTATTACAGTCCGACCTCTCGGCGCAAGCGCGTAGCGGTCAAAGACTGGCGTCAGGTATCCAACGCTTGTTCAAATGCTTCAAGACTGGACGCCTGGATCGCCGCATTGATCAGGCTCTGATCATACTCTAACCCACTCAATATCATCAACCTGTCCAAAATGTCAACCTTTATTGATTCATCCACCGCCAGAGCATTCGTCGCGTCAACACAGTGATGTAACCACGCCTCCGAATCCATTCCAACAGGACGTTTCATCAATGGGACAAACGGAAACAAGCCCGAAGGTCCGCTTTCACTGCGTGACATCAGTTAAAACTTCTGCCCCGGCTATACTCAGGGGATGCCATACTCCGGCTTCATATCCCCCTCGCAGATCCAACTCACCCACACTTTATTATCGGTTCCCTCCTCAAGCACGGCGTAGTTGCGGGCGCGGATATATTTGTCTGAGCCGAATGGGCAGATCATCTCGGTGGTAATCTGTCCGTTCCCGATGCGCTCCTTATCGTCTGAAGTCACCGCCTGGAGACCGAGCCATTCAAATGCGCTGGGCGGGGGATGGACGATGCCAGAGGAGATGACCTGATGGATCTCCAGATCATTCCGGGTATCCTGAATGACGCCCAGCCCACCGACATGCACATCGCCAGACAGAATGATGCCCCGGCAGCCGCTCTCGCCGACAAAACCCATGAGATTCATAATCAACCTCATTCGCTCCCCCTGGTGATCCCTGGCGGACCAGTGATCCAAAACGTCGTCCTCCAACTCCTCCTCCCACGACGTTGCGGCAAAAACCGCCTCCACCGACGCGAACGAACGATAGGCCACCGGAATGCCCGAAAGCACGACAAAATTTCCGCCCCAGCCGGACTGCGATTGCAACCAGACCTTGACATCGTCCCAGTGGGACGGTGACATAACCTGATTCCGAGTCCTTTCCGAACGATTATCCAGACCCAATATCAGGTAATCGTGGAAGCGAAGCCCGAACGAGCCATGCGCTGGGGCGTTCAGCAGCGCGTTGTTGTGGCGGGAACGGAGCTGAAACAATTCGAAATATCGCCTCGCGACCCGAAAGATCTCCGCAAAGACCTCGCAACCCTGCAAGTCGGGCTTGTACGAACCCCAGCCGTCAATGATATCGTGGTCATCCCACATCATGACCGTCGGCACCGAGGCCATCATGTGCGCCATTTGCGGATTGCTCCAGCGCCTCACGTAAAGGGTTTCATAAAAGCGGTTCAACTCCTTCGAAATTTTTACCCCAACCTTACAAGAGATTCTGCTCGACCGCGACAGCCCGCTCCATTTGGCGATCGTCGGCGCCAGGGAACTCTCCCAGATCTCGTCCGCATACAACTGATCCCCGCCCATGATCAACAAAGACAGCGGCCCCGTCTCGTGCTGTTGGCACATCTGCTTCCAGAGGTAATACGGCTCCCCGGTTCTTTTGATCTGCCTCGCCGACGAGAAGCCGTTGCACGAGGCATAACCGATCCGGGGCTTCTCAGAGGATCCTGGCACATGGAACGTCCACCTCGAGGCCCCGGACGCGCCCTGAAACCGGGTTCCGTTGCTTTGAATCTCGTAGGTCCACGCCTGCGACGAACCGGCGGTGACCAGGAACTCGGCGCGCCAAAACTGCCCGCTGTAGGTATCCGCGATCTTCCGAAACGAAGCCATCTTGGCGTCGTTCACGAAAAGGTCGCAGCCGTCAACCGTCCCATCCGACAGAAAACAAACGGTGTACACAGAATCGTTTTCAACCCCAAGCAGGGGCCCGACCATCATCTTTGGGTTCATTTTTGGCTCTCCAATTAAGTTGAGAAACTTATGTTTAGCAAAATGCCTATCCTGTTGGTATCTGAAACACTTTGAGCTCAAACTCGGACACCACTCCTGATCAGGCATTTACCAAAGTTAAATTTTCTCTATCGCAATTGGTTGGTCTGCAAATACAGCCGTTCCAAGTTGTGCAGGCTACCCAACACCGACGGAATTTCGCCCGATAGTTGGTTGTCATAAGTTATAAAATTACACACGTTTGTAATTTTCAGCCGAACACGACATCGCCGCCATCAATTGTAGAGGCTCTGTCTTACACTTCGACAGCGCGATTATTTCTCGATACTGTGTTCAAGCCGGCCAATCTCGTCGCGCAGCCTGGCGGCCTCTTCGTATTCTTCCAGCGCAACCGCCTCTTGCAAACGCGCCTTGAGCGCATCTACCTGCTGCGTCACCTGATCGGGTGCCTCTTCAGTGGATTCACCCTTTCCTGCAGACCTTATAAAAGCAGCAATATTCTCAACGTCTTCAATGGGTGTCTCGGCCTCTTGCATCTCGACCGACAGCCCCGCCACCTCAATCACCTGGTCTGCCACAAAAATCGGGGCATCAACGCGCAACGCCAATGCCAGCGCATCGCTCGGACGCGAATCAATACAAATCGATTCCCCATCGCGGACAAGCGTAATCTCTGCAAAAAACGTCTCGTCTCTCAACGCACTGACCAGTACCTGCTCAACGTGTACATCGAACCCCTCTAAAATATCACACAACAAATCATACGCTATCGGGCGCGGCGGTGGCTCATCGTGAAGCGCTATAGAAATCGCAACCGCCTCAAAATTGCCAATCGCAATGGGCAAAAAGACCTTCTGGTCCTTATCCTTTAGCCAGACCAGCGGATGACTGCTATTGGGTTCAAGCTGCACGGCGATGACTTCCATTTTTGTCATGTGAGGGATCCTTCCAAAAAAACAAAAAAGCAACCACAGATGAACACAGATAAACACGGATAAAAAACAAAAGCAAAATCTTCTGGATCGCGGCTACAACCCTGCCGCGATGACAAAGACGCGAAGGGTCAGGCAATTCTTAGCATCTCGGGTGTTGGCAGTGGTTTGCGATCTCGCTCGTATAATTCAATGGTATCTTCGACAATGCGACACAGTTCCGAGAACACCTCTTGTTCGTCATCGCCGTGACATCCACCATAAAAGAGTCCCGGACATCTTCCAACATAGCACTGATCCTCTTCAGACCAGGCTACTATTTTTATGTAACGGGCACTTTTTTTCATCTTTTTGATACCTCAATAGCCACCTTGACATCTTTCTCTTGATAGTGTTTTGCATCATCGCCAAGTTGACCGGAAAGGATCACCGATTTAGAAACTTTGGAATGAACAAATTTTCTATGACTTCCTCTTCCGCCACGATTTACAAACCCAGCAGCCTCAAGATCTTTGATGAGTTCCCTAATTTTACGTGGCATAAAAAAAATTTAATCCTGCACTATCTCTTCCTGAACCTGGGTTTTACTCCAACGAGGTTGGATTCCAACAATCCGAGCCTGATGTACCATTTCCTGTTCTGTTAGATCGGCGAGTTCTGCTGCTCTGCCAATTGATATAAGTCCCCGCTGGTAGAGCAACAGGGCTTCCTGAATTTTGACCTGAGACAACCCGAGCAACAGAAGCTCTCCTAACCGGTCTTTATAGGCTTCCAACTCCGCCATTTTTTGATCGGGAATTTCGACTGATGTTTTTGCCATATAATGTCCTGATGTATGAAGCGATCTGCGGGCAGTCAAAAACAATATAGAAGGATAGAGAGGGGAAAAGCAAGCGGAAATAACCAGCCCCCAGCCTCCAGTCCCCAGCCCCCTCTTGACAGCCCGCGCGTCGCAGTGTATCATTTTATATATTATAATAGTGTATTCACGCAACCCATAATCTCAGGAGAAACACCATGTCCTCCCCCTGCTGCGGTGCGAGCAGACCCGTCTCATCCAAACGCAAAAAAACGCGCAAACAAAAAAACAGGCGCAGAAGTGATACCTCCCTCAAAGGCATGGTCCGCCTCTCGGGCGGCACCTTCCTCATGGGCACAGATGGCGACGAAGGCTTTGCAGAAGACGGCGAAGGCCCCATGCGCGAAGTCACCGTCGATCCCTTTTACCTCGACGTATGCGCCGTCACCAACGCCGACTTTGCCAAATTCGTCCGCACAACCGCGTACAAAACCGAAGCCGAACGCTTTGGCTGGTCCTTTGTCTTCCACCTCTTTGTACCCCCCAACACCGCAGCGCACATCTCGCAAACCGTCGTCGATACCCCCTGGTGGTGGGCTGTTGACGGCGCCTGCTGGCACCGCCCCGAAGGACCGGGAACAAATGTCAACAACCGCTGGAACCACCCCGCCATCCACATCTCGTGGAACGACGCCGTCGCCTATTGCAACTGGACGGGAAAACGCCTGCCCACAGAAGCCGAATGGGAATTTGCCGCACGGGGCGGCTTAAACAGCATGCGCTACCCCTGGGGAGACGACCTCGAACCCAACGGCAAACACATGTGCAACATCTGGCAGGGCACATTCCCCGAAGAAAACACCAGAGCAGATGGACACATCGGCACCGCACCCGTCACCTCATACCCCCCCAACAACTACGGCATCTACAACATCTCGGGCAACGTCTGGGAATGGTGCAGCGACTGGTTCAGCCCCACCTTTCACCTCAAAAGCACCTCTGTAAATCCCACGGGACCCCACATCGGACAGGCGAAAAGCATGCGCGGCGGCTCCTACCTTTGCCACGACTCCTACTGCAACCGATACCGCGTTGCTGCCCGCAGCGCAAACACCCCGGACAGCTCCACGGGCAATCTGGGATTTCGGTGTGCGCGGGATGCGTAAAAAAAGCAACCACGGATGAACACAGATAAACACGGATAAAAGTCAAAAGCAAAGGCAGAAGCGGTGTATGAAGGCGAGTAAATCGAGCATGACTGGTCGATTTCCAGACCAGTTCATCAGAGCTTGCATTTGCCGCGATGACGGGACGGTTGATGGTGTTGATGAAAAAATAAAAAAACGGAAGATATATTTGCTTCTTCCGTTTTTTTTATTTTAGACACCTGAACACCGCCCTACACCCATTGTCATTCATGCCCGGACGTGCCTTTCATCTGTGTCCATCGGTGTTTATCTGTGGTTGCATTTGTCTTTCATCAGAACATACTCAAAACAAGCCCCACATTCACAGTCGCGTATTTCCGGGTCGCTGAATCGCCCAAACAATCTTTATCAAACACGGAATTGAACTTAACACCTGCCTGAAAACCGTACTTGGGAGACTCCAGAGGCTGGTATCTAACACCGACACCCAAATACGCAAAATTCCTGGCACCATCAAGTGAGTATCCCGCGCCCTGCCTGCCTACCCCAACAGAAACATATTGCGGGATGGGACACGCCGCATTAAACGTTTGCGCCACATAAACAGAACCAGCCCACGTCGTCGTCTCCAACCCGGGCGCCATCCCAACATCCACACCAATACTCGTTGCATTATTCAACCAATAGGCACCTTGAACACCCCCACTCAAATTCGACAGATCTCCCAGATAGGTCCCCGTTCCCGTATAATCAAAAACCACCGGACGCGCGACACCTATATAGGGTATAACATCGACCACACCTGCCCTCTCGAACCGGATATCTCTGGCTGAAGAAACAGAAACATCCGCCATCACACTCGCAACAACAAACAACAGCAGAAAAATTGCCCTGGGGAAGAACTTCTGTCTGGCAAACATGGCACTCTCCTTTGTAATATTACGACTTACTACGTGAGAATAAATATAACCACTACTATTTACAAACATTTGCAAAACTGGATAGAGATCGCGGCGCAACGGCATACCGCGATGACTTCACTCTCTGACCACCCACACCTTCACAGACACCACAACCCCTGCATAAAGCCGAATGGGCACATCATATACCCCCAGTGCTCGAATCGGCTCTTCGAGTTCTATGTCTCGGCGATCAATATCGAACCCAAGATCACTGAGCGCAACTGCTATTTGCTGTGCCGTCACCGATCCAAAAATGCGATCCTCTTCGCCAGCCTTAACCGCCACATTGCACGAAACCTTTTTCAAAGCCTCTGCCAGCGACTCGGCATCGCGCGTTTCGCGCACGCGTTGGGCTTCGCGCTGCTGACGCACCTTCTCGTACACCGCCATATTGTGCTTATTTGCAATCAGCGCCACCGAACGAGGCAGCAAAAAATTTCGCGCATAGCCATCCTTCACCTCAACCACATCGCCAGCATTGCCCAGCGCATCCACATCTGCTGTAAGAATAATTTTCATAATAGAATTCCGTATATCGAAAATAACGGGCGAGGCATGCCTCGCCCCTACATTATCTAATCGAATCATTCACATAAGGCATAAGCGCGAGGAAGCGGGCGTGCTTAATCGCGCGCACCAACGCGCGCTGGCCCTTTGCACACGTACCCGTCATGCGCCGGGGAACAATTTTGCCGCGCTCGGTAACAAACCGGCGCAACAAACGCTCATTTTTATAGTGAACTTCCAAACGGTGCGCTTCAAATCGACAGGCCCCTGCATGACCCTCGCAAATATGACAAACCTTCACACGTCCTCTATTCATTGGGCAACCTCCTCTTCCGTATCATCGAAAACATCTTCGGCCAACTCTTCAGCGTCATCCTCTTCCTCTTGAGGAGGAATTTCAGTCTGAAGAATCAGATGCCGCAAAACAGCCTCATCCAAACGGCACGCCCGCTCAACATTCGCAATCGCGCCCGGATCGGCCTGAAAATAAAAAATTGTATAATCGCCCTGCTGTCGCTTTTGAATCTCATAAGCGAGCCTGCGCACGCCCCAGCGGTCAATATTGACCACCGCAGCGCCCTGATCGGCGAGCAATGACGCATAGCGTTCGACTGTCTCATCCGCATTCTCCTGCGTACCGACAATCAAAGCCATCTCGTACTCTCGTGACATAAACCATCCCCCATGGACGTGTGGTTCAGAAAACCGTGTTCT
>JAJEAX010000428.1 GCA_022822565.1 Candidatus Latescibacterota bacterium
TAACGACGCCGGTGGATAAGAGGAGGGTTTTATGGAGCAAGCGTTTCCACAGTGTTTGAAGTGCAACACGGGTGTATTGCTACCGCTGTCGGATTATGGGCGCGATGGGGCATCTATCATGTACAAAGCATGGGTATGCAACAATCCCAACTGCGGATTTAATTTGCGGATTGACAACGGTGAAATTAGCACAGGTCGGGATATTACCGAGTCCTACAAGTAAAGCTGCCATTTCGGCGGGGGATACCTCGCCGAAATGGTTGTTTTTTCCCCTTACCGGTTTGCCGTTTCACCTTCTCCCAAAAGGGCGGCATCGGTTTCTTTCTTTTTTCGTTTCCCTTTCGTCTATCGATACACTCCCCTTATTGCTAATACATACTTATGAGCATTTCTGATCGGCCCATTTTAGGTATTGAAACATCCTGCGACGAAACCGCAGCTGCCGTGGTAGCCGATGGACATATCTATTCCAACACAATTTTTTCCCAAACAGAACACAGCCTCTACGGCGGCGTGGTGCCCGAATTGGCATCTCGAAACCACATACGAACACTCCTGCCCGTCGTCGATCGGGCACTTTCAGAAGCCGACTTAGGACTGGACGATCTATGTGGTATTGCTGTGACACAGGGGCCAGGACTGGTGGGTTGTCTGCTTGTGGGCATTTCCGTGGGCAAAGGGCTTGCACTCGGTTCGGGGCTGCCCCTTGTAGGTGTGCATCACATCGAAGGACATTTGTTTGCAGGCAGTATGGCGCATCCCGACCTGGTGCCGCCTTTTATGGCCCTGGTGGCTTCGGGAGGGCATACGGAATTGATTTATGTCTGTGCATGGGGTAATTACGAGCGCTGGGGGCGCACGCGCGACGATGCCGCAGGTGAAGCATTTGATAAAGTGGCTAAAATACTGGGACTATTGCGCGAGGGGGAGGTCACCATGGGCGGACCGCGCATTTCGATGCTCGCAGAAGAGGGAGACCCCGAAGCCTTTGATTTTCCGCGTGCGTTGATCAACAATCCGGGATTTGATTTTAGTTTTAGCGGATTAAAAACGTCTGTACTCTATCGGATTCGCGATCTCGCCGTAGAGAATATTGAAGCTATCAGAGCAAATATTGCGGCGAGTTTTCAGGCGGCTGTAGTCGATGTATTGGTGGATAAGACACTCAGAGCAGCGCGAGAAGCAGGTACAGAGCGGGTATTGCTTTCGGGTGGCGTCGCCGCCAATCGCGCGCTGCGGGCGCAACTCGATGACAGAGCCTCCAAACTCGGGATGGGTGTATTTTATCCGCCGACAGCCCTGTGTACAGACAATGCGGCAATGATTGCTGGCGCAGGTGCTTTTCGCCTTGCCCGAGGTGAAACTGCCGGGGGTAATTTGAATGCGGCCCCGCGGTTGCCACTGCCTGGGTTGCGCGAGCGGCAGGTATAACAATGCTGCGCGATATTGGGTTTTCCATCTCAGACGGATGGCTGCTATTACTCGTTGGCTGCGCCGGAATTTATCTCGCTTTTTTAATGTACCGCTCGCGCCTTACGGGCATACATCAATTGTTGTTGGGCTTACGCGTCGCGGCACTTGTTTTGTTAATAGGCCTTTTAATAGAGCCGATTCTTTCGCTGACGTTGCACACGCAGCGTTTGCCCCTGGTCGCCGTGCTCATCGACGATAGCGAAAGCATGAAAATAGCAGATGGCGATACCGCGCGTTTTGAAGTTGCAAAAGCCGTGCTGACCGATCCCACACTCAAAAATTTGCACTCGCGCGCGCGAGTGACGCAGTTTCGGTTTTCCGATGTTTTAACGCCCCTGCGAGATAAAGGAGAACTTACCTGGGCGGGACGAGCGACTGATCTGGCAGGTGCATTAGATGGGTTGCGCGAACGTACAATGGGTGAAGGGCTTGCTGCCGTAGTGCTCATCTCAGACGGCGGACAAAATTTGGGTGGACGCCCCGAGCGGGCAGCGGTCGATCTGGGCGCGCCTGTGCTCGCAGTGGGAACAGGTGATCCGGTTCCTCCTAAAGACGTGTCCATTGTATCGGTGGTTATCGATCCTCTGGGCTATGTGGGCAGGTCGCTTGTGATGCAAGTCCGCGTGCTTTCTTCCGGATTTGAGCGGGTGCGCGAGCAGGTGCGCGTGCTCTTGAATAATCGGGAAGTGAGTGCCAAAACCATTGCGCTGGCCGATGGCGAACAGACTCTTGAATTTGAGATTAGGCCCGAGCGATCCGGGCGGCATGCATTTTCAGTACAGATTGCGGCACAAGCGGGCGAGCGCACAGTGGGCAACAACCGCGTAGTGGCCTCGACAGATGTCCTCGAAAGTCGCGTGCGTATTTTAATACTTGCGGGCAGTCCGAGTGCCGATCTGGGCTATTTGCGGCGCGTGCTGCAGGAAGATGTCAATCTGGAACTCGAAGTGCTGGTACGCACATTGACGGCCGGGTGGCAAAAAGATGTGCATCGCGCGCTGCGCTCATTGGACGAGCGCGATATTGTCGCGTTGATCAACTCTCCCTACGAAGCACTTGCAGGTATGCCAGAGCAGGCACTTGTCGCCTTTGTGCAAAAAGGCGGGGGACTGTTGACCCTGGGGGGCAATGCCGCTTTTGATGATGGATATGCGCGCTCGGCATTGGCCGATGTTTTGCCCGTGCAATTTTTGGGATCGTCAGACACATTTCAAGAACGCGCCTTTGCCCTTTCGTTTCCCGATTCTCGCCACCCCATCTTGCGCGTATCCGACGATCCATTAGGCGACCGCGATGCCTGGGAGGCATTGCCGCCACTTCTGTCTTATAATCGCGTGGGAACTGCTGTTTCCAACGCAACTGTGTTAGCGCATCATCCCACAGAGCGCGTTGATGGTAAACCGATGCCCGTACTGGCAATTCGCCGCGTAGGCGCAGGAAAAACCGCGACTGTAGCGTATCAAACATTTTGGCGTCACGGGCTAATGATGTGGGGCGACGGCAAGACCGATGCCGTGGCACGCGCATTTTGGAAAAATATGGTGCGCTGGCTGGTCACGCGCGACGAGGTCTCACGTCTAAAAATCACGACTGAAAAGCCCACGTATCGAAGCGGTGAGGCAGTCGCGGTGCATGCAAGGGTTTTTGACCGTCTATTGCAGCCGCGTCCAGGCGCGCGGGTTCTCGCACGAGTCGGCGACAGTCTGGGTGTAAGAGAAGTTCTCCTGCGTGATTTGGGCGGTGGGCGGTACGCTGGCAATTTGGGGCGTTTTCCACAAGGCGATTATGAGCTTCAGGTACAGGCACGGGCCGATGATGGTGATCTGGGTACGGGTATGGGGCGCTTTACTGTGGGAAGATACAGCCTGGAATACGAAACCGTGCGCATGCGCGCCGAACTGCTCGGCGATATTGCGACGCGCAGTGGCGGGCAATATGTGAGACCGGGTGATCTGAAGACCGCGCTCGATTCGCTTATTCTGGCTCCTGAGCCTGTTATCACCCACCACCGGTTCAGGTTGTGGGGGCATGAGTGGCCGCTATTTTTGCTGGTGGGGCTGCTGGTATTTGAATGGACTATTCGACGAAGATTGGGGATGGTATAATGGATAGAATACAGAATTTAGTGAACAAAATGTACTCAGTAGTTCTCGCATTGTTTTGTTATACGGCCCTGCTGACCGTGGAAGTCTCCGCACAGGTGATGATCAACGAAGTGATGGCACGACCTGTCAATGGATCAGAGTGGATAGAGCTGTACAACCGCTCGTCAGACGCAGTTCATCTATCCGGGTGGACGCTATCCGATTTGCGAACAACGGGACAATTTAAAGCAGGTGCAGTTATTGATGGCGGAGGATATGTGATCGTCGCAGAAGACGCAGATGCTATTGGCCTGCAATTCCCCGACCTCGATGTTCCCATCTTGTCGCTTACCCGCTGGCCCCGGCTAAATAATGGAGGCGATGGCCTCATTTTGCGCGATGCGATGGCAACACTTGTCGATAGCATCTTTTATCCAGCACAAGAGTCTTCTATAAGCCTGGAACGCATTGATCTCACTGTAGCAGGCGATCGGGACAACTGGCTCGACAGCCAGGATCCGCGGGGGGCGACCCCTGGGGCTGCAAATAGCGTTCAGTTTAACGACGACATAGCGGAGTTATCTGTGGCGGTTTCCCCCAATCCCTTTGTCGATCAAGTAGGCATTACATATCGGGTACCCTCCCCCAGACTCCACGCAAATTTGTGGGTGTTTGATCGCACGGGTAGGCGCGTGGCATCCTTATTTGAAAGTGTTGAAAGTGGCAGTCAGCGCGTTGTAAATTGGGATGGGAGCAACGATAATGGACAAATTTTGAAGCCCGGTATTTATGTTATCTACCTGGAAGTTGGCACGCCAGAAGGCAAATTATTCCGCACCCGAAAGCCCGTGGTGCTGGCAAGAGGAATCAGTCAATAAAACCGATGTCCCCACATCGGATATATTCTCCCCTTTGATGCTGTGAGGAACAGATATGGAACAGTCATCGAAGGCATTACCTGAGACACAAAAAGATCGGCTAGCATTACCCTTTCAAATTTTAGGTGTGTGCTTGATTGCTATCGCACTATTGATGGCTTTGAGTTTGCTATCGCACTCGCCAGAGGACCCGCCCAATTCGACGCGCCCCAACGAGTTGGCACAAAATCTGGTCGGATGGCTCGGCGCACACGTCTCCTACCACTTGCTATTTAGCGTGGGCTATGGTGCTTACGCACTGATTGTGTTGGCAGTTGTGTGGGGATGGAACCACCTCAGGATGTCGAGCGTCAGATCACTTGTGATGTATAGTGTCATCCTGTTTTCACTAATGGTGATCTACTGTGGCGCGACAGGCGTGCTTTTTTGGGAGAGGCCTACAATGGCTTGGAAATTGGGAGGTTGGCTGGGTTTTATGCTATCGTCTTCCCTGCTGGTGCCCTATTTGGGTACTGTTGGTTCTTATATTTCTTTGATAACGCTATTTGTGGTGTTGTTAATGGTTGCCACCGATATTCCGTTTAACCGAATTCCCGAATGGACTTTTTTCAAAAAGCGTGAAGAGAAATCCGACAATAACGGGATACCGCCCGAAGTGCTACAAGTTGAGGACACCGATCAAAAAAAAAATAGAACTGAAGAAGAAGTTGTTGCCGATCCCATTTTAAATAATTGGGAAAAGGATGAATTGACCGAGGTACCCGAACCCGATATCGCTAAAGACATCGATGAATTATTAGAGAAGCATACAGAAGAGACAGTCGCTGACCCCATTCCTGATGTGGCACAGGTTGAGCGAGAAGAAGACGAATTGATCGAGGTACCCAAACCTGAAATCGCCGATGACAAGTCAGAAAAGCACGAAGAAAAAGAAGAGATTGTTGCTGACCCTATTCCTGATGTGGCACAGGTTGAGCGAGAAGAAGACAAATTGCCTGAAGTGGAATTTGAAATAGTAGATGAAACGCCTGAGCCAGAACCAGAACCTGTTCCGTCAAAACCCAAAAAGAAAAAGAAAATTAAACGCAAGCGATCTTCGACATATTTGTTACCGAATTTAAAACTGCTGGAAGATCCCCCTCCGGGTGATGGGATTATAGACCGCGAAACCCTGTTTAAAGGGGCACAGGCGTTGGAACAAAGCCTGAGCAATTTTGGCGTTCAGGGCAAAGTAGTACAAGTCAACCCTGGACCTGTTATTACGACTTATGAAGTTGCGCCTCCCCCAGGCGTGAAAGTCAGCAAAATTGTCGGTCTTGCAGACGATCTCGCCCTCGTGATGAAAGCGCAGAGCATTCGCATTCAGGCTCCCATTCCCGGCAAGGCTGCGGTTGGCATTGAAGTGCCCAATCCAGAACCTTATACAGTCTTCTTAAAAGAAATTTTGGAATCGCGCGCATTTGAGCAGTCCGATTCAAAATTGATGCTCGGATTCGGCAAAACAGCTTCGGGTGACCCCTATTGTGCCGATCTGGCAAAAATGCCACATTTGTTAATTGCCGGCGCGACCGGAGCTGGTAAATCGGGGTGTATCAATGCGTTGATTTCCAGTATTTTGTTCCGCTGCACGCCAGAAGAAGTGCGTTTTATTATGGTGGATCCCAAAATGCTGGAATTGTCAATTTACAACGATATTCCACATCTCTTAGCCCCTGTTGTCGTCGATCCCAAAATGGCGTCGGGGGCACTCAAGTGGGCGGTGTCAGAGATGGAGAACCGATATCGCACGATGGCGCAGTTTACAGCGCGCAATATTACTGATTTTAATGCCAAGATGGCGCGGCTGCGACAGGAAGCACCCACCGAGGAAGACCGCGACGAGATTCCCGATGCCTTGCCCTATATTGTCGTGGTGATCGATGAATTGGCCGATTTGATGATGACCGCACCGAGCGATATTGAAAGCTCACTGGCGCGATTGGCACAAATGGCCCGCGCTGTGGGTATCCATCTCATCATTGCAACCCAGCGTCCTTCAGTAAATGTGATTACTGGTACAATCAAAGCCAATTTCCCAACGCGTATTGCATTTCGCGTGGCATCCAAGGTCGATTCGCGCACGATTATTGACGCCAATGGCGGTGAAAAACTCCTGGGTCGAGGTGATATGCTATTCTTGCCTCCTGGACAACCAGAACCCATTCGCCTTCACGGGGCGTGGATCGATACCGAAGAAACCGAACAATTAGTGGCCTGGGTGCGCGATCAGGGCGTCGAACTCGATGGCGTTGAATTTGAGGGTGAAAATAGCGATCTTTCTGTTGCAGATAACGAGCGCGATGCCCGGTTTGACGAGGCATTGCGATTGGTGGTTATTCATCAACAGGGTTCCGCTTCTCTCCTGCAGCGCCGGATGAAGGTGGGATACTCGCGAGCCGCCCGCCTTGTTGACGAACTCGAAGCCGCCGGGATTGTTGGTCCGCCCAATGGGTCGAGCAAGGGGCGCGAAGTCCTCGTTGGCGAAGACTATTTAGAGGAACTCGAGGAGTTGGATGTATGATGCGTGAAAAGTACTACAGGCGCGGCCTGCTTATGTTTCTCGTTATTCTCAGTATTTTATTTTGCCTGAGAACTGTGCAGGCCGATATGCGCGGTTCAGAGGTGGTTGCAAAATTGCAAAAAAAATTTGCGGATCTCGAGACGCTTTCCGCTCACTTTGTCAAGCAACACTACTGGCGCGTGATGGACCAACACCAGGAAGTCAAAGGCAAGTTGCTGGTTCAGCGCCCCGATCAGTTTCGAATGGATTCGGATGTACAGGTCGTGGTGAGCGATGGCAAAACCGTGTGGCATTACGCGCCTGCCAATGCTCAGGTGCTGGTGAGCGATTACACTGCGATGGAAAATGATCGAAACTATGAGAAATTGTTATTTGATCTGATTTTTTGGGGCGGGTACGACGAAAATTATGTGCCCGTTTATGTGGGCGAAGAAAAGATACATCGCAAAACGTGTTACGCGGTTGATCTATTGGCAAAAAAAGAAGATACGTATATCCATAAAATTCGCATGTGGATAGACAAACGCCTCTATCTGGTACGGCAGGTAGAATATCGCAATATCCACGAAGATGTGACAAC
>JAJEAX010000167.1 GCA_022822565.1 Candidatus Latescibacterota bacterium
CTCTACTTTTTAGTCGATCTTTCGCGCGCGATAAGCTGTCCCATTGAAATTGATTTCATTGCGATTTCGAGTTATGTCGGTACAAGTAGCTCGGGCACAGTGACATTCAAAAAAGACCTCAGTCGTGAAATTGCCGATCGCCATGTAATTATCGTCGAAGACATTGTCGATACCGGGCGCACGATCTCTGCACTTCTCACATTATTAAAGAGCAGAAACCCGCGCAGTCTCAGTATTTGCACCCTCCTGGACAAACCAGACCGCAGAATCGTCCCCGTCCCCATTCATCACTGTGGTTTTACCATTCCGGATCAGTTTGTAGTGGGCTATGGTCTCGACTACAACCAGGCCTATCGCAATCTTTCCTACATCGCTGTGCTGGACCCGTCCAAGCGTAGTTAGTAGTGCCCCATCCCTATTATTCATCTGCGTTCATCTGCGTTCATCCCTGCTTACATCCGCAGGGACATGCCTGCGGATCACACTTCACACAACAACGCGCACACGCGCTGGAACAACACATCGATCATATCTTCTGTCAGCACGCCCGTGTTCATATTGTAGCGGCTAAAATGGTAAGTCGCCACGAGGATCTTATCGCCTAACTGATACACACCACCGTGTTGGAAACGATAGGCGTTCAGCCTCGTCACACGCCCTGCTGCCCTCTCCAGCCGAATATAACTGTCAAACGCATCTCTGCCCATCGCCAGAACGATTCTCACCCGAGACAAGACGGTCATCTCCTGCGCCAGCCAATCGAGACAGGTTCGCTTCTCTTCAGCATTGGGGCGATTTTGAGGCGGAACACACTTTACGGCATTGGTGATATACACATTGTCCAGACGCATGCCGTCATGGAGATCAATCGCTGTTTCCCGGTTGGCAAAACCGTGCCGGAAGAGTGCGCGGTAAAGCACATCGCCAGCACCATCGCCCGTAAATGGCCTACCCGTGCGATTGGCTCCGTGTGCGCCGGGAGCCAGGCCAATAATGAGCAATTGTGCATTGACATCTCCGAACCCCGGAACGGGTTTTGCCCAGTAATCGCAATCGTCAATTTTGCGGTTTTCCGCCAGATCAAAGGTGCGGCAGTATTCGACCAGACGTTTGCACAGGGTACATCTTGCAATCTCTTTTTTGAGAACGCGCGTCTGCATAGTGTTCACAATCTAAAAATACAAGTACCTGCAAGTGGCTTCTATTCGCACAAAAAAAAGGCGACCCCTGAGGATCGCCTCGCTGTAAAAAACCATCACCTTGTTTTTATCGACCAAAGTGAGGGTTGGCAATAGTCGGTTGCTGTGCTGCGCGCGCCATTGCTTCATGTTCTTCATCTGTACAGGAACGATCTGTCGGAACCGTTGCGTCTGGACCTGCGGGTTGGTACCCATTTTCGATCAACCAACCTTCCAACTCATCACCGCTGATATCAGCCAGCATCGTATCCCCAACCTGCACACAGGGCTGTAAGGGTTGCCCACTCTTCATAACCATCTCGCGATAGTTATTGGGATTGTTAATAATATCGCGGTCTTCGTACTCCAGCCCATATTTTGCCAGAACAGCGCGCACACCACCGCTCCAACCACAAACTGGCTTCAAATAGGCGATGACTTCGGGATTAGCCATTGATAAACCTCCTGAAAAATGACACTACGGGTCTGATTTATTCCATACTAATGTACAAAAAAACGCATATATGGCAAGGGTTCTTATTATCTATTTGTAATCGCCATGCCTATTATTTAGTTCTTACTTCCCACTTCTTCCTTCTCGACGACGTGCTTTAAGGCGTTTTTTTCGCCTCTGTCGCCTTCGACGAAGCTCTTTTCTGCGTTCACTACCAGCCATAAATCCTTCCTATTCGTTACCAAAGTGAAAACCAATTGTGAATTGCAATGCGCTATCTTTCTCATCGTCGGCAATGATGAGTTTCATCTCGCCAAACCAGGCCAGCCCCGGCCCCAATTTGCGCCGATACCCCAATGGTAAATTTACGCTGATTTTGGTATCGTTTTGGGGGCCCTCAAGGACGATATCTTCAGACGCTTCTACTGCTGGATCTATTGCGTCTTTTGGGCGAAAGAAGTGGGTTCCAAAACCACCGCCGACATAGGCCCGTCCGACTGGAGATTGATGAAAAAAGTAAACGACATCCAGGTTGACGACATAAACGCGCAAATTTTCCTGTACCGCGATATCCATGCCCGGCAGCAGATGCAATTTGGGTAATATAACGGATCCCAGGTCGAGATTGCCTCCAAGCATCCATCGGTGAGAGTCAAATTGCCCCCCCATGCCATAAAGGGTATCAAACTGCTGTTCGCGCGTCAGACTCACACCCGCTTTGACCCCCAACCCCAGGGCATTGGCCTTGTGAGGAACACACAGCACCATCAGGGCTGCCAGTCCCCAGGCAGCTAATATTGAAATCGCTCGATTCATGTTACCCCCTTTGGATTGGATTCATCTCAGGCTGTCCCATTCTCCCCATTTTTGGACCACAACGCTTTGAGAACTTCGCCAGGTGACATGGGCAAATTCGTCATTCTCACGCCCACAGCATCGTAAATCGCATTTGCAATTGCTGCGGCAGGCGGAACAATCGGTACCTCCCCCACCCCTCGCACACCATAGGGATGACCGGGGTTTGGCACTTCGACGATATGGGTTTCAATCATGGGCAAATCGAGACATGTGGGCATCCGATAATCGAGTAAACTCGCATTTGTCAAAAGGCCATCCCGATTATAGGCGTATTCTTCGTTGAGTGCCCAGCCAATACCCTGCGCTATGCCTCCCTGCATTTGTCCTTCGACGTAACTGGGATAAACAGCCTTGCCAGCATCTTGAATCACAGAGACGCGCAAGATCTCCACTTTACCCGTTTCAGTATCGACCTCAATATCGGCAATCATTACGGCAAAAGCACCGCCCACGCCGGACGGATTTACGGTTGCCCTACCCATAACGGGACCACCGGTTTCGTCAAGCATTCCGGCCAATTCTTTGAACGATAGGGTTTTAGAAGAATCAGATGATGAAAATGTACCATCGTCAAAAACCACATCATCAGTCGAAATCTCCCACAATTTTGCCGCGCGTTCGATCAACTGCTCCTTGATATCCAGGGCGCACTGATAGGCCGCCCACCCGGTTGCAAATGTCGTGCGACTTCCCCCAGTCACATCTGTATCGCCGATAGAATCTGTATCAGCCACCTGTGGCTTGACATCTTCTGCCCGAATGCCGAGCACTTCGGCCAATTGCATCGCAATAGACGTTCGGGTTCCGCCAATATCCGTAGAACCCTCGACCAGACTGACCGTGCCATCGGAATTTACGCTGGCAGCAGCACTCGACTTCAAACCCACGTTGAACCAGAAACCCGATGCAATCCCGCGCCCCCGGTTTTTGCCATTGAGTTGCGTCGCGTAGTGCTCTGAAGACAGGGCTGTTTTGACACATTCCTCGTTACCAATTCGCGGATAAACCGGACCGTCTGCGCGACGCGTGCCTTCTCTGGCAGAGTTTTTGAGCCGAAACTCGAGTGGGTCAACATCCAATTGCTCGCAAAGCTCATCGATAATCGTTTCTGAAGCAAAAGCGGCATTGGTTGCGCCGGGTGCCCGATAAGCCATGGTCTGCGGTTTATTGACCAGCACCTCGTACCCGTCAATCAACACATTGGGAATATTGTAGGGTGCGAAAATGCACATGGCACCTGGAGCTGCCCAACTACCGGGGAAACCACCCGACTCATACGCCATATACGCATATGCAGCAACGATCTTACCCGCTTTGTCAACCCCCATTTTGCACTTGATAAAAGAGCCAGCGGTTGGTCCAGTAGCCTGCAAAACTTCTGTGCGGCTCATGACCATCTTGACAGGGCGTCCCGTCTTTTTCGACAGAACCGCGGCCAGAGGTTCGAGATAAATTCGAATTTTACCCCCAAATCCACCGCCAATTTCCATGGGAACGACTTTGACCTGTGAAACCGGCACATCTAATATCTGTGCGGCCTGTTCACGCACTGTAAATGCGCCCTGCGTGCTGCACCACACCGTGATCTGATCATCGGCACTCCACAGGGCTGTGGCATTTTGCGGCTCAATATACCCCTGGTGAACCGTCGCAGTATCAAATTCTCGCTCAATGACGAGTTCCGCCTCTGCAAATCCCCTCTCCACATCGCCCAATTCGTGGCGAAAATGGGTACACACATTGCTTTTTTGTCCCGTATCTTCGCCGAGCGACTCTGTGGTCTGGTTTTCCAGAAGCAAAGGCGCGTCCTCTTTCATGGCTTCCTGGACAGTTAGAACGGGTTGCAACACCTCGTATTCGACATCGATTAAATCGGCGGCTTCTTGCGCCGTGTGAATATCTGTTGCCGCAACCGCAGCCACTGCATGCCCGTGGTACAATACCTTGCCATCGGCCAGTACATTTGCGCGCAGATGCTGGAGATTGGCAGCGCCTTCACCGAGGTCTTCAATTTTGTCTTCTTGCAATGGCAGGTCTTCAACCGTGATCACGGCTTTTACACCTGCAAGTGCTTCAGCCTTACTGGTATCTATCGATTTAATCCGCGCATGCGCGTGCGGGCTGCGCACAACTGCCCCGTGCAACATACCCGCCATATCGATATCTGCACCGTATTTGGCTCGTCCGATGACTTTATCGACGCCATCGTGTCGAATCGGACGGGTGCCAATAACTTTGTAATCCGTAATCCCCAGATAATCTTCTGTTTTTGTCGCCATTATGGGATCACCTCCCTATTCGGCCATTTCAGACGCGGCGTCTTGCACCGCGCGAACGATTTTGTCATACCCCGTGCAACGGCACAAATTCCCCGCTAAGTATAACCGAATGCGTTCTTCCGAAGGATCGGACTCTTGATCGAGCAATGCCTTGGCAGCTACAATAAAGCCCGGCGTGCAAATGCCGCACTGAAGGGCTGCGTGTTCGAGAAATTTCTGCTGCAGAGGATGCAAACCATCGGCACTTGCAACACCTTCGATAGTTATAATTTCCTGCCCCTCAGCTTCTACACCCATCATCAGGCAAGAATCGATAACCTCTCCATCGACCAGTATGCTGCACGCGCCGCAGTTGCCATTGCTGCACCCCTCTTTCGTGCCCGTAAGATCGAGTTGATCCCGCAAAACTTCGAGAATTGTCTGCCGAGGTTCGCACAAAAACTCGACTGATTCTCCATTAATTGTCGTTGTAACGTGAACTTTTCCTGGCATGTGATCAAGACTCCTTTGCTCTCTGAATGGCTCCCTGAATGGCGCGGCGCGTCAAAACGCCGGACAGGTGAATCCGTTGTTCGATAGTTCCCCGCATATCGCTAATAGGCCTGGCTGCGGCGCGCGATGCCGCGCACGCCGCTTCTATTGCATCTTCATCATCTACCGCTTTTCCCACGAGTGCTGCGCCTGCATCGGCAACGAGCAAGGGCGTGGGTGCGACGGCACCAATTGCCACCCGCGCCTCTTGAATGGTCGTTTTCTCGCTGTCCAAAACCACAGATGCAGCAGCATTGGCCACAGCAATATCCATTTCATTGCGCGGAATGAATCGCAGGAAAAACGCCCCCGAATTGGCAGCAGGCGTTGGCACCTGAATAGAAACGAGAAACTCGCCGGATTGAAGAACACTTTGTCCGGGACCGGTAAAGAAGTCCTCTGCGGCTACTTCACGCATGCCATTTGGCCCCGCAATACGACATGTGCTGCCCAAAACAATGACAGCAGGTGGGGTGTCCGCCGCGGGCGAGGCATTGCAGAAATTGCCCCCAACTGTTCCGCGGTTTTGAATCTGAATAGAACCGATGAGCGAAGTACAATCTACAAGAGCGGGATAACGGCTTTGGACAACATCGTAACCGTAAATTTTGGAGCAAGATGTTGCAGCACCAATGGACAAACCGCTGTCCTCATCAAAACTCAACGCCGTTGCTTCGGGAATCTGCTTGAGATCGAGCATCAAATCGATCTTGCGCCCCTCCTTCAACTGCGCGATCAAGTCCGTACCGCCCGCCAGAATGCCGACATTGCCATTTCCCGCGCTGAGCAGAGAAATAGCCTCATCTACAGACTGGGGCGCTTCATAATCAAATGCGTTCAAAATTTCCTCCTCTTTATTAAAACCACAGATTTTATTCTGCGTTCATTACCTATTTTCACAGGGGTCATCTGTGGATACTTTTGGATATTTGCTAAGAAGCTAAGAATACAACCGGAGTTCCGGGCTGTCAAGCCTTTTGGAGGGTGAGAATTAACGCTCTGAAACTGGATGTGTCAATCATAAAAAAGCGGGCTTCCGCGAGCCGTCCCAATCTGGTGGGAGGGGACCAGACCGGACACGCGCGGAAACCCGTGTCCAACTATCAGACCTTATACTTCATTTCGATAAACGCCTGTATGATACATTAGTTCCCTATATGGGCCTGGAGAACGACATATCCATCTTTTTGAGCCATGATATTTCCCCTCCCCTTCCCAAAAACTCTGCGGATGTGTTTCAAATACGCTTCTGGACGCATCACAACAAGCATCAAACGCCCTCCCGGTCGCAATGCCCGAAGAGCACCTTCAATAAGGGGGTGTGCCGCAGCATTGCCATCGTGGAAGGGTGGGTTGGAAACAATCAGATCGAATTTTTCGCGCAGGTCAAAAACACGAGCATCTCCTACATGCACCACTGCATTGCAAATTCGATTTCGCCTCAAATTTCCTTTTGCACAAGAAACAGCGCGAATATTTGAATCGACGAGCGTTGCGCTGCCTTTTGTAGATAGACGCGCAGCAACCATACCCAGTGCGCCCCAGCCACATCCCCAGTCCAGCACCTGGTCTGTGGGCCGGACTTCCATGCAGTCGATCAGCAATCTCGTCCCGTTATCGAGTCCATCCCGTGAAAAAACACCCGCACGGGTTTCAACACTGTATGGACTGCCGGGCAAGTCGCACAATTCAAATGTCATTCGATTGTCAACAGGTGCCTGGCAAGGATCGCCCTGCTCCTTTTTGGCACTATAAATTTCCACTCTGCCCACGCGCCCTGCGCGTTTGCTATTGCCAAAAACCGCCCGTAAATATGCGACATAACTTCTAATGCCGCGATTTCGCTGCCCCGCCAGATAAAGAACACCCCCCTTTTCAAGTGCCCGAAAGCTCTGGTCAATCCATTCAAATACCTGTCCCTTAGCACATCTTTGTGCGGGTTTGTAAAATACGGTACGCACGCTGGAAATTACCTGTGCTGGCATTGCACTGAGCACCCCATTTATCAGAAGTGCTTCTGCCTTTTGCACAGCGCGAATATCCTCTCCTACAAAAGTCACCTGAGCACCTATTTTCTGCAAACATTCGAGACAGTCTCCCTCCCAGCCGAGATCCAGCACCCGGCTGCCAACCTGTACATCTGCTACGTCAACAAATGCTTCACGCGCTTGTGTATTTTTCGCATTAATCACTCGCAACTCACTCTGCCACAAAATAAAAG
>JAJEAX010000068.1 GCA_022822565.1 Candidatus Latescibacterota bacterium
AGCATCGGTGTGCATCACCGACGCGCCACTGGGCTGGTGATCGGTCCACGCGCCGTATTCGATCTTCCCATCGCCAAAGGAAATATCCTCGCCCTTAACCGCTTTGATTTCCACCTCAAAAAGCGCTACTGGATCTGGAAATCCTTCTCCATGTGTAAAACGCGCCATGCGATTGGATTTGAGTTCGCAACCCGTCACAGCATCAATCATAGGTCCATATACGGCATTGAACGCATCTCGATAAACCTCACAGTCGTCACGACTATCAGATGGCGTCGTCCACAGGACATCGGTTTTGTACACATCGCCCCAGTTCGCGCCCCCGCGCGCAAGCCCCAGGCTCAGGTTCTCAATGGTGCCAAACCACTCTGACCCGAGTTCATTGGGATACTGCGTGCCCACATTGCCGCTGGGTTCAACGAGACGCACAATCTGACCGTCGTTGTATGTCATAACAACTTCGGCTGTGCTACAAAAAATGGGAATAGGTTTGTGACGGATGATATTGACGCTTGCCATAGTGAAAAATCCTTTGTGTTGGAGTTATCAGAAATTCGATTTTCTACAAGATAGAGCCTGAAATACGCAATGTCAATGCACGCGGAAGATCAGCCATCTTTGGATTGAAAAAACGCCCGCGCTTCGGCGAGAGACTCGCGGTTGCCAATATCGAGAACACCGCCATCAATATCGTAAGCATAAACGGTTTCGCATGTGTGCAACCACTCCAAAAAATGCCCGGGCGCATCGGGATTGCCTCCGTTGGCTATATATTCTTCAAAACAGGGCAGTATCGACGCCGGGTAAATATAAACCGGCGATGCCGACCATTCGGAAATAGGTCTATCGGGTTTTTCAATAAATTGCATCACCCGATTATCTTCGTCCAACTGAACATTCCCCCGACGCTTGCGGTCATCGTAATCGGGATTGTGGCGCACGGCAATATGGGAGACGGGATTGGAATTGAATGTATTGACCAATTTGTGGAGAGAAAACAGCAGAATATTATCCGCGGCGAGAACGAGAACATCGTCGGCAATCTCGCGCGCATCAATAGCAAACTGGATATCGCCCACAGCCCCCAAACGATCGTCGTTGGACGTTGTGCCATCGTTGAGAATTTCTGTTTCCAAACCAGCCTGTATCACTTTATTTTCACATGCCCAATCGGCAAAGTGCCCGTAAAACCGGTGATTGGTCACCACATAAACGCCATCGATGTCCGCAATAGATTTAATCTGTTCAAGCAGGTGGTCGAGAATCGTCTTGCCCCCTACTTCGAGCAGGGGCTTGGGAAAGTTTTTGGTAAGAGGATACAGCCGCGTGGCGTATCCCGCCGCGAGAATAATAGCCTTCACAGAATCATAGCTCCATTATCGGGTTGACAAATAAAGACCGGGGCATTTTTTGATAAATCGGGCTGTTTGGTTCGGTAAGCCGCCTGAATCTGTTCAATCGCTGCACTGGATTTTTGGGGACTGACCAGAGCAACACAACAACCCCGGAACCCGGCGCCACTAAACCTGGCACCGTAAACCCCATCGGTTTCAATAAGAATACGATAGAGATCAATGAGGGGCTTACTACCGCATTCGTAATTCTCAATAGAACTGCGCCCCGATTCGGCGATCAGCCTGCCAAAAGTATCGAGGTCGCCAGCGCGCCAGGCATCAATCCCCAGACGCACGCGCTCAGATTCTGTAAAAAAATGTCTGGCGCGTTTGGCAAGAGCACCGCTCAACAGATTTTTATGCATTTCGTATTCTTCAAAAGTAATATTGCCGAGCAGAGGTTCTCGATCGGAACGCCCCACGGCATCGAGCAATATTCGCGCTGCGCGGGCACATTCATCTACCCGCGCATTATACCCCGTCGAAATTAGAGCCTCGCGCAAGCCCGATTGGGCAATCAGAATATCAAAGTCTGGCATAATATTGGACCGGGGAATCAATTCGTGCGTAGCCGAAGCGCAATCAATCACCGTGAGAAAGCCCTTTTGCGATAACAAAATCGCCGATTGATCCAGAATGCCATTTTTGAGACCGAGGTAGCCATTTTCAATCGCCTGATCGAGCCGAATATTATCTGCGGGCGACAGGGACAAATCATTGGCATATTCATAAGCGAGCAAATACGCCACGCCAATAGCCGCCGATGAACTCAACCCCCCTTCGTTCATCCTGCCCGCCGTAAGCCCCGTAATCCCGCGCGTGAGTTTATGGCCCTCTTTCTGCAATGCGCGCACTGCACCGCGCGGAAAATTGCCCCAATCCCCATCTATTTTGTCGGGTACATCGCTCAGTGCAAACGAGATCTCGCCCTCAAAAGTAAGACTCTGGAGACGCGTATTTCCATCGCCCGATGGCGCAAAAGCGAGGTACACAGCCTGATCAATAGCCATAGCCGTAACCCGCCCGAGCTGGTGATCAATATGCGCGCCGAGCGGACATATCCGATAGGGCGATCGCACAACGCGCACATCGGCAGGCGCAACGCCAAATCGGCGATTCATTTCAGTTTTGAGCTGGTCTATCATGAGTAATCAGTTGTAAGTTGTCAGCGACCAAATACATTACCAAAAAAGGGGGACAACCGCAATGCCACAAATCAAAATAGGCAAAGGTATTGGCGATATTTCGGAACAGACATTGCGCTTTTATCGACAAATTGGAGTCGATGCGGTAGCGATGCCAACGCGATGGCGTGCAGAACCGGGAACGGGCGAACGCAAACTGGTACCGCCGACACAGACGGGACCAAAAGGCGCGCAAGGCGGGATATGGGACGAGCGAGAATTGCAACGCATCAAAGCGAGAATCGAATCGTATGACCTAATACCTCTAATCGCGGGACTGGGTATTTCAGGGCGCGTATTAATGGGACAACCGGGCAGAGAGGACGATCTACAAATTATAAAAACCAATATCGAAATCGCAGGACGTCTGGGGCTGCGGGCATTGAACTACAGTTTCACAGCCCTCAGAGCATCAGAAGGATATGCGGCGCAGCGAGGTGTGGGACGCGGTGGCGCAGATCTGCGGGATTTTGACAACGAGCGGATAGCCAATCTCCCACCTCTCAATTCAATCGGGCGAATTGGGATGGATGAAATGTGGGACAACCTGACCTATTTTTTGGAAAACGCAGTTCCAACAGCAGAAAAAGCAGGTGTACAATTGGCCGCACATCCCAATGATCCACCGGTTCCAGAACATCGCGGCGTTGCCCAACCCCTGGGCGATATCGCGGGCATGCAACGGTTGATCGAAGTGATAGACAGCCCATCAAATTGCATTTTTTACGACACCGGCGTCATGACGGAAAAAGGCGCAGATGCCGTCGAAATGATTCGCTATTTTGGATCGCGGAATCGCATTGGAACCGTGCATTTTCGAAACGTGAAAGTGGAAATACCTCGATTTAAGTATATCGAGACCTTTCACGACGATGGCGAATGCGATATGTTTGCCTGCGTTCAGGCATTTCACGAAGTGGGTTACAACGGCATGATTGACCCCGACCACACGCCGGGCATCCTGGGCGATACACCAGATACGCGCATTGGCTGGGCGTATGCCATCGGTCAAATGGTGGCGATGCGAAATGCCGTAGAAAAAAACAAATAAAAAAAGCCCCAACGCGGAAAAGCGTTGGGGCTACATGTGATATTGCGTGTCAGAAACTGAGAACACTATAAACCAGAGTAATCGCAAAAATTACGCCTATAATGCCCATGGCAACTTTGAATTGTAAGCTAATTCTATCCTCTTCCCGGTCGCGCAATTCGTTGAAAGTCTGCATGGCTCTTCCCCTTTGAGTAGTGCGGACGGATATGTTCTATTCTATATAAATAATACTAATTTTCTATATTAAGTCAATAGACAAAATACGACTCTTGACAATTCTTGCAGATAAATCTATCGTTTGCGATAGATCTTGTATGGATGTCATACTCGGAGAAATATGCAAATGAAGTGGGTGGTCGCGATTGTAACAGTTATAGTTGTGGGTGTACTGGGCGTTGCCTACCATCTGAAGACCAATTTTCCCAAAGTAGATCCGCCTTATAATATTCGCGTGTCGGGAACACCCGAACAGATCGCGCGAGGACGTTATTTAGCCAATCACGTCACGGTATGTCTCGAATGCCATTCAACGCGGGATTGGGCGCATTATTCTGCGCCACCGCTACCGGGAACCGAGGGCAAAGGCGGCGAGGTATTTCCCGAAACAGCGGGATTTCCAGGCACCTTGATCGCGCCCAATATCACACCGGCAGCTTTGGGAGATTGGACAGATGGCGAAATCATTCGAGCATTTACCAGCGGCGTAAATAAAAACGGCGATCCGCTTTTTCCACTAATGCCCTATCGCGCATATCGAAATCTCACGCCAGCGGATATTGACGCCATTGTCGCCTATGTGCGCACCCTATCTCCCATTGATCATATCCCACCGCGGTCCAAATTGAATTTTCCCATGAACCTGATAGTACGCACAATGCCAGAACCCTATAAACTCCCCAAACCGGTTGATCGTTCAGACCCCGTTGCTTATGGCAAGTATTTGGCGACCATTGCCGGATGTGCCACTTGCCATACGCCTCATGATCAAGCACAAAGACAGCCTGTTGAAGACATGCATTTCGCCGGAGGATTTCCATTTCAATTGCCCAGTGGCAAAACCGTGCAATCGGCCAATATTACACCCGACGGAGAAACGGGAATTGGGCACTGGCAAAAAGAGTACTTCATCGGGCGTTTCAAGCAATTTGCCGGAGAAAATGCAAAGCACATTCTGCTGCAAGATGGCATGAACAGCGTGATGCCCTGGACAATGTACTCGGGCATGACAGACGAAGACCTCGGTGCCATCTACGACTATCTGCAAACCGTCGCGCCAATCCGAAATGCCGTTGAACGGTTTGCAGAACAATAGAGAGGAAAAAATGGAATCGGGTTCCGGAGCATTTAATTTTGATCGCGTCAAAGTATGGTATCATTGCCCGCAAGACCATCTTGCCGACCTACCAGTGGTATTTGCCCTGCACGGAGCCTCACGCAATGCCAGCACCTATCGCGACACCTGGGCCAGCTATGCCGATAGACATGGCTTTTTATTATTGGCTCCGGAGTTTTCACAGGCGAATTACCCCGATGAAACAACATTTAACCTCGGCAATGTATTTGCCGAAGATGGCACGCGAAATGCCATGGCCGATTGGTCCTTCCAAATAATTGAAGGCATTTTTGATCACGTCAAAAAACAAGTGGGACTCCGGGCATCGTCCTACGGATTCTATGGGCATTCAGCCGGCAGCCAGTTTGTACACCGATTTTTGTACTTCATGCCTGATTCACATGCACATATCTTTGTAGCGGCCAACGCAGGATGGTACACCATGTCTACATTCGAGCAGACCTACCCCTATGGACTGGCTGGATCGGGGCTGACTGTCGCGGATCTGAAACGGTCGCTAAATCAGCGCGTTGTGGTACTTCTGGGTACTGATGATGTGGATGAAAACCACCCCAAATTGAGACGCACACCGCAGGCGATGATGCAGGGCGCACACCGCTTTGAGCGCGGCCACACATTTTTTGAAACCGCAAAACGAGAAGCCGAAGCACGCAATGTGCCATTCAACTGGCAATTGGACACAGTGCCCAACGTGGGACACAACAATGCGGGGATGGCAAAAGTGGGCGTTGCGTATTTGGTGTGATCCGCAGGCATGTCCCTGCGGATGTAAGCAGGGATGGACGCAGATGGATGCAGATGGATGCAGATGAATGCAGATAAAAAAGGGGCTGGAGGCTGGACAGGCTGACCAAAAAAAGAATGGCCGCGATCCCTGTTATCGCGGCCATTTATGTACTACAAATCATAGAACCTCTTATGTCAGCCGATCGGGTGAGAGGCCCTAACACCCGACCGCTGGATACAGATTGGTGGCATAGTAACCTCCTCTTGTGAGTGTTGCGGCCCGTCACACCCACTCGCGGTCCGATGAACTCTCTATGCCCTATGTGTTTGCTCAAAGGTCTAAAGAACGGTATCCAGGTCGGGTTACCGAATGGCGGTAACAAGTCCGACACCAAAAAAGACCAGATGTAAAACACGCGGGCAAGAACCCTTTCGAGCGGAATGCCGCCTGACGATTCATATCGCCTGTTAATGCAAATATAACCCGATAAATTGTGGGATGTCAAGACCTAATTTGATGTTTTTTATAGTTATTTTTAGATAAAATTATATACTATATATCAGTGCCCAATCCGCGCTAATCATTTTAGCGCCATAGAACAGGAGAACGCAGATATGGGATATGGCAGACGAGAAGACCCGAAGCTATTTAACGACGAGCAAATGCGTCAATATATCGCAGACGGATACGTGGTTTTTGAGCCAGATGTACCCGATGACCTGCACGAGACAATTCGGCAAAAACTACAATTTATGGTGGATGAAGAATTCAATTATGGCAACAACGTGCTACCCCGCGTACCCGAGATGGACCGCATCTTAAACAGCCCAGAAGTGCGGGGCGCGCTCATCAGCGTACTCGGCCCGGGATATATCGAACACCCGCATCGGTTTTGTCACTACATCTCGCCCAACGCAACACAACGAACCCTCGCCCAAAATTGTCATCAAGATTCTTACACCCCCCTGGGACGCCCGCGCCAGCACTACCCGCGCTTTGCGCGCATCATGTATTATCCGCAGGACTCACCCGTTGAAATCGGTCCCACGCACGCGATACCCGGCACGCATTATCACAGGCGATTGACAGATGAAGACCGCCAAAACGCCATTCCAATAGCCGGTAAAGCCGGCACAGTATCAATCACCCACTTTGATATAGGACACGCCGCGGGCATCAACGCGCTTCGCCAACCCCGGCATATGATAAAATTCATTTACGTGCGCGCGGAAGAACCGACCGAACCCTCATGGGACTGCCGGGATCATATCTGGCGAAATCCCAAAACATACAAAACACCGCACGATCTGCACCTGGTCTGGTCGCATATATGGGATTGGCTATGTGGCAAAAAGGATCGATACGAAAGTTTTCGCGCATCAACTCCCGCAACTTGTAGATTGGAAGACCTGCATCACGACAACCTGGACAAACAACTCGCAGCCATGCACGCAATAGCCGCAACAAAAAATGCCGATGTAATTCCAGCACTGATCGACAAGCTCAATACCGACGACCAGTGGACGCGCCTCGCGGCTGTATATACCCTGGGCGCAATAGGTTCACCCGCAGTACAGCCCTTAATAGAAGCACTCTTAGACGCCGTCGCACACAAAGACGAGGACCCCGTACCCACATCGTGGAATGAAGGCGCCATATCGATGGAAGATGCTGCCCATGCACTTGTTGCCATAGGCACACCTTCGCTGGATCCTCTAATTGGGCTACTGGACAATCACAGCGAATGGGCACGCATCAACGCGGCCTTCGCACTCGGCGAAATGGATTCTCTGGCGACACAAGCCGTCCCTGCACTCACGCGCTGTCTGGACGATGCGTCTCACTGCGTTGTGAGAACAGCCACAGATTCACTGGGCAGCATTCGGCGAAACAGCGAAGAATTTATACCTGTACTCGAGCGGCTGCTCAAAGCGGGACGTCCCGAATGGCAAATGCCCGACCGACGCAACTGGACGCCCTACGATCAGGTCCGCATCAACGCAGCAATGGTATTTACGCGCCTGGGCAAAGACGCCGCACCTGCCGAAGCCCTTTTGCTCGAC
>JAJEAX010000381.1 GCA_022822565.1 Candidatus Latescibacterota bacterium
TGAGCAATGGGCCTTTTGTTGCCATCAACTGCTCTGCACTACCAGTGGGACTGGCTGATAGTGAGTTATTTGGACATGAGAAAGGTTCTTTTACCGGGGCGACACAGGACCGACAGGGACTTTTTGAAGTAGCCCAGGGAGGGACCCTCTTCCTCGACGAAATAGGGGACTTAGATATGCAGGTGCAGACGAAATTATTGCGCGTGCTGGAAGAACAGAAAGTCCGACACCTTGGAGCAAGCCAATTTATCGATGTCAACGTGCGCGTTGTCGCGGCTTCAAATGTGGATCTGACGACGGCGGTCAAAATGGGACGATTCCGGGAAGACCTGTATTACCGCATCAACGTCATTCATATTTCCGTCCCATCCCTCAGATATCGAAAGTCGGATATCCCTCTGCTCGTGCGGGTTTTTGCCGAGCGTTTCGCAGATCAGAACGGGATCGCTCCCGTTGAAATAGCGGATCGCTGTCTCGACCGTATGGCCGAATACGACTGGCCGGGAAATGTCAGGGAACTAAAGAACATGGTTGAGCGTCTGGTGATCTATGCCGCAGATGGCAACAGGACAATCGACGAGAAAGACATCGAGTCCATTTTGTCAATTGATGATAAAATCGCTCCTCTGGATGATACGGAATCTCAGGAGTCGGATTTCGTACCGAGGAGGTTGGACGAAGTAGAAAGAGAGATGATCTTGGATACGCTCCTGCATACTGACGGCAACCGCACTCAGAGTGCCGAAATTTTGGGTATCAGTGTGCGAACGCTGCAGCGGAAAATCATAGAGTACGGCGTTAGTCCTCAGAAAATCTAAACCATTATTTTATTGTCCGTTTGTACGTTTATCTTGTCTTTATTCACAGCATAATGTCGCTGTGAGACATTATGCCGCATGATCGCGTAATTCGCATTCCACTTTCGATGGCTTACGATATCAATACCGGCTGGGTTAAAGACATCGCGTTGAATGAGTTGGCACTGAAGTCCCTGGCAAAGGAGGGCGCATGAGCGCAGTGCTGCGGGGAGTTTATTGCGTCCTCGTTTGTTTTTTTATCGCTTCTTCATTGTGTGCAGAAGATATACGGCTTACGGTGATTCACAGCAACGATGTATCCGGTCAACTGACGCGGCGAGGAGATCGCGGGGGGATGGCTGCGCGCGTGGGGTTGATTCGCAAATTGCAGGCTTCTGAGCTGGCGATTGTTCTGGATGCGGGGGATGCCCTGGGGCCAAATGCGATGTCCCGGTTTGATGGGGGTGCAACGATGTGTGCGGCGATGAATCGCGCGAATTATGCGGCTATGACGGTGGGGAATCACGATTTGTCTTTGGGGTGGGATGTTTT
The DNA here is from genome assembly GCA_022822565.1 of Candidatus Latescibacterota bacterium. Lineage (GTDB taxonomy): Bacteria > Latescibacterota > UBA2968 > UBA2968 > UBA2968 > VXRD01. The sequence goes on from JAJEAX010000381.1 coordinate 1,350, forward strand.
GGAAGCGCGAGAAAAAGAAATCGATTTTCCGATGCTGGCGGCGAATCTCGTGCGAAAAGATGGGGGAACGCCTCCTTTTCGGGGTTATACCATAGTTGATGCTGGCGGTGTTCGGGTGGGGATCATCGGTGTATTGGGGCCGCAGGTCGCAGATAAAATTAACCCGGGTCATCTGTCAGGGCTGAGGGTTGGCGATCCCGTAAAAGTTGTGGATTCATTGGCTGTTGTGTTGCGCGAAAAGAAGGCGCAGTGTGTTATTGTATTGGCGCATATGGATGAAACGAGTGCTCTGAATTTTGCCCGCGAGCTCAAGGGGGTGGATCTGATTGTCGCTGGTGGATTTAGTGATCTGGATCGCGGTTTACAGGTGCCGGGGCTGATCCGTCTGGTGAATGGTCTGACGCTGGTCGTCACGCCGAGTAATGGGATATCTATTGGTCGCGTTGTGCTCCACCTTTCACGAGATTCGGGGGGCAATATGAAGGTGGTGGATGTTTCGGCAGAGCAGATTATAGTGGATCGCTCTGTGGCGCGTGATCCGGAGATAGAGCAATTGGTCAACGATCTCAGGCAAGAATACGAACAGGTCGCGAGCCAGAAGATAGGCCAGATTGCGGGCAAGACATATCGGGATCAAGGGCGCATTGTCGCGGGTCTGATGCGCCGATATTTGGATAGCGAGGTGGGTATTGTCAATCGGGGAGGGTTGGGGCTTGTGCCTTCAAATCGCGTGCTCAAAGTGGGCCATATCGATCATTTGATTCCTTTTGATGACCGTCTGGTGAAGATGAAACTGACGGGGGCGCAACTTTTGAGTATTGTTCGACGAAGCCAAAATGCGCCACAAGAAGAAATGCGGTTGATTTTTTCCGGTTTGGAAAAAAATACAATTAATGGTCGTCCCATTCAAAAGAATGAATTGTATCGCGTTGTGGTCGTCGAGTTTTTGGCAAATGGCGGCGATGGATATGGCGAATTTCGCAAGGGAACAGAGGTCGTGTTTACGGGTATGCCACTCCGCCAAATGGTCGTTTATGCATTGCGGGATACGCAGGCTGTGCTGGCTCCTCGCGAGTTTGACACTTTGAGATCAGATGGCGTTTGGCACATAAACTGGACTGTCAAGGGCGCGTTTAATCGCAACTATATCGATGGTACAACACTCGCATATCGCGCGCAGAGAGAACGCGTGTCATTTCTCAGTGGTAAGACCAGTCTGGCATGGCATACGACGATGAATTTGATGGTTGTAAGAGATATGGGAAAACAATTGTTTACGCTTGATCAGAGTCTGGCGATTGGGCAAGTTGGAACAGCGTTTGACAATTTAACGCGGTCAGAAGATCAATTGGAAACCGATTTGATATATCGCTATCGCACGCAATCTGTGGCTGATCCTTTTGTTTTGGCAGGATATAGCACTGCGTTGAGTCGGGTAGATGGACAACGGCCCAGGCTTCTGCGCGGTAGCATGGGTTTTCAGCGGCGTTTTGGGCGGACGTTGACTGTCAGGTTAGGTGCTCGGGGACAGCGCGATCTGGCGGTTGACGCAAATGATCTGGGACTGGAGGTGAGTTTGGACTATCGGCGATCGTTGGGCAGTGGGAAGTTTCGCTCGCGGGTGCGCAGTTTTACGGGGTTTACAGATCGGCATGTGGTGTCTTTAGAGAATTATAATTCGCTCGCTTTTCCATTGATTGGCGCGTTGAGTTTGTCTGTGCAACAGAGCAATTTTCTGTACCGCGTCAACAGAATTGGCAATACCTCTGTTGACGGCATTGCCAATAGGTGGGATCTGACGCTCGGTCTGGTTTATGATTTGGGGTGGAAGTGGTATTGAGATCAAGTGTGCGGAGAAAATAATGTCAGTAGATAGACGGCCCGTTGCCGGTGCGTTGATGGTTGGTTTTGCGGCGAGTTTTTTGTTGTGTGGATATGAATTTGTGCGGAGTGTATCCACGTCGTTGTTTATTGGGGCGTATGGGGCGCACAATTTGCCTTTTGTTATGACGCTGGCGCCTATAGGTACGTTTGGTATGGTTTGGGGGTATGGGGTGTTGTTGTCGCGGTTTGGGTCGCGGCAGACTTTGTTTTTGACGTCGGTGCTTTCGGGTGGGGGTATTCTGGCGTGTTATGGGGGGATTGTGTCTGGCTTTCATCCGGCGGTCGGGGTGTTATATGTGCTGCGCGAAGCGTATATTGTGTTGATTATTGAGCAATACTGGTCGTTTATCAATAGCATCTTGCGCGATGATCAGGGGCGAAAGTACAATGGTCCGATTTGTGGGATTGCGTCGGTGGGTGCGATTTGTGGGGGTTTGATTGTCGGACAAACGGCGAAGGTGATAGGCAGTGAACATCTGCTGATTTTTGCGGGATTATCCCTGTTGCCAGCAGCGGTTCTGGCGTGGTGGGCTTATGATCTGGGGGGTGTGCCGGCTCAGGAGCCGGAAAAGCGAGGCAAGCTGGCGTTGGGTTTGTTTCGAGATATTCCGACTTTGCGCTATCTCGCGGGTTTGATTTTTGTCACGCAGATGGTGTCGGCGGTGCTGGATTTGCGGTTCAGTGGGCTGGTGGAAACGGCTTTGCCGATGCAGGACGAGCGCACTGCTTATTTGGGGCATTTTTATGCGTTGTTGAATGCATGTGCATTTGTGTTTCAGTTTGGCGTTGCGCCCCTGTTGCTGCACTTTGTGTCGTTGCGAACCGCACATCTCGGTATTCCGGTGATTCATTTGATAACGTGTGGGGTGTTGTTGGCATACCCGAGCCTCACTACTGGCGCACTGGCTTATCTGGTGTTTAAGACGCTGGATTATTCGGTGTTTCGAGCTGCAAAAGAGTTGCTCTATATTCCGCTTTCGTTTGATGCGAGGTACCGGGCAAAAGAAGTGATTGATGCGTTTGGTTATCGCGCGTCAAAGGGAATGACTTCGGGAGTGATCGCTCTGGCGGGAACCATTTCTTACAGGGTTTTCAATATTGGACGGCTGCCGGGATCAGTATATCCGCTTGTCGCATTGGGCGCGTTGGGTATATGGAGCTGGATCGCGTGGGCTATTACCAGATCGGGGGATGAAAATAGTGGTCGGCGACTACGGGTTTCAGAGGAAGTCGCTGATTTTTAGATGAATGCTTGACACAAAATGTCAAAACTTCTATTTTTAACCGCGCTGATAGGAAATAGGAAAAAGGATTAGTAAATGAATACAACCCATCAAACATCCCCACAACTGAGAAAGGGTCCTGCCCAGGTGACAGGTTGTCTGACACCGGGCAGTGCCATTGGGGTTATACGTATATATGCCGCGGAGACGCTTGTGGGGTGTTGTTTGTCGTAAGCTATATACTTTTTGTATGACACACCGCCAGAGGCGTTTGCCGTGGCGGTTTTTTTTTGGAATAGTTTTATAAATAAATTTTTGGCATCTAATCCAATGGGTGTGGTTGGGGGTATCCTGTTCATCCTTTCATCCTGCCCATCCTGATAGGAGTTTTTAATGTTTAAAAAAGTAGATACACATGTGAATTTTTCCAAAGAGGAAGAAAAGGTGCTCGCTTTTTGGGATGAGATCAGAGCATTTGAAAAGTCGCTCGAGATTAGAAAAAATAACGACGAATACGTTTTTTACGATGGGCCGCCTTTTGCGACGGGTCTGCCGCATTACGGGCATTTGCTGGCCGGGACGATCAAAGACGTGATCCCGCGCTATCAAACGATGAATGGCAAATACGTAGATCGCGTCTTTGGATGGGACTGCCACGGCTTGCCCGTAGAATACGAACTCAGCCAGGAACTGGGCTTGAATAGCAAAAGCGAGATTGAAGATTACGGGATTGCGGAATACAATGAAGCCTGTCGGGGTATTGTTTTGCGCTATACTGCCGAATGGCGACAATTTGTCAAGCGCATTGGGCGCTGGGTCGATTTTGAAAATGGGTACCGCACGATGGACCGCGATTACATGGAGTCTATCTGGTGGGTATTCAGACAGCTTTGGGACAAGGGCTTGATCTACGAGGGGCACAAAATTTTGCCTTATTGTCCCCGGGATGCGACACCTCTGTCCAATTTTGAAGCCAATCAGGGTTATGAGACCGTGCAGGATCCGGCTATTACCGTTGCGTTCAAGTTTAAAGATGAACCGGATACATATCTGCTGGCGTGGACGACAACGCCCTGGACATTGCCGTCCAATTTGGCAATGACTGTGCATGAAGATATAGATTATGTGTATGTCAAAGATGGGGATGTGACGTACGTTCTCGCTGAGGCGCGTGTGGATACGTATTATCCCTCGGATAAGCCCGAGATCGTGAAGACCGTAAAGGGGAAAGAGCTTCTCGATATGCAATACGAACCGCTTTTTCCCTATTTTGAAGATTTGCGCGCGGAGGGGGCGTTCCGCATCATTACAGCCGAGTTTGTGACTACTGAAGAGGGGACGGGTGTTGTCCACACGGCTCCTGGATTTGGCGAAGACGATGCCGAAGCCGGTCGCGTTCACGGTGTTCCGTCTGTATGCCCGATTGATGCCGAATGCCGTTTTACGTCTGAGGTATGTGACTACGAAGGGCGTTTTGTCAAGGATTGTGATAGCGATATTGTGAATCGCTTAAAAGAGGAGGGCAAACTCGTACACCGTTCCACATATCACCACAGTTATCCCCACTGTTGGCGGTGTGAGTCGCCCCTTATTTATAGGGCGATTTCGACGTGGTTTGTCAATATTGAGAAGATTAAAGAGAAGATGCTCCGTGCAAACGCGCAGATCCACTGGGTGCCCGAACATATCAAAGCAGGGCGTTTTGGCAATTGGCTGGAAAATGCGCGAGATTGGGCGATTTCCCGCAATCGCTATTGGGGTTGTCCGCTTCCCCTATGGCGAAATGAGGAGACGGGTGAGACTGTGTGTGTTGGCTCTATCGGCGAACTGGAGGAACGCACGGGTGGAAAGTTTGACGATATCCACAAGCATTTTATGGATCCGATTATTATTGAGGGAGAAACGGGGCCATTGACTCGCGTGCCCGAGGTGCTCGATTGCTGGTTTGAGAGCGGTTCTATGCCTTATGCACAACGCCATTATCCGTTTGAGAATAAAGATTGGCTGGACGCGCATTTTCCGGCGGATTTTATCGCTGAGGGATTGGATCAGACGCGGGGCTGGTTTTACACGCTTGTGGTGCTCGGCGCGGCTCTTTTTGACCGTCCGCCGTTTGAGAATGTCGTGGTCAATGGTATGATCCTGGCCGAAGATGGGCGCAAGATGTCCAAGCGGTTGAAGAATTATCCCGATCCGATGCATATTATGAATACTTATGGTGCTGATGCCTTGCGGCTCAATATGCTGTCTTCACCTGTGGTGCGCGGCGAAGATCTCGCGTTTTCGGAACAGGGGGTTCAAAAGACGATGCGCAGTGTGCTGCTGCCTTTGTGGAATGCGTATAGTTTTCTGGTTACTTATGCGCGTGTTGATAACTGGCAGCCTGCATCGGACCGGTCAGATCACCCGCTCGATCGCTGGATTCGCGCGCGTTTGAATCATCTGGTGCGCGATATTCGCCAGGGCCTGGATCGCTGTCATTTGCAAACAGCGGCCACGCGATTTGCAACATTTATCGACGATATGACCAACTGGTATATCCGACGTAGCCGACGGCGTTTCTGGAAGAGCGATAATGATAGCGATAAATTGTCTGCTTATGCGACGCTCTATCATGTGCTTTTGACGCTGGTCAAAGCACTGGCGCCTTTCGCGCCGTTTATCACGGAAACGATCTACCGGAATTTGCGCGCGAGCGATATGCCGGAGTCCGTTCATTTGTGCGATTATCCCGATGTGATCGAAGCCGATCTCGACGAAAAACTCGAACAGCAGATGGCGCGTACGCGAACAGCGGTCGGGTTGGGCAGGTTTTTGCGCAGTCAGGCCAATGCGAGGACCCGACACCCGTTGCGTACGGCGATTCTCGTGTCTATGCAGGAGGATGTGCGCGAAGATCTCGAAGTGCTAGAGGATATTATCAAGGATGAGTTAAATGTGAAAGAGGTGGATATTCGCGACGATGAAGAGGCAGTGGTGACGCTTTCTGCAAAAGCCAATTTCAGAGCGCTGGGCCCGCGTTTGGGGAAAAATATGAATGTGGCTGCGGGTAAAATTGCGGGTCTCAGTTTTGAGGAAATTCAATCTCTGCGCGAAGGTCACGCACTGTCATTGGAATTGGATGGTGCGGGTCCCCTGGAACTCACGGTGGATGATATTTTGATCCAGCGCGAGGAGAAGGAAGATATGCCTGTGGCAAATGAAGGCGATATTACGGTGGCG
>JAJEAX010000286.1 GCA_022822565.1 Candidatus Latescibacterota bacterium
TAACGACAAACGAGAAGGAGAACACAAAATGGCTGACCAAAACATACCGACACAAGACCAACACAACGAATTGCTATTCATGCAACTGGTCATGATGTTTCAGGGCATGGCATTGCAAAACCTGGGCAAAGTGATGAACCCCATGACCAACCAGATTGAACGCAACCTGGAACAAGCAAAAAACATGATAGACATCCTGGGCATGCTGGACGAAAAAACAAAAGGCAACTTAAATGACAACGAGCAAAAATTAATGGAACACGTATTATTTGAACTGCGAATGAACTATGTGGATGAACTCAAAAAGGACGAAGCATCTGAAGAACAGGCGGAGGATCAGGCAGAAGAGCAGGCACCGGATAATAGTACAGAGGACGAAGAGGAGAAAAAAAATTGAGCGCATCAAAGAAGTGGTCGGCTTGTTGCTTACTCCTCATCATGTATCTGCCGTTAAGCTGTGCTTATTACTCCACATCAGCCACGGGCAGTGGTGGCATCCGCTCCGTCGCCGTACCTCTGCTCGACAACGAAAGCCTCGAAGCCGGAATTCACCAGGCACTAACAGACAGCTTAATTCAGGGATTTGTCTCTGATGCGGCCTTGCGCGTCGTCGAAGAAGATCAAGCCGATGCCATATTGCAAGGCACGGTCCTCGAAATCAAAGAAGAACCCTTTACTTATGGCGGTCAGGCGAATGCAGAACAATATCAAATCTCCGTCTATGTAAAAATGGCCTTTTACGACACGCGGGAAAAACAAACACTCTGGGAACTGGACCGCATGCGCGGTTACGGCATCTACGACGCGGCAAGCCAACGCGACCTCGCCCGCACCCAGGGCATTGGCGACGCGCTGCGAATGCTCTCCAAAGACGTCGTAGATCGAACGCAAGTAGGAGGATGGTGACAACTCCTACAAGCTTCGGCACGAGTATTTATTGGTTGTTTTTTGTAAACTACTGATGGTTCATCGTCGCGGCTCGATAATCTGTACCTTTCAATTGGACGCACTATAACCTTTCAATTAGACGCATAAATAGATTGCGATTAGCCGATGACTGAGACTGTTTTCTATCCCCGATATGTGGAACGGCGACTGACAGAGGCATTGGAAGACTCACCAATCGTTTTGATTCACGGTCCACGCCAGTGCGGCAAGACTACACTGGCGCAAATAGTATGTGCGCCTGAGCACCTGACTTTGGATGGTGATGCCTTGACTTTGGATGGGCACCCACTGAGCATTTTGGCTGCCAGACCACGGGACTACACATATATCAGTTTCGACGACGATGTCGTACGTGCCGGCGCAGAAGATGATCCGATGGGCTTTGTCACCGACCTGCCCGAACGGGTCATTCTGGACGAGGTGCAGCGTGTGCCAAGACTGTTCACAGCCCTTAAGATGGAAGTGGATCGCAAACGCGTGCCGGGGCGATTTGTACTGACTGGCTCAACCAATGTCTTGCTGATTCCAAAGTTATCAGACTCGCTGGCAGGGCGCATGGAGATGGTCAGGTTGCATCCGCTCGCGCAATGCGAACTGGCAAGTGGATCAAAACCCGGCTTCACTTTGGATAGGCGCTCTGGATTCCTCGACGCTCTGTTTGGAAGTAGGTTCAAGATTCGACGCGTTGGGCGGCTCGGTAATCAACTCATTGAGCGCATCGTTGCCGGAGGATATCCGGCCGCGCTTGTCCGGCCCACTGGCCGGCGTCGAGCCAACTGGTATCGCGATTACGTTGAAGCTCAGGTGCAACGAGATGTGCGGGACATGGCCCGAATTAGCATGCTGGATGTATTGCCTCGGCTTCTGAGTGCGGCCGCTTCGCAGACAGCCAGACTATTCAACCTCACTGATCTGGCAGCACCTTTTCAACTCACCCGCCCGACGATCCGCAGCTATGTCGAGCTTCTCGAAAGGGTCTTTCTGTTGGAGCGACTCCAGCCCTGGTCCAACAACCGACTCCAGCGTCTGGTGAAGACATCCAAGCTGCATATCGGCGATACCGGCCTCGGTTGTGCATTGCTTGGCGTGGATGCGGCCGCGCTGGAAGCCAACCGGCCATTGCTGGGTCAGTTCTTGGAGACTTTCGTGTTCCAAGAATTGAAAAGGCAAGCGAGTTGGCATGATGACCCTATGTCGTTTTGCCACTATCGCGATAAGGATCAGGTGGAAGTGGACATTGTCATCGAACGAAGTGCTATGTCCGTGGCGGGTGTTGAAGTCAAAGCAGCAGCCACTGTGAAGAGTTCAGACTTCCGCGGCTTGCGCAAGCTGAAAAAAGTAACAGGCAACCGGTTCGAGGGAGGAGTGGTACTGTACGATGGAGAGACCTGTATCAGCTTTGGCGAGGGACTCTATGCAGTGCCGATCCGCTTATTATGGGAAACACCTATGAAGATAGTGTGACCGCCCTTACCGAATCCATCGCAGTCTCTGCATACGACAGAAAAAATTGCAGAGGAAGCCCTACAAAGCTACATCCACAGGCTCGACCTAGACGATGAGAACAGTCTAAAACAGGCGACATTCTCAGAGTTTGCCCAGATTTACTGCACCCGATGCATAGACCTTTTTTTATATTACTATTGTGAGGATAATTCACATGCCTGAAAACAATATCGTGGTCGATGACTTCATGCAATTGATCGGTGGCACGCCCCTGATACGCTTAAACAGCCTGGCGACCCCCGACATGGCTGAAGTCGTCGTCAAAATGGAATCACTAAATCCTGCTCGCACGGTAAAAGATCGCATTGCCCTATCCATGGTCGAAGCCGCAGAACGCGACGGACACTTAAAACCGGGCATGACCATCGTCGAACCAACCAGTGGCAACACGGGCATTGGTCTCGCAATGGTCGCAACCGCGCGAGGTTATCGCTTGATCCTAACCATGCCCGATTCCATGAGCCGGGAGCGACGTGACCTGCTCGAAAGTTACGGCGCCGAATTGATATTAACACCTGGCGACCTCGACATGCCCGGCGCTGTCGCAGAAGCAGAACGAATCGTAAATGAATCACCCGAAACGACCTTCATGCCGCAGCAATTTAACAACCCTGCCAACCCGGAAATACACCGCCAAACCACCGCCCGAGAAATATTAGAAGCCGTTGACGGCCACCTCGACGCCTTTGTCGCAGGCATAGGCACGGGAGGAACCATCACAGGCGTGGGCGAAGTCTTAAAAGCTGAATTAGACCACATACGCGTAATCGCAGTCGAACCTGCCAAATCCGCGGTCCTATCGGGCGGAGAGCCAGGACTACACGGCATCCAGGGCATAGGTGCAGGATTTATTCCCTCCGTACTCAACCGCGACATCTTTGACGCGCTAATATGCGTACACGATGAAGACGCCATCAAAACCGCGCGCAAACTGGGCCGCGAAGAAGGCATCCTCGCCGGCATATCAGCCGGGGCAAATGTATTCGCCGCCCTGCAAATCGCCCGCGACCTGGGACCCGGGAAGCGGGTCGCAACCATAATCTGCGACTCGGGCGAACGGTACTTCAGCGTACCTGAATTCTTACAAGCGTAGTTTAAACCCACTTACCACCGGAGACCTCCATGAGCAATATCCCCAACTATTTAAAAAATTACGCCGACCTCTACGCCGATAACCCGCGCGCCGCCGCAGTACAATGGTTCCGCGAGGCGCGTTACGGCCTGTTCTTACACTACGGGCTATACTCTCTAATAGGGCGACACGAATGGGTGCAACTGCGAGAACTCATCCCCGTTGCCGAATACGCAAAACTCATGGACGACTTCACTGCTGAAAACTTCGATGCTGAACGCATCGCACAATTCGCCGTTGACTGCGGGATGAAATACATCAACATCACCACGCGGCATCACGACTCATTCTGCTTATTCGACACAGCGGAAACAGACTTTAACAGCACCAATGCGCCAGCGGGCCGAGATCTAATCAAAGAACTCGCCGAAGCGTGTGATCAACATGCACTCGGCTTGTGTTTATACTACTCCCATGGACGGGATTGGAAACATCCACATGCCCCCAACAATGACGAATGGGGCGGGCAAGCAAGACCCAAATACGACCCGCCCGAACCGAGCTATGTCACTGGCTCCGCGCACAACTTGCAAATATATCTCGACTTCATGCAGGCGCAAATCACAGAACTACTCACAAATTACGGACCCGTAGCCGCAATCTGGCTGGATGGAATTGCCGTTCCCAACAACGGCGACAGATCGAAATTTAAGAGCCAGGAACTCTACGATTATATCCACAGCGTGCAACCACAGGTAATGGTCTCCTACAAACAGGGCTTGCTGGGCACCGAAGACTTTCAAGCCCCTGAACATCAAGCCGTAGAACAGGCAAACAAACCCATGGAAATCTGCACGACAATGTGTTCTGGACCAGGTGGAAAAGGCGTATCCTGGGGCTATCTCGCCGAAGGGGGCCACCACAAAAATGAGGAAGAAGTTTGGACGGCACTGACAGCAGCGCGGGAAAGCGGTTGCAATCTATTGTTAAACACCGGACCCCTGCCCGATGGATCACTCGACGAAAAAGATGTACCAGTCCTGCTCGCAGTGGGCGAACGCATTCGCACAGAGGGATATCCCGGAGAAGGAGCCTGATTTATTGTGTCAATTCAAACAACCGACATACAGGACCCCCAACCCCTGACACAACGATCGCCCTGGTGGGCAATTGCACTGGCCGTATTGATCACCGTATCAATCAACGCAATCATCCCCTATACCCATCATTACATGCACACCATATCACTGGTCGAAGGCATGATACCGATGGGTATTTTTATGCCATTTCTGGTACTGATCTTTATCGTAAATCCCGTGCTACGCGCCCTGGGATATGCATTACAACCCTGGGAATTGATCTTCATTTTCGCGGTGGGCTACGTGAGCATGTCCATCAATGAACTGCTCGGACGCGTACTGGCAACCTATGCCGTAATGCACTACATGGCAACGCCGGAAAACCTCTGGGAAGAATACGTCTTTGGCCTCGTCCAACCCTATCTCGTAGTCGAAGACGCCAAAGATCAATTGGCCTGGTTTTACGAGGGCCTG
>JAJEAX010000230.1 GCA_022822565.1 Candidatus Latescibacterota bacterium
GGAGAATATCTCTATTTGAGCAAAGAAGAAATCTCATCTGGCGGGCGCCAACGCACCTCGATTATTGGCGATGCTTTTGAAGCACTCTTAGGTGCGATTTACCTCGACGGCGGCCTTGAAGCTGCCCGCACATTTGTAGAGCGCACAATTCTAACCGATGTTGAAGAAATACTCTCCGATGGCAACTATCTCAACTTCAAAAGCCTGCTTCTCGAACATACGCAGAGTACGGGAAAGGGTTATCCGCGATATCAGCCCATATCCGAAGAAGGCCCAGATCACCGAAAAATTTTCTTTATTGAAGTAACCCTCCAGGGCGATCGATTGGGCGAAGGACAGGGGCGCAGTAAAAAAGAAGCCCAACAGATGGCAGCAAAAGACGCGCTCAGACATCTGGGACTACACTAACCATGACACAGTGCAATCCCCCCACATGGCGTTTCCTGAATACTCAACATGGAAACGCCTTTTTTAATATGGCAGTCGATGAAGCTCTCGTGCGCTCGATAGGTGCTCAGCCCGCATTTCGCGTTTACGGGTGGCAACCGCCCGCGGTCTCTTTTGGATATGCACAGCGCATCAGCCGCGAAGTCGATGCTCAAAAAGTTCGCGAGCGCGGTATCGACATTGTCCGCCGTCCCACTGGTGGTCGCGCTGTCTTGCACTGGAACGAACTGACCTATAGCGTTATCTGCCCTGCCGACAATCCCGTGATGGGGGGCAATATCAACGAAGCCTATCGCAAAATCAGCGAGGGCCTTCTGACGGGTATTCGCGCTCTCGGTGTTGATGCGACCTTTGAATCCCACCGCCAGACACAGCCCTCACCGCGCGGCAAAGAACTCACCGCGCCCTGTTTTACCAGCACAGCACAATACGAAATCAAATTCAAGAGACGCAAACTCATCGGTAGCGCGCAACAGCGCATCGGCACAATGCTCTTGCAGCACGGGTCTCTCCTGCTCGGCCCAGAGCACAAACAAATCGCCGATCTTCTGCCCAGCGACAAACCCGGCCTGAAAAAGCGTTTTGCACGCGAACTCGACCGCCACACCATCTCTCTCTCTGAAGCCCTCGCATCCCCCATCGATTTTAATACGGCGGCGGCGGCCATCCGACAAGGCATTCAAAAGACCTTTAACATCCAACTTATTGAAGCCGCACTCAGCAAAACCGAAATCGCCGAAACCCAACGTCTCATCGCCGAGAAATACGCAACGCATGAATGGAATGACAAGTATTGAATCTTCAAAAACCTGGACCTCACATCCCCTGCGCGAAGAGCCTTTGGCAAAATCTTTTTTACTCGTGCTCATCATCCTGGGCGTCGCGTCTATTGTCGGCGTGAGCTTTCAAAGCATCGCCTTCGCCTCTCTGTCACTCGTATTGCTCACCGCAGCGATGTCCCGTTATCTCTTTATAACGCGCTATGCTATTGACGCTCACGGTTTTACCATTTCACATATCGGTATGAGCAGACAATATTTGTGGACAAATTTTCGCCGCGCCGCAATCCATCCCGACGGCATCTTCTTAAGTCCTTTTGTCAAACCGCATCGTCTCGACACCTTTCGCGGTCAATTTCTGCGCTCGAAAAACCCCGCTGAGATCTACTATGTCGTCAAAAAACACATCGCTATTGACCCGGCTTAAGAATTATTGCGCCCATGCCTTTGCCGTCTCTCCCCCCGAAAGTGCCATCACTGAAGAAGACGAAATACTCGCCGAAAAAGCCGCCGCCTTCATCGTAGGACGCAGACTCACAGCACCAGCCATCATGCTACTTGAAACCGGGCGACCCTTTAACTATATTGGCAGCCAACTTTTGACTTTTTTGTCGCCCTTCGTATCTATCATCTTTTCCTCAACAGCTGAGTTTGATCGCTTCACGCGCTTTCTGGAAAAACGGGAAAGCATTCCCTGCCTCATTCGCCACATTGAAACCCTGGAAAACGAAAAACATGGATAACCTCAATGTCATAATCGCTACCGACTGCGGCAGCACCACGACCAAAGCCATCCTGATTGAAAAAAAAGACGATATCTATCGCCAGACCTATCGAGGCGAAGCACCAACCACAGTTGAAGCTCCCTACGAGGACGTCACGCGCGGCGTACTCAACGCCATTCAAGAAGTCGAAGAACTCTCCGGCAGGCAAATTCTCGACGGCGAAACCATCATCACACCCGCAGAAGATCATCGCGGAGTTGACATCTACATTTCCACCAGCAGCGCAGGCGGCGGCCTGCAAATGATGGTCGGCGGTGTCATTCAGGCCATGACCGGCGAAAGCGCACAGCGTTGCGCGCTCGGCGCAGGTGCAATTGTCATGGACATTCTCGCATCCAATGATGGTCGGCAGCCCCACGAAAAAATCGAACGCATTCGCCAATTGCGCCCCGATATGGTGCTCCTTTCGGGCGGCACAGATGGCGGCACTATTTCGCACGTTGTCGAACTGGCCGAATTTATTTCGGCAGCCGATCCCAAACCGCGATTTGGCTCGGGATATCAACTGCCCGTCATTTTCGCCGGGAACAAAGATGCTGCGCAGGAAATTGAACGCACCCTGGGCGACAAAACAGCCCTCACCGTCACGGAAAATATCCGCCCCACGCTCGAAGCAGAAAACCTCGGACCTGCTCGCCATGTGATCCACGACCTATTTCTCGAACACGTCATGGCGCAAGCACCCGGCTATCGAAAACTCATTTCCTGGACAGGTGCGCCCATCATGCCCACGCCCGGCGCAGTTGGCCTCATGATGCAAACCGTATCCAAACGACAAAATATCAATGTCGTGGGCGTTGACATAGGCGGTGCTACCACCGACGTATTCAGCGTCTTCGAAGATATCTTCAACCGCACGGTATCTGCCAACCTCGGCATGTCCTACAGCGTATCCAACGTACTCGCCGAAGCGGGCCTCGCCGATGTCATGCGCTGGGTACCTTTCAAAATCGACGAAGCCGACCTGCGAGACCGCATCAAAAACAAAATGATCCGCCCCACCACAATTCCGCAAATGCTCGAAGAACTTCAGATCGAACAGGCCATTGCCCGCGAAGCCCTCCGTCTGGCCTTTGTCCAGCACCGCGCACTCGCCGTGGGGCTCAAAGGCGTACAGGCAGAGCGCACCCTGTCCGATGTATTCGACCAATCAGAAGGCGGCGAAAGCCTCATCAAAATGCGCGACCTCGACCTCCTCGTCGGAAGCGGAGGCGTTTTATCTCACGCCCCGCGTCGAATGCAAACAGCCGCCATGCTCATCGACGCCTTCCAGCCCGAAGGCATCACGCGCCTCGCCGTTGACAGCATCTTTATGATGCCCCACCTCGGCGTACTTTCATCGGTCAATGAAATCGCCGCCACGCAAGTTTTTGAACGCGACTGCCTCATTTACCTCGGCACGTGTATCGCACCCATCGCCCAGGGCAAAATAGGCGCGCCCTGTGCACAATACGAAATCGGCCTTCCCGACGGAGCCCAATCCGGCACCTTGAATATTGGCGACCTTATGCACTTCCCCCTCGAAGCAGGTCAGGAAGCACACCTCACCTTACAACCCGAGCGCAACACAGACGCAGGTGTCGGGCCGGGCCGAGAACTGAACACCACAGTCAAAGGAGGCACCGCCGGGCTAATCCTCGACGGACGCGGTCGCCCCATTGTATTTGCCGAAAATCAATCCGAACGCGCCGATCAAATAAGCCGGTGGAGCGAGACCCTCGACCTCTATCCGCGATAAAATCAATAGGACTTTTGCTCAAAAAACACTTATCTTAGACCAACGCGATCCGATATCTCCTTCGATCATCTGCGTTTATCTGCGTCCATCCCTGCTTACACCCGCAGGGACATGCCTGCGGATAAATAATTCTCAACCTGGTTCAACTTATGGCACACGCATACACACCCGGTCTTCGCGTTACCCCGCAGACCCTTCTTCAACGCCAGCGCCAACTCCCCCTCAAAGGTGAAGTCGTCGTATCACAAGGCGACAGCGTAACGCGCGATCAAGTCGTTGCCCACACGCACCTGCCCGGCAACGTCACCACCCTCAACCTGGTCAACATCTTGAGTTGCACGCCAGAAGAACTGCCCAACTACATGCTCAAACGCGAAGGCGACCCCGTCGAAGCCGACGAACCCATTGCCGAAACCCGCCCCTTCATCAAATGGTTCAAAACCACCGTTAAAGCACCTATTAGTGGCACCCTCGAAAGCATCTCTAAAATCACCGGACAGGTCATCTTTCGCGCGCCCCCGCGCCCCGTTCAGGTACAGGCATACATCGATGGCAACGTGATCGAAACCCTACCCGAAGAAGGCGTCATCGTCGAAACCACAGGTGCATTTGTACAGGGCATCTTTGGCATAGGCGGTGAAATCTGGGGACCTCTGCACGTCATCTCTCAAGAACCAGAACAAATTTTAACCCCCGATCAAATTGACGACTCCTGCGCGAATAAAATCGTCGTAGGCGGCAATTTGCTCACCCTCGACGCAATTGACAAAGCGCGGGAAATCGGCGCCGTTGGCATCATTGGCGGCGGCATACGCGATTCCGATTTGCGCGACCTGCTCGGCTACGACCTCGGCGTAGCCATCACCGGCACCGAGAATATCGGCCTCACCGTCATCGTCACCGAAGGCTTTGGACCCATCGCAATGGCGCGCAAAACCTTTGACATACTGAGCGAAAACAACGGCAAAGAGGCCTCGATCTCTGGTGCCACCCAGATCCGCGCTGGGGTTTTGCGTCCCGAAATCATCATTCCAGAATCCAGCATCCACGAACAAGCCGAAGAATCCGATCATCCGGGCCTCATCGAAGGGGCACTCCTGCGCGTAATTCGCGCACCCCATTTTGGCCAGGTGGGCAAAGTCACGGCACTGCCACCCGAATTGCAAACAGTCGAATCCGAAACCCATGTGCGCGTACTCGAAGTAGAATTTGACAATGGCAACCGCGCCATTGTACCGCGCGCCAACGTCGAACTCATCGAAGAGTAAACGACTCCATCGGGAGATTGCGTATGAGATATTTTTTGTGTTGCATCACACTCGTGCTTTACACAGCACAGGTACATGCACAACAACCCACCGGTGTCAAAGCCGAAGACACCCCCAACGACTCGGGCGGCAACATCACCGTCACATGGGACTACCCAAAACCCTACGAGGGAGTCGAACAAATCAAATACACAATTGTAGTCGGAGAATCTGAAAATGGACCTTTTCATGGCACCAAGTTCAGTGCAGCTAACCTGCAATCCAGTGATCCAGGAACTTTTGGGTATGGCGAAGAAACATTCCAAAAGCTCTTTGCCAGAGTCGATGAATATACTGACCCCACCGACCCACCTAAAAGAATCGCCATAGAAAATGGCAAAACCTATTACGTGCAGGTCATCGCCCACCTCCCTTCTGGCGAATCATTTCCCTCTGCAACCGTAAGCGCGGAAGCGTATGAAAATTTCTTTAACCGAACCAAAACCAATAACTTCGTTATCGGCACAATCTTTTCCCTCATCATTTTGATCAGCATTTTCCTCGCGCAAAAACGCGAACTCTTCATCCGTCGCATCGCCGGCCTCGAAGCCCTCGACGAAGCCCTCGGCCGCGCCACGGAAATGGGTAAACCCGTGCTCTTTGCACACGGTTTGACGTCTATGGGCACCGTATCGACCATTGCAGCAGTCAATGTGCTTTCCCGTGTGGCCAATCGCACTGCCGAATTTAACACCGAATTGCGCGTGGCCAACAACGATCCCGTTGTCATGGCCGTGAGCCAGGAAGTCGTCAAAGAATCCTATCTCAACGCAGGTCGTCCCGATGCCTATTCAGAAGATTCAGTCTTTATGGTCGCCACCGAACAATTCAGCTATGCCGCAGCCCTCGACGGCATGATGGTGCGCGATAGACCTGCCACCAACATCATGATGGGCTACTTCTTTGCCGAATCTCTGCTTTTAGCAGAAACCGGTGCATCCATAGGTGCGATTCAAATTGCGGGTACTGACTCCTATACCCAACTGCCCTTTTTTATCACCACCTGCGACTATACGCTCATGGGCGAAGAACTCTATGCGGCGAGCGCGTATCTCTCCCGCGAACCCAAACTGCTGGGCAGCCTTAAAGGGCAGGACATCGGCAAAGCAGCACTCTTGATCGTCATGATTTTGGGCACACTTCTGGCAACCCTCGGAATTCAAACACTCACGCATATTTTCACCGCATATTAGCAGGGGACTCTTTCATGCTTTTTTTACGACGCACACTCCCGCTGATCATCGCCTTTGCAGTGGGCCTGATTGGCATTCTCGTTTTCTATATTCCACACAGCGGTGCCCAAAGTCTCGAGTATGAATTGACAAAATGGGATCGCATTGTCGCGGCTTTTGCTCTGGCATTGGGCATCTATAGCCTGATGCGCTTGCATTGGGGCCGTGTTCGGCGGCAGCAAGCCGGGTGGGCATATAGCTTTCTCGTTTTTGTCGGTTTCACGGTCATGTTTATTTTTGCCATTTACAACGATGGACACGGTCCTTTCAACCCCCAGGTCGCTGACTCAGGGCCATTTGTATGGATGTTTAATAATGTGCAGGTACCAGCCGATGCCACCATGTTTTCCATACTCGCGTTTTTTATCGCATCTGCTGCCTATCGCACTTTTCGAGCCCGCACACCCGAAGCGGCAATCCTGCTCGTATCGGCCATTATCGTGATGATCGGTCGTGTGCCTATTGGTGGTCTCATATCCGATTCTATACCAGAACTTTCCCAATGGCTCATGGCCGTGCCCAATCTGGCAGCCAAACGCGGCATCTTGCTCGGTGTCAGTCTCGGCATAGTCGCCACATCACTACGCATCATCTTTGGCATCGAACGCTCTTATCTCGGCGGAGGTGAAGAATGAAAGAATTTTTGCTCAATATCGACCGCCGCATCATCTTCATTTTTGTCGCGCTCGGCGTCATCATTCCCGCGCTCACTTCTTTTAACCTGCCCATCAATCCCACTCCAAATGTGCAGTCTATCTACGACACCATTGAAGAAGTGGGAAAGGAAAACGGGACCGTCCTCATCTCCTTTGACTACGGTCCCGGCTCCATGCCCGAAGTACAGCCCATGGCCCTTTCGGTGTTGCGTCACTGTTTCAAGCGCAACGTCAAAGTAGTGGGCATGTGCCTTTGGCCCCAAGGGGTAGGTTTGGCCCAACAAGCCTTTGATACAACCTCAAAGGAATTGGATGCCGAATACGGTAGCGACTATGTCTTTCTCGGATTTAAAACCGGATTCCAATCGGTGGTTGTCAGCATGGGTCACGACTTCCACGGTACTTTCCCACAAGATTTGCCTGGTAACAACACAACCGAATTACCTGTCACCAAAAACATAAAAGGATTGGCGGATTTCGACTATGTGCTATGCCTGGCAGCGGGCAATACGCCAGATGGAATATGGATACCTTTCGGACAAGAACGCTACAAATTCAAATTTGGCCTCGGCTGTACGGCTGTGATGGCACCCGATCAATTTCCCTACTTACAGTCGGGCCAAATGAACGGCATGATGGGGGGATTGGCCGGTGCCGCCGAATACGAAACCCTCGTGCAAGCCTCCGGTACTGCTACTGAAGGCATGCGCCCGCAATCCGTTGTGCATCTCATCATCATCTTCTTCATCATCCTGGGCAATGTGATGTACTTCCTCTATGGCCGCCCGAAAGGAGGTACCCAGTGAGCCGCGATCATATAATTTTTATTGTCTTCTTATTCATCTTTGCCACCATCAATATCTACCTCTTTGGCTCGGGCAACCTATCTGCGGATTGGACCGGCTTTGGTACGTTTATCGCCGCTGGCATTACCCTATCGCTTTATAGCTTTCTCTACAAAGACAACCCCCTCTTTAAATTTGCCGAAAATCTCTATGTGGGTGTAGCTGCCGCATATACACTCAATCAGATTTGGTACACCGTGCTTTTGGCCGATGTCGTGAATCCCCTCTCCGAACTCGAAGAAAACCTGAGCAATCTATGGCTCATTGTGCCTACATTGCTCGGCCTCTTCATGCTCACCCAACTCTCCTCGGCAAAATTTAGCTGGCTTAGCCGCATTGCATTCGCATTTGTCGTCGGCCTGGGGGCGGGACTGGCTATTCCACGCACCATCGCAGCTAACGTTTTGGCCCAACTGGAACCGACCATGCAACCCATAGCAGCTACCTGGGTGGGATTAGACCTGTTTATTATTCTGGTCGGCGTGGTTACAGTACTCGTATATTTCTTCTACTCTGTCGAACACACTGGTCCCGTGGGTGTGGCGTCCAAAATTGGGATCTGGTTCCTCATGATCTCGTTTGGCGCATCATTTGGCTACACCATCATGGCGCGTCTCTCACTGCTGATTGGGCGCGTCGGGTTCTTGCTCGAAGACTGGCTCGTGCTCCCATTGCCTTTATTTTGATTCGGAGAGGAGCGCGTGCCTCCCAAAAAAAACGGGAACGTTCAACCTTATACAGAAGTCCAAAGAAACATTACATGCCCAATTCCGTGCTGACAGTTAACAACCTCCAAACGCATTTTCACACAGACAGCGGAACAGCGAGGGCGGTAGATGGCGTATCATTCACACTCAACAAGGGCGAAACTTATGGCCTTGTTGGTGAATCGGGGTGCGGAAAAAGTGTCACTTCCCTGTCAATCATGCGATTGGTACCTCATCCTGGCCGCATTGAAGGTGGGCATATTTTTTTTCAAGACATAGACCTGGTATCTCTTTCAGATACCGACATGCGCGACATACGCGGCAATGACATTGCCATGATCTTTCAGGAACCCATGACCAGCCTCAACCCGGTTTACACCTGTGGGTTCCAGATAGACGAAGCCGTAAGGCGACATCAGGGCTTAAAAAAAACAGAAGCGCGAAAAAAAACCGTTGAAATGCTCCACCTCGTGGGCCTTCCCGATCCCGAACAACGCGCAAACGAATACCCGCACCAGTTATCGGGCGGGCAACGCCAGCGCGTCATGATCGCCATGGCCCTCTCGTGCAACCCAAAAGTGCTAATTGCGGACGAACCCACAACAGCACTCGATGTCACCATACAGGCGCAAATCCTGGACTTGTTGCGCGATTTGCAACAACAACTCGGCATGGCCGTCCTGCTCATCACACACGATTTGGGCATTATTGCCGAAGCCGCCGACGAGGTCGCGGTCATGTACGCAGGCAAAATTGTAGAAACTGGTCCGGCAGATGCAATCTTTCACAACCCCAGGCATCCCTACACGCAGGGGTTACTCGCATCGGTCCCCCGTCTGGACATCGCGAACAATCGCCTCAGAACCATTCCGGGCACTGTTCCCGAAGCCACGCAATTTCCATCGGGATGTCGATTTGCAGATCGATGTGAAAAGGCCGATTCAATTTGTCGGGAAACCACACCGCAATTAGAACCAGGTGACGGCGATCACCAGACCGCGTGTTGGATGGCATAAAAAAATAAAAGCAACCACTGATGAACACGGATGAACAGAGATAAAAGGTATCTGCTCAAGTCTCGCGCCTTTTAATCCTGCAAATCCTTTCATCCTGTAAATCCTGATCTATGCTTCTTCAAGTTCAAAATCTAAAAAAATACTACCCCATTTCCCAGGGTCTTTGGGGGCGCAACGTCGGGCATGTCAAAGCGGTAGATGACGTGAGCTTCGATATCTCCCCCGGCGAAACCCTCGGCCTGGTCGGCGAATCCGGATGCGGAAAAACCACAACTGGACGCGCCATCTTGCGCCTTATCGATGCGACATCGGGCACCGTGCGATTCAAAAATACCGACATACTCTCCCTGGGGAAAAAACAACTTCGAGCACTGCGGCGGCATATGCAAATCATCTTTCAGGACCCTTACGGATCTCTAAACCCCCGCCTCACCATCGGCGGCATTCTCTCGGAGCCCCTGAAAATCCACGGCGACAAAACAAAAAATCGAGTCGCCGACCTGCTCAACACCGTGGGCTTGTCTCCCGACGTCGCACGCCGCTATCCGCACGAATTTTCCGGCGGACAGCGACAGCGCATTGGCATTGCCCGCGCATTGGCCGTAAAACCGCAATTCATTATCGCGGACGAACCCGTATCTGCACTCGACGTATCGATTCAGGCACAAAT
>JAJEAX010000418.1 GCA_022822565.1 Candidatus Latescibacterota bacterium
TCATCCTCGAAGCCGTCATACCCGAACACCACCTCGAACTCCTGCGCGACGAATGTCAGACCTTCATCGACACAATGCACGCCCGCATGGATGAACAGGGCACGGACACCATCGGCATCAACCACCGCAACAAACGCTACTTCGTCTCCAACTGCTTTCGCCAGCAACCCAAACTCCGCGCCTTCCTCTTCAGCGACCTCATGGCCGAAATATGCCGTGCCACCCTCGGCGAAAACGCATACCTCTTCTGGGAACAATACGTCGTCAAAGGCGCGGAAACCGGCATGAAATTCTCATGGCATCAGGACTCGGGCTACGTCGGTTATCCCGACCACAAACCGTATCTCACCTGCTGGTGTGCGCTCGACGACATGAGCGAAGAAAACGGCACCGTCCATCTCTTGCCCTATTCGCGCAGCGGCATTCGCTCGTGGGTACACCACATCGTCGAAGAAGGCAGCAATGACAAAGTCGGCTACTTTGGCAAAGACCCCGGCCTCATTGCTGAAGTCCCCGCAGGAAGCATTGTCGCCTTCTCCAGCATCGTCTTCCACAGCAGCAGCACCAACACCACTCCAAAACTGCGCCGAGCGTACCTGGGCCAATACTCCTGCGAACCCATCCTATCATCCGACGGCAGCAAACTCTGGGGCAACGCCGAACCCTTCCTCCGCAATGGCAAATCCACAGTCGGTGAACCCCCACCCGACTTGCCGTCGAAATCGTAAACTAAAACTCGCGCCACCAGTACGGATTGGACATCTCCCCCGGATAAGTGGAATGAACCAATTCGTAAAATCCCGTACCCCGCCGATCTCTAAACACAAATTCGTAGCGCCGCGCGGTCTCGTAAAACCACACCTCCGAAGGCTTCTGACCCGCAGCAGAAGTCCGATAATCAATATCATCGGGCGGCCCGTACTGAATATAAACCCGTCCCCGGTCCGTATCCGATCCCCGTTGCCATCTGCCAATCCCAAAATGCGTCTCCACATAATGCATACGCATCAAATGCTGAAGCAGACGCTGATTGGTCGGCGTATCTGGCGCATCGTCCAACTGCTTCCAGAAAACCTTCAAAAATGCCAGCCTGGCGGGCCAACTCTCCAGCGCGTCATAAGCCCGCCGCGTCTTCTCATCGGCGACATACCGGATATCTGCATAATACCCGATCAAATCCCTCTGCACCTGCGTAAGCCCCTCGGGCAAATCTTTTGACACCAGAAAAATGGGACGTCTCGTCTGAAAATACTGCCGACTACTCCCATCAAACGCCTCCACCTGAAGATCATAAGTCCCCTCCCGCAAACCCTCTGTATCCAGAACCTCCGCCCTCACACAACTCTCCCCCGGCTTTAAAAACCGCTTCGCCGGATAAGTACGCACAACCATCCCCTCCGCATCGATCAGACGATACCCCATAATAAAACTCTCGCCCGACGACGACAGATTATACACCTCAAAATAAATCTGCAGCGGCTCTCCGATAACATAATTTCGGGTAATATTCGGCACGACCTTCCAGCCCTGCTTGACAAACCGATGCACCTCCCCGCTTCGCGCCACGTGAGAAGCCAACTGCAAATCGCTAAACACCAGCCCCGCACGATGCTCGTAATCAGGTATCTGAAGCGGTGCAGAACAACGCCCGCTCTCCTCCGCATGAATATCCTTAATCTGCACAATCAGCCGATAAGCACCCGGCTTCAAATCAAAATAAACAGCATCCTTAAACGGCGCCCCGATCCCCACATCCAGCTCTGGAACAGCAACCTGCTGAACCCATGTCCGATGGGCCACCCGATTGTCCAGCGTATCCAGCACCGCAGCGACCAGAGAAATCTTCCCGACAGACTCGCCCGCCTGTTCCCGAAGCTCGAGCTGGCTCGCATCCAGCAACAGTGCCACCTCCTGTCGGGTATATCCCTCGGGACCTCGAAAAGCCGACAAATCCACAAAAAAACGCAGGTTGCCCGTACTCGACAAAGGCAAATCCTGCGCTATTATGCCACCCGCATGCGACCAGATGATCAGCACCGCGACACAACGTATCCATCTCATATCTTATCTTCCTGTCAGAATCAAGATTTTCAGAGCCTGCACTGGAACGCCTCTATCCAGTGATTTAGGGATTTTCAGGATTCCACCCCTCACAGCCACTAAACGGCATCGTCTCACCCGGAACATATCGCGGACGCGCCGCATACACATTCGCAACATCTGGAGCGGCTTTGCCGCGCACGAGAATATTCTCGTGATCTTCTCTATTCACCCACGTCGTCGTCGGAATATATCGCAGCGTAAGACCAACGCGCCACTGATCCGAAGTATTGGCATTGGAACCGTGGATAATATTCGGATTGTGGATCGAAACATCGCCCGCGTTGAGCTCCAGATCAACCGCATCAGAATCGTCAATCTGATCGGGATGAATACCCACGCCGAGCACGTACTTTTCCTGATCCAGATCAATGAGATCGCGGCGCTTGAGCAAATGCTTATTATGCGTCCCTGGCAACACCCGCATACAGCCATTTTCAACCGTCGAAGGCGTCCCCGCAACCCACAAAGTCGTCACTTCCATCGGCTCAAGGGGCCAATAAGACCCATCTTGATGCCACTGCACAGCCTGACCATCGCCCGGGGGCTTGGCGATATAATGCGCGGCAAACATCGCGACATCGGGACCGAGAAACTGTTCCGCAATATCCACAAGACGTTCATCCCCCACAAGCCGGTGCATAAAAGGATCGCGGGCGAGCAAATTGTGATGCAAACGCTCGGGACGCACGCCGGGATTCCGCTCAATAAGCCAATAGACGTGTTGCACCGTCTCCTCTGCGAGCACCGCATCAATCGCCTCACGCGCGATAACATAGCCATTTTGATCGTATTCACTACGCAAATTTTCCATATCCTCACCCCGACCTGATCTCTCGCAACCGATTCGCCATCTGCTCGGCAACATCGGGATGGATCGACGCCACATTCTCGATCTGTCCGATATCGTCCGAAAGATAGTAAAGTTGCGGAACTGGGGAATTGCCAGTCTCAATATTCACATTCGTATTCACAGGCGGACCCTGGTGTGGCGGAATAAACACCCAATCCCCCTGCCGCAAAACCGTCTTTGCCTGAACACCCTCCAGAACAATCTCCGCGCGGCCCTCATCGCTTTGCCCCAGCAGAGCATCGAGCACATCCACGCTATCGGGACCCGCATCCGCATCCAGCGACACACCCGCAAGCGCAGCAAAAGACGCGAAAAAATCGACCTGACTGACCAGCGCCTCAGATTCCCCGGTTTCCACAGCACCGGGCCAGGAAACAATAAAAGGCACGCGGGTACCCCCATCGTACATACTGTATTTTCCCCCGCGCAACGGACCTGCCGGCCGGTGATCGCCACACAACTCAACCGCCTCGTCGTAATAACCATCATTCAACACCGGACCATTATCGCTGGAAAAAACCACAATCGTATCTTCCTTTAACCCACACCGATCGAGCGCATCGAGCATCTCGCCCACACACCAATCCATCTCGGCAATCGCATCGCCGCGCGGACCCAATCCGGTGCTCCCCACAAATCGGGGATGCGGCAGCCGCGGAACATGGGGCTGATGGAACGCGTAATACAGGAAAAAAGGATTATCCTTATTCTCTTCCACAAATGAAACGGCCTTTTCCAAAAACACATCGGCCATATCTTCATCCACCCAAAGCGCTGCCTCGCCCCCCCTCATATACCCGATTCGACTCACCCCATTGACAATACTCATATCGTGACCGTGGTGGAACTTCATCTTCAGCAACTCGGGATTGTCTTTCCCGGTCGGCAGCCCCGGAAACGGCTTATTCTTATCGTACTCCACCTCAATCGGATCGGACGGATCGAGACCCACCACATCTCTCCCATCCAGATACACACACGGCACGCGATCATTGGTCGCAGCCATGATATAAGAATAGTCAAAACCAATATCCAGAGGTGTCAGCGGAAGCGGCTCATTCCAATTTTGATTCCCCTCGCCAATACCCAGATGCCACTTGCCAACAACGCCCGTTTTATAACCGGCCTCCTTGAGTACGGAAGGCAACGTAGCAGTACCGGGATCTATAATAAGCGGCGCATCACCGGGTAAAATATGTGCGCGTTCATTGCGCCAGGAATATGACCCCGTAAGCAAGCTATAGCGCGAAGGCGTACACGTCGCCGCCGTAGCATACCCGTGATAAAATATTACACCCTCAGAAGCCAAACGATCAATATTGGGCGTATCGAGTACCGTAGCACCGTAACAACTCACATCTCCAAAACCGAGATCATCCGCGTACATAACAACAATATTGGGGTGCCTTGCCGAATCCGTCATATTTTTTATATCCTTTCTAAGTAAACGAATAGACGAATAGACGAATAGACGAACCCCGCCCAACCACCCAAAACCTCTGGATTGCGGCTAAAACCCTGCCGCAATGACGGCTTTCATGTACATTACCTGCTTCGTTGATTCGCTGATTCGTTTAACTACTGGCGCAATTGTGCCTCGTTGTGTACATTAGCTCGCAATATAGGACGTTATTCAAACCGCAAGCAAGCGGAAATAATTGCCACACGCATTGTACAAGGAGGATATATGATTACACGATTGACGATTCTCGCGGTATTGCTGAGCACAATGGCCCAGGCGGAAACCAATCCCCCAGCCGAAGGATTCAACCAGTCGGGATCAGATGCAAAAGCAATTGAAATTGCCGATGCCGTAATGAAAAAAATGGGCGGATGGGAAAATTGGAATCAGACCCGGTACATCACATGGCGTTTCTTTGGACGGCGCCTGCACGTATGGGACAAATGGACGGGCAACTTGCGGCATGAAGACGGAGACATGCTCATCACGATGAACATAAACACAAAAAAAGGCCGCGTCTGGTTCGGAGGAACAGAGCAAACAACCCCCGACTCTGTCAGAAAATATATGAATCAGGGATACAGGCGGTGGATCAACGACTCTTACTGGCTGGTCATGCCCTATAAATTGAAAGACACGGGCGTCACCTTAAAATACAGCGGCGAAGACAAAACCCTCGAAGACCGCCCCGCGCACAAATTGACCCTCACCTTTCAAAACACCGGCGTCACGCCGCGAAACAAATACGATGTATGGGTAGATAAAGAGCACAACCTGGTCACAGAATGGGC
>JAJEAX010000371.1 GCA_022822565.1 Candidatus Latescibacterota bacterium
GAGTCTGTCTGAAAACATGAACAACCGAATTTTTGAGCCGATTTTTGAGTAATCTCTGTGTACAACGGCGTTCACCAGGGCTTCAAAAACGGCTCGCATGCTGTACTGTGGTCGCTCAATTCTGCCAATGTCTTTGCGCGCTGATACCTCATTGAATTTTTCGACAAATTTGAAGGCGTCTATGATCTGTTGGTCCAGGGGGCCCTTAAAATCTTTGGCATCGATCTGGTAGTTCGCGTCCCTTTCCTTACTCCGATAAAAAACAGCTTGAATGAAACTGTTGTAGAGGTATTCATCGGGATTGTCATGGCACATTAACACACCGGCGACCGATGCGCGGTATTCTTCTCCTTCTTTTACGAGTAAACGCCTTTTAAGTAGCAGATCTTCGATCTCATTATCGGGAACTCCTTTGGGGAGAAATCGCTGATAGAGGTCGCGCCTTAGTGTGTCTTTATTGGTATTCGGTACGAACTGTCCTTCAAATCCTCTGAGCATATCATTTCTCCAGATGAATACGCTTGGCACATGCTCAAACGCCTACACCAAGAAGACCTTACTTCCTGCGCTCATAATATACGACTGTGAATAGGTCGTGTGTCTCTTTTTTTGAGATGATCCATTCATTTTCGTCAAATTCGGGGAAGTATTCATCGCCTGGGTATTCTCTGTCAATGTACGATAGGATCATCCGGTCGGCTTTTGAGAGTGTGGCGCGATAAATTTCGCCGCCTCCACAGATGAATACTTCGCGGCCATAGGACCTGGCTTTTTCGATGGCTGCTTCGAGCGATCTGCATACATCCACGCCTTTTGTGTCGGGCATGGTTCGGCTTACGATGACATGCAGGCGATCCGGCAGGGGTTTGCCGCCCCAGGATTGATATGTTTTGCGCCCTACCAGGAGGACGTGTCCGGTTGTTGTGCGCCGAAAGTGCTTTGATTCTTCAGAGATGTGCCAGGGCATTTTGTTGTCCCGGCCAATGACGCGGTTTTTATCCATTGCAGCGATAATGGTCATGATTTCTCCTCTGTGGGTGAGATGCAAGACGCGAGATGGCCACCCAACCAGCCCCCAGCCCCTTGCCTATCATCTGCGTCTATCTGCGTCCATCTGCGGATACTTTTCGCTCTTAGCCCACAGTGTCAGTCGGAGTTCGTCGCCGAATAGTTCGTACTCTGGGCGTCGGCCCGAATGTGCTTCGCCATCTTCCAGGATTTTCCGCACGCCTTCGCCGCGGGATTCGAGAAATACCTGTCCGGTGCGCTTGCTGCGGATGCGCGATAGGAAATTGACCAACAATTGGTTGCGCGTGAATGTGCGGTAGGGCATGTCGTCGAGTGTGATGGTATTGGGCAATTTGCCGGGGCTGTATAGTTCCAGCCGGTCGGCGAACAGGAACAGGCGGATTTTCGAGCCAGCAATGGCATAGTCGCGGTGGGCGACGGCATTGACAATGGCTTCGTCAACGACGTCGAGATCGTACGGCATGTCAGCGTGTGGTTGATGGCCAGCGACGAAAGCGATTCCGGCGTCGATTTGATCGGATACGGGACCGGCGAGGCGTTCGGCATGAACCAACTCGTCGGACGATAGTCGGGTTCCATCATAGCACGCGGCCTCAATGGATCCGGAGGGGAGGAATGCTGTCGGCTCATTGGCAAAGACAAGCAGGCCAGCTATGGTCGGACGATCTACGCCGTTTTCGTCCTGGAAGGTCACCCGGGTGTTGCGCAGCAAGTCGAGATAGGGGATGGTTGGCGAGCGTCCAAAAAACGCTTCGAGCCGATTGCGGCTGAGGTCGTCAACTGTAGCGGTGAGTACAGGTTGCTCGTCGAATATGTACTCTCGACCTCGCTGCTGGAATAGCCGTGCGAGTTCCGACGGTGTGAGGTCGCGTTTCGTGGAACCGATCCGCATATAATAACGCCCGTTTGATGTCCGGTGGACGTAAAGCCCGCGCGGAACTTCGGTTATAAATACGCATTGATCGTCTCCGGTCATATCCGGAAGCAATACTTTGCGCAAGATCGGTCGAATCGGCGGGTCGCAGTTGTGCGTTGCGATATTGATAACCCACTGTTCGACTGCATTGATACGCGCCGTTGGTATCCCACGCACGGTGCCCGAATCGTCGATGCCAAGGAATACCACGCCACCAGCCGCATTTGCCAGCGCAACCAACTCTGCGGCCATATCTTCGGTATTGGGTGAGATGACGCCGCGTGCCCCAAAGCGCACTTCCTTGAACTCGGCGTAGCCATCTTCCCCAGCGCGAAGTTGGTCTATAATCTGCTCTCTGCTGTCGAACATCGCTCTATCTCCGGAAGGTGCTTTTCGCTTTTATCTGTGTCCATCTACGTCCATCTGCGGATACTTTTCCCCATTTTTCACAGGCGCGATATCCAACAGGGCGTTGGTTTTTACGACGTGTCCGATGAGGTCGTGTTCGGTTGCGTCGGTGATTTCGACTTCGACAAAGTCGCCGACATTTGCAGGACCTGTGAAGAATACAGCACCGTCGATTTCTGGGGCGTCCATTCGCGTGCGGCCGATGTAGTGATATGCCGGGTCGTCTGAGGCTTCATCTACGAGTACTTTGAAGGTGCTTCCCACATGTGCGGCGTTCAATTCGCCCGATATTTGCGCTTGCAATGCCATCAGGTCGTTCAATCGTTCGCGCTTGATGTCTTCGGGTACGTCGTCTTGCAGTGCGCCCGCCTGTGTATTTTCTTCGTGTGAATAGGTGAATCCGACGAGGCGGTTGAATTGCATTTCATCGACAAAGTCCATGAGTTCTGCAACGTGTTCATCGCGTTCGCCCGGGAATCCGGTGATGATTGATGATCGGATGGTTAAGTTTGGTATGCGTTCGCGCAAGGTGTAGATGAGTTTTCGAATGCCCGATTTTGTGGTGCCCCGGTTCATGGCTTTTAGAATGGGGTCCGAGGCGTGCTGGATGGGCAGGTCAATGTAGGCGCACAATTTTTCTTCGGTTGCCAGGAGGTCGATTAGTTCATTGCGCCAACCAGTTGGATAGGCGTATAACATCCGCACCCAGTCGAGTTTCTCGATTTGGATGAGTTCTTTCAGGAGGTCTATCAGCCGGGGTTTGCCATACAGGTCTGCGCCATATCGCATGGTGTCCTGGGCGATGAGAGCGATTTCGCGCACGCCGTTGCCGACCATGCGATAGGCTTCGGCGATGAGGCGATCCAGGTTTTCACTTTTGTTTTTTCCGCGAAAGCTCGGGATGGCGCAAAATGCACATGTTCTGTCGCATCCGTCCGAGATTCGCAAGTACGCCCAGTGTTTTGGGGTGAGTAGATGACGCGCTTCCGCATCTCGAATGGTGTGTATGCGCGATGTGCCCAACAGGTTGTCGCAGTGTGCGACAATGTCGCGTTCGCCGGCAAGACCCACGATCATGTCCGCTTCGACGAGTTCGGTTTCCAATTCTGTTCGGTATCGCTCGGCCAGGCAGCCCGTGACGATGACGCCGCGACATTGTCCGTTTTTTTTGTATTCTGCGGCGTCCATTACTGTTGCTATTGATTCTTCTTTGGCTGGTTCAATGAATCCGCAGGTGTTGACGACAATGATGTCGGCGTCTTCCGCGCGGTCCGAGAGGTCGTATCCATTGCGCTTGAGAAGGTGGTGCATGCGCTCGGAATCGACGGTGTTTTTTGGGCAGCCCAGAGTGATGAGGTTGATTGTTGGCATAGGTGATGTTTTCAGGTTAAAGGTTTTATACGGCCTGTACGCCCAGTTGTGATCCTGTGAGGACCTGGACTTCGATGCCTGCTTGTGTGTCGCGGGTGAGGTCGTTGTCAAAGATAATGCGCCCGGGTTCAAATAAGAGTACCAGAGTAGATCCTCCAAATTGGAAGTAGCCCTTTTCCTGCCCTCGTTCGACAGTGCCCGGCTGGTATGTTTGGACGATGCGCCCCACGCCCCAGCCCGCTACTTCCATGATCATGATGCGCCCAAAGTGTTCGGTTTCGAGGTATGTTATTTCGCGTTTGTTGTGGGCGAATAAATCGGGTTTTACGTCGAGGGCAATGGGGTTGACGAGATAGTATCGTCCAGAAATTTTAGCAGATGCTGTGGCGATGCCAGCTACGGGAAAATGGTAGCGGTGGTAGTCTGCCGGGGCCAATCGAATGACGAGAGCGGCACCATTTCTGTAGGGGATTGCGGATTCTCTTGATGATAGGAGGTGTGCAATATCGACATGGGATCCTTTGACGGGTAAACGGGTTTGTGCATCCAGTTTGGGGTATGCGAGTACTTTTCCATCGGCGGGTGAACAGAAGATGTGGGAGTCGGTGATAAAGGGGCGTGCGTCGGGTTTGAGTTTGCGCGAGAAGAATGCATTTAAGTTCTCGTATTGGTTCAGGGGCAATTCGATTTCGTCCAGGTCGATGTCGTATTTTTTTATGAATGGTTGGATTTTTTTTTGAGATCCCGATAGGTCCATCCATTTGCCCAGTAGCCAGCAAAATGAGTATGTGTTCAGGAATATGTTGTATATAAATATTGCTACGCGAGATTGTGCGACAGCATATTGAATGCGGGGCAATATGAGCGGTTCGGAGATCATTTCGCCTGTTTTGCGGTTGCGATAGGTTATTTGTTTGGTCATGGGCAGGAGCTATACAGAATGCTTAGGCCAAAATGTTTCTGGCCGGGTTTCAAAGGTCATGCGTTCCTTTTTTGTCGGGTGTATTATGGTCAGGCTCTGTGCGTGGAGGGCGATGGCGCGGTTGGGAAATGGTTTGCGCGATCCGTACTTGTAATCGCCCAGTACGGGGTGGCCTATGTCTGCGAATTGTACGCGTATTTGATGATGGCGTCCAGTGGCGAGGTCCACGCGGACTGAGGATATGCCTTTGTGGTATGCCAGTCGTTCGTAAGTGAGTTCTGCGCGCTGTCCATGAGGGGCGTTTACGATGCGGCTTTTTGTTTGTCGCCGCGCGATGTGGTTTACGAGATGGCCGTTTTCAGGGGTTTTGCCGTGGACGAGAGCGATATAGTGTTTTTCTACGGTTCGCTCCCGAAATTGTTGCGATAAGCGTCGTGCTGATGTCGATGTGCGCGCAAAGACGACGACGCCCGATACGGGGCGGTCCAGTCGGTGTACGAGTCCGAGAAATACGTTGCCGGGTTTGTTGAATTTGACTTTGAGATAGGCTTTGCCCATGTCCAGTAAGTTTTCATCGCGCGTGTGGTTGCCCTGTACGAGCAGGCCCGCGGGTTTGCGTACGACCAGCAGGTGGTTGTCGAGGTAGAGGATGTCCATTGTGACTGAAATTTACAGGTTAAAGATTAAAAGCGCAACTGATGTGGGCATTTTGCGGTTGACCGCAGGATGTGAATGGGATAGCTTGCAGCGGTTGGTGGATGGTGTTGTATCTGATATGCAGGTTCATGCTATTGTCATCGCGGCAGGATTAAAGCCGCGATCCAGTTTTTTTAGAGGCGGTGCTCCCCTGCTTAAATCATACAGGGGCAGGCTCGTGCCCGCCTGCGCTTCTTGCGAGGGATGAGATGAAAAAACTTTTTATTTTGCTCATGATGATCAGTGCGCCTCTCGGTGCGGATGAAAGTCTTCATCGGGATGCGATTGATGCTATGGTTGTGGCGACGCGCTATTTTCGCACCGATGTTGCAACTCATGGCGGTTATTTGTGGCGGTATAAGACCGATTTTTCTATGCGCGAGGGCGAGGGTACGGCGTCGCCTTCGACGATCTGGGTGCAGCCGCCGGGTACGCCTGCTGTGGGTATGGCGTTTTTGGAGGCTTATGAGGCTACGGGCGATACGCTGTTTCTCAATGGTGCTGTTGAGGCGGCACGCGCACTTGTGTGGGGGCAACTCGCTTCAGGTGGTTGGGATTATCGCATTGATTTTGATGCCGAGGAAAGTAAGCGCTGGCACTTTCGGCGCAATGTGGAACAAGGCGATGTGCATAGGGGTGACCGCCGCAATCGCACGACGCTTGACGATAATAATACGCAGAGTGCGTTGCAGTTGTTGATGCGCGTCGATAAGGTGCAAAATTTTGAGAATGGGGAGATTCATGCGGCGGTGCAATACGGTCTCGATGCGCTTCTCAAAGCGCAGTATCCGAATGGGGCGTGGCCGCAGCGGTTTGAGGTTTTTCCCGATCCGGAAAAATTTTCGGTGAAGAAGGCGCGTTATCCCAATACGTGGTCGCGGACCTATCCCAATACGCGCTATTTGGATTATTATACGTTTAATGATAATGCGATTGCCGATGTGATCGAGACGATGGTTGAGGCGTACGATGTTTATGGCGATGACCGCTTCCTCAATGCGGCTAAGCGCGGTGGTGATTTTATTATTTTGGCGCAGATGCCCGAGCCACAGCCCGCGTGGGCGCAGCAGTACAATTTGGATATGGAGCCGACCTGGGCGCGTCGTTTTGAGCCGCCTTCTGTTACGGGTGGCGAGAGTTTTGGGGTTTTGCAGATGCTTTTGGATTTGTATTTGGCGACTGGGGAGGAACGCTTTTTGGATCCGATTCCCAGCGCGCTC
>JAJEAX010000165.1 GCA_022822565.1 Candidatus Latescibacterota bacterium
ATCGGGCGCGCGGGGCGTGCGCCACGAAACCTTCTGGATGGCGATAGAATCGCCTATTGTTTCGATCGCACCGACCAGGGTCACAAATATGAAGGCGGGAAGAAGCGACCAGAAAACAGGGCCAAAGCTGAAATCAAAACCAGGCCAGCCGCCACCTGCGGGAAAACCAATCCAGGGAGCTTCGATAACGCGCTGGATGTCGTACAGCCCAAAAAACGAGGCAACGATACACCCAACAACAATCCCTATGATTGGCACCCAAAGACGCCATACGCCCGAAACCCGCAGCGCGAGCACCACGACGACGAACAGGGTTGCAAAAGCACATGTGGGTGCGGCAGCTGGCGATGTTCCTTCGGGTACATCCGCCAACATATCAAAGACGATCGGCATAACGGTCACCGCGATCAACATAATCACCGTTCCAGCCACGGTTGGCGTAATGATTCGTCGCAACAGCGAGAGCCGCGTCGAGAGCGCGAATTGGAACAACGACGAAATAATGACCAGAGTCGCGAGCATCGCCGGACCGCCCTTGACAAGTGCTGTCACGCAAACCGCGATAAAAGCACCAGAAGTACCCATGAGGAGAATGTAGCCAGCACCAATGCGTCCAACGCGCACAGCCTGTATCACTGTGGTCAACCCGCTGACCAAAAGCGCGGCAAAAACCGCCCACGATAGAAAAGGCTCGCCTCCACCCGCAGCCCTCACCACGATAACAGGCGTGATCACAATGCCCGCAATACAGAGCATGGCAGCCTGAAATCCGAGCGCGAAAGTAATGGTATTTGGAGGCCGCTCATTGGGTTCGTAAAGCACACTCTGGTCGCGGCGGTCAGATTCAGATTGCATCGGTTAAATCCTTTCAATATTTATGCCAACAACTCATCGCCATAAGCAAATAGCGCAGGGGTCCCACCCGTATGCACAAACACAACCGTTTGATCTTTGCGATACCATCCCTCGCGGATATGCTCAATCATTGCACCATACGTTTTGCCCGCATAAACGGGATCGAGCAGCAACCCTTCGGTTTGCGCGGCCAACAAAACAGCCTCTCGCGCGCCAGGCGTCAGCACCCCATAAGCCGGTCCCGCGTATTTGCCATAACTCTCAAAATCATCTGCCGTAAAATTCAGATCCAAATTCAGAATTTTGCACACCTCATTCGCAACCTCGGCGAGTTGCACATTCTTTTTTGCATCGTCCTGTGGACTTGGACTTATGCCAATAATCCGCACATCAACACCCAGCGCTCTTGCACCAACGACAAGCCCGGTATGCGTATGCACACCCGCACACACATATATCGCATCGGGCATCACATCCATTGCCTGCATCTGCTCCCACAATTCCAAAAACCCATCCACATAAGACACGCTGCGATAATAATACCCATCCGAACTCGTGTTATAGATACTGTATCCATCGGCCTTTAACTTTTCGATAACAGCTACCTTCTCCTGCTCACTCTCAATCAAATGTACCTCTGCGCCAAACAGATGCGTAAGCAACAAATTGCCATTTATGGGATCTGCATGGTCATCCTTGCGCCCCACCATCACAGCCTTCAGACCCAGCCTGGCTGCAACCGCTGCGGTCAACCGCGATTGATTCGACTGCGACGCCGCGCCGTGAAGCAACACATCATACCCCTCATCCACAGCGGGTGCTACGGAATATTCAAACTCGCGCACCTTATTCCCCCCAAATGCCAACCCCGTCTGATCCTCGCGCTTGACCAGAATGCGCGGTCCGCCCAACTTCTCTGCCAACCTCGGGCAATCCATCAACGGCGTGGGCAAATCGGCAAGCGACAATCGGCTGCACGTTCCCAATGCCTCTCGAATCTCTCGAATTGAATAACTCAAGGATATCACTCCTCTTTTATTTAGATCTCCACCGCCTGAAGCAGAGCTTTGATAAAACCAAATTGGAAGGCGAATGCCTGCTCGAAATGCCCTTGCGCCTCGTGGCCAGGCGCGTGATCGGGAACGATCATGTGCGGATAACCGACCTCCTTGAGCGCTTTCATCAGGACAAACATATTCATATCGCCCTCATCGGGATAAACTTCCTGAAACTTGTTGCGCCCCCCCGTGATATTGCGAAAGTGGATAAGATGAATTTTTTTGCGCTTGCCAAAATAGCGAATAATATCGGCGACCTCATTGCGCGGATCCACAACGCTCTCCGCCATACAACCAAGACAGAGATTGAGGCCGTGGTAAGGACTCGGGCAAATATCGATAAAACTCTTGAACCCATCGTATCCGCCCAACACGCGATCAACACTCTTATAACCCGGCGGCAACCAGGGGTCGCACGGGTGACAGGCCATACGCACTTTGCATTCGGTAGCAACGGGAATGACGCGCTCTAAAAAGAAAGTGACATATTCCCAATTTTGTTCTGCTGTAACCGGTTCATCATACCGCGGCGTATCCGCATCGGCCACAGACAAATCCCACGTGGAATAGCGCACGCCCCCCCGCCCGAGCGGAACGCCTTCCGTGCGTTGATTTTCCATTTCGCAAAGAAAATACTTCAGCGCGGGAATACCCGCATCTGCGGCAGCGCGCACCATATCGCAGGCAATCTCTATTTCTTTTTCGCCATCTTTCATATTGCCGCGCATAAACTCGGGCACAAAACTGCCATTGACATTGAGATGTTGCACAGGCAATGCCACCATTTCCACGGTGATACCGTGTTTTGCCGCTTTCTCTTTCTTTTCCACGATATCTTCCACTGTCCAACCGCTACTTGGATCTGGCGTAATTTCTCTGGCATCGTTGAGCGCCATATTCGTAACACCACACCGCGCGAGAAATTCGAGATGCTCATCCGACGTGGAAAAACGCTGTGTACCAATATGCATGCGCGGGTTTTCCGGATCCCATTCTGCGCCTGCATACATTTCGGCTGCCATGGTAATTCTCCTGTAATTTTTAAATTTAAATGAACTGCGACCAGTTGTACACAATCCGTCATGATAATGCAAGAATTTTTGGATAGCAACATGATTGGGGATTGTGAGAGGTGTAAAATTGTGGTATCTTCTCACTTCCTCAAGCCCACCCCTATAAACAGGAGTATTTTATGCAAGTCGAAATCAACAAACACGCCTTAGACCGCGTGCCGATATCGATAATTTTTGATGACTCGACCGTACTGGTAAATTTAAATTATTTTTTTATGCGAGACCGCCAGGCCGTAGATGGAACGGATTATCGCTGGGAAGATGTACCCGTAGTACATCCAGAATCGTTCACGCGCGAATTTGCCGAATTCTGTCTGGAACACGACGTAAAGGGCAAATTCAGCGTGGTACCGTGTCCCGCCGCGCTTGGGCGAATAGACCATGGGCTTCCCTTGTTCTCCAAAGCGCAACAGGAAAGCTGGTTGGCGATGTGTCGGGAACTGATTATGCCCAATTACGACATCACGCCGGAAATGATCACACACACCTTTGTGGTTGACCTTGAAACATTGCAACCCATCGATTCAAACTTGTGGGAACAATGGGGATGGAACAATTTGCCAACCGACGAAGAAGAGCGGGTGACAAATTATATCGCGCTGGCGTGTGAGATTTTGCACAATGTGGGATTAACCCCTGCAGGAGTGACAAGCCCAGGGGGATTTGGCAATCCAATAGACTTTTATGCCAGATGTGCGGAAAACGCCGTGCGCAGGATAACGGGCAATCCAACACCGTATCTATTCAAGCGCGTATCGTCCAGCGGTGCGGTAGATTGTCCGGTGTGGTATCCCAAACCCGAGCGCGGCGAGGCAATGGGTGAAGTGATCGCCGCGACGGGTGATCGCACGGGATCGTGGACCGGATATGGCGAGGTAGATGTAGATTATTACATCACATCGGACCTCCAGGGTGGGCGTTTGCCCGAAGTCATCGACGCGGGCGACCCCGCCGTAATGATCAGCCACTGGCAGGGATTTTACGGGATTCACAATGAAGATCGGCGCGGATTTCGGGCATTTCAGACCATT
Organism: Candidatus Latescibacterota bacterium; assembly: GCA_022822565.1. Classification (GTDB taxonomy): domain Bacteria; phylum Latescibacterota; class UBA2968; order UBA2968; family UBA2968; genus VXRD01. Next base: position 4,018 of record JAJEAX010000165.1, read on the forward strand.
GTGCGGCGGTTAAAAGAACGCGATCCCAATGGCGAGAAATCTCAGTGGCGCAAATGCAGTGAAATTACCAACTATGCAATCGCGCGCGAAATGGCCGATATCGAGGTAGCAGAACAAATAATAACACTCGATTTGCCCGTACAGGTGCCCGAATTCACATTGCGATTGCGTGAAATAACAGTTGCAGGCATAAAAATAAACGGCAAACCCCTGACACCCGCGTTGACAAAAGCGGCCTTTCGGGATGGCACATATTATCGAGAAGGCGATGTAACACTGGTGGCCTTTACGCCTGAAGCCCAAAATGTTAGAGTCGAGATAGAAAGCAGATAAAAAAGATGAAAACAGCAAAATTAAAAAAAGAACTCGGCTTATTCGGTGTTTATGCAATCTCAACAGGTGCTACTCTGAGTGCGGGATTCTTTTTATTGCCGGGACTGGCTGCCGAACAGGCCGGTGCGGCCATTGTACTGGCGTATATCATTGCCGCTGTTCCGCTCGTACCCGCGATGTTCAGCATTATTGAACTGGCAACCGCAATGCCCCGCGCGGGTGGCGTGTATTATTTTTTGGATCGCTCGCTCGGACCGTGGATGGGCACGCTTGGAGGCATTGGCACATGGCTGGCAATGGTATTAAAAGTGGCATTCGCACTCGTGGGTATGGGAGCGTACATCGCGCTTTATGTGCCCGAATTGCCGATAACACCCGTGGCCGTCACAATTGCGATTGGATTGGGCGTCCTGAATCTATTGGACACGCAAAAAAGCGGTGGATTTCAAATAGCACTGGTGTTGGGTCTATTGGCGATCCTGGGGATATTTATCGGAGGGGGCATACCCACTATTGAACGCACGCGATTGACCGCAGTATTCGAGGCAGAGACCCACACGATATTATCCACAGCGGGACTGGTCTATATCAGCTATGTGGGCGTGACAAAAGTTGCGAGTTTGTCTGAAGAAATAAAACATCCCGAACGCAATTTGCCTTTGGGCGTCATCTTTTCATTGATCACGGCCGTTCTGGTCTATGCATTGGGCACGGGCGTCATGGTCGGTGTGTTGCCACTCGATCAACTCGCAGGTGATTTAACACCCGCCGCCTCAGCGGCTAAAGCTGTATTTGGCGATTGGGGCGTGATGGTCATCTCCGTGGCTGCCTTCCTCGCCTTTATATCAGTCGCCAATGCCGGAATGCTCTCGGCTTCTCGCTATCCCCTGGCAATGAGCCGAGACTACATGATGCCGAGATTTTTCCAGCATTTAAATGCAAAAGGCGCACCTGTCCAGGCGGTACTGGCCACCATGGGCGTAATTATTTTAATCCTCATCTTTCTCGACCCAACCAAAATTGCCAAATTGGCCAGTGCGTTTCAATTATTGATGTTCGCGCTGGTATGCCTGGCCGTAATTGTCATGCGCGAAAGCGGATTGGATTCCTACGACTCGGGATATCATTCACCGCTATACCCGTGGATGCAGTTATTCGGCATAGTCTCTTCGTGTGTGTTAATCATTGAAATGGGCTGGTTATCGTCTCTATTCTCCCTCGGACTGATCCTGATAGGAACGATTTGGTACTTCAAATTTGCCCGAGACAAGGTAACTCGCGATGGTGCGATTTACCACATGTTTGAACGCTGGGGACAAAGGCGATACACCGGCCTGGATGTCGAATTGAGGGGCATTCTGAAGGAAAAGGGATTGCGCGACGAAGATCCCTTTGAAGAGATAGCAGCGCGAAGTCTGGTCATCGATCTGGATCGCCCGGCTGAATTTGAGGAGGTCGTGCGGCAGGTAGCGGACTGGCTCGCGGGTCGGGTGCCGCATACCATCGATGAAATCGAAAAACAATTGCTGGACCGCACGCATATTGGCGCGACACCCGTGACGCACGGCGTGGGATTGCCACATCTGCGGATTGACGGAATTGAACACTGCGAAATGGTCCTCGTGCGATCACTGCCGGGCATTCACATTCAGTTTACAGATTCTCTGACCGGGCACGAGGTAGAAACGCAGCTAACCGCACTCTTTTTTTTATTCAGCCCAGAACACGACCCCTCACAACACTTGCGTATTCTCGCACAAATTGCGCGGCGTGCAGACGATGAAAACTTCTTGCGCGAATGGCACGCCGCCAGCGATGAAGTCGAGCTAAAAGAAGCCCTATTGCACGACGAAGCCTTTTTATTGTTGACATTGCGTCACAACCACGCGACCGCCGACCTCATTGGCCGTGCCCTGATCGAGACGGATTTTCCAAAAAGCTGTCTCGTGGCGATGTTGCGCCGCGGCGGGCGCATGGTGATTCCCCGCGGCGATACCGTACTGCGAGAAAATGACCGATTGACAATTTTGGGAAATAATGAAGGATTACGCGACCTCGAAGCGCGATTTGGGGAGCGGTAAGTCTCTGCAACGAGATCACCCATAGAGGCGACCAACAGTCTCGGGGTGTTTGCGAGCCTCGCGCATGAGGCGATTGCCCCATGTTGTGGGATATTTTCCCGTAACACATCCCAGACACAGGGTATCTGTTTCACACCCAATACTGGAATCCAGGTCGGGAACATCGAGGTACCTCAGGCTATCGATTTCGAGATCGATAGCCATTTTTTTTAGCGTTTGTGCGCTGGGCATACCCCGGTATCGCACCGGGACGTGTTCGGGGGCAAAGAGTTCATTCAAAGTCGTCATATCAATCCCGTAAAAACACGGTGCGACAATAGGCGGACAGGCCACGCGCACATGTACCTCGGTCGCGCCGCTGTCGCGTACCTGATGGGCAAGGGTGCGAAGCGTGAGGGAGCGCACAATAGAATCTTCCACGAGGAAAACGCGCTTGCCCGATAAAACAGAAGCCAATGACGTGTACTTGCTCTTGGCACTCTGCGAGCGGGTGGTTTTGGGCTGAATAAAAGTGCGCCCCACATAGCGATTGCGGATCACACCTTCCATACAGGGCATATTCAGGGTGTGGGCATAGGCATCAGCTGCTGCTTTGGCCGTATCGGGAACGGGCACAACCACACATGAATCGTCGATTTTCTCGTTTTCTTTTTCGGCCAAAATACGACCGGCCTCAGCGCGAGAAGTATAAACGCTGAGGCCGTCAATTTCACTGGCAACATTGGAAAAATAGACCCATTCAAAAAAACAACGGGCTGTTTTTTTTGATTTCGTATATTGCGCAACGCGCAGATTACCATCTTCAATAATTATCATTTCCCCGGGTTTGAGCCATTTGATATCGGCAAAACCGAGATTGGAAAGAGCCGTTGATTCATTGGCAGCGGCAAAGAGGCGGCCTTTGACCCCCCAGCACATGGGATGCAAACCGAGCGGATCGCGCGAGATGAACATGCGCCCCGAGGCATCGAGAAATGCGATATTATAAGCACCGTCAAAATCGCGGGAAAGCGTGCGCATCACATCGGCCAGATCGGGTGGATTTTCACCCTTCAACCGATACGCCAGGGTATGCATGATGATTTCGGTATCGATATTGAGGGTAAAGTGATACCCCTGCTTGGACAACAGGCGTTCGCGCAACAGCGTGTAATTGGCCAGATTGCCATTAAAAGCCAGGCTAAACCATTTCCAAATACGCCCGTGCTGTCGTTCAAAAGGCTGTGCATAGCGCACATCGTCTTCGCCACTGGTCGCATAGCGCGTATGCCCAATCGCAGCTATCCCTGCATATTGGTCAATAATGGACTGGTATTTGCCGGGATGCGACATGCGGAAGGCTTCGGTAACGCCGCCCAGATCTCTGAATGTGCGTAAAAGATGATCGCGGTTGGGGTGATAGGAGCAATATCCCGCGGCGAGTTGTCCCCTATTTTGAAGGTCGAGCAACATACTCGGCATAAGTGCTGCAACATTTTCAAAGCCTGTATCGCAGTGATTCGATGCGGTATCACCGGCATCGCCGTTCTCCTTGAGCCAGTAGAGGGCTGCCACACCGCATTCGTGACCAATATCTTCACTCATAAAAATCTCCTATCCCAACGCTTGATGCTGCATATACTGAATCCCCGCAACGATTTCTTCGTGCGCCACATCATCTCGCGGCACAATTTTTCCGATCCGCTCGGGCAATACAAAGCGGATGATACCATCCCGCGCTTTCTTATCACTCATCATCCGCTCCAACACCTCATCGACCTTCAAATCAGGCACGCCTTTGGGAATGCCCAGACGGGCAATAAGTGCATTTTGCCGCTCGAACGCATCCCCTGACCACATCCCCTTTTGCATAGCGATATACCCTGCGGCCAACATCCCCAAACACACCGCCTCACCGTGTTTGTAATAATCGTAATGCGTCACCACTTCCAGCGCGTGTCCCACCGTATGGCCGTAATTCAAAATTTCGCGTACGCCTTTCTCTGTTTCATCGGCAGCCACAACCCCCGCCTTGATGCGACACTGTTGGGCAACGAGCCAATTGATCTGATCCGAAGGCAGGCTTAAATTTGCAGCATCTTCAATGTGATCTTCCAAAAACGACACCAGACCGGGATCGCGTATAATCCCGTGCTTGATCACCTCGGCCATACCCGCCCGCACTTCGCGTTTGGGTAAAGTATCGAGTGTAGCCGTATCGATCAACACCAACTTTGGCTGGTGAAAAGCACCGATCATGTTCTTTCCCAAAACATGATCCACAGCTGTTTTACCCCCAACACTCGCATCGACCTGCGCTTCCAGCGTCGTGGGCACCTGCACAAAATCAACACCCCTCAAATACGTCGCAGCGACAAAACCAGCCATATCGCCAACCACACCGCCGCCCAATGTCACGACACAGGACTTGCGATCCAATCCCGCCGCGATCAAATCGCCATAGATCTGCCCCGCTGTCTCAAGCGTCTTGTATTGCTCGCCATCGGGCACGGTCACGACCACAACCTTCACACCGGCGCGCGAGAGACTCTGCCGAACCGCATTGAGATAGAGCGCGGCAACCGTCGGATTGGTCACAATTGCCGCTGTTTCTCCCAAACCGCGCTCTGCATACAAATCGCCCAAACCGCGCAAGCAATCGCGACCGATCAAAATATCATAACTTCGATCACCTAAATCAACCGTCACCGTTTCCATCACACCATCCTTGACTACGGAAATATTCTGTAAATATCTCGTCGATGAGCAATACGCTGACATATAATCACCCTGTTCTCTCGATCAACCGCGATCCCTATACGATAATTACCAATGCGGATCTTATATTTATCTCGGTATCCCTTCATGCTTTCGATATATCCTGATTGAAAGGGGTTAGTTGAAGAAAATTGATGAAATACAATGGCTTCTGCTCGTTTTTGAATATGTTTGGGGAGGCGGGCCAGTTCCCTCAAAAATCTCTCCGTATAATCAACCCTCCAGTTCATTTTTCAGTGACCGATAGTGTTGGTATGCTTCTTCTCCTGTGAGACACGGCTCATCTTGAACTTCATCCATCAGGCGTGCGAGACCATAATTTTCAATGATCTCTTCGATGCGTTCAAATTCCGCAAGCGGAATCTGCACAGCGATTGGATTTTGGTTTTCGTCGAGAACGTAATTTTTGTGTATTTCCAACATTTTTACCTCCTCATTGTTCATCCCTGTTTATCGGTGGTTTCAAAAACACTCTGTAATTCAATCAATGCTGTCTCTGCCGTATCTTCGGGCGTGTGATCATTTGTCGAAGTTGCAAACGCATCTGCACGCGCATAGAATGGCTCTCGCTCCGCCATCATCACCTCAATTTTGTTCTTCAAACCCTCATCATCCAGCCCGGCCAGCAAGGGTCTCTCATCGCGCTTGCGACTGACCCGTTCAAAAATCGTATCGACAGAAGCGCGAAAACACAAACACACGCCGGTTTTGCGAATGACCGCCCAATTCCGCTCCTGAGTAATGGCACCACCACCGAGAGAAACGATCACATTGCCCATCTTCGATGCCACGATAACCGCCTGGTGTTCCAACTGGCGAAATGCGGTTTCACCACATTCCTCAAAAATTTCCGGAATTGTTTTCCCAGCAGCATCGACCACCAATTCATCTGTATCAACGAAGGTCCGATTCAACCATCCGGACAAAATGCGCCCGACTCTGGTTTTCCCCGTTGCCATAAAACCAGTGAGAAATATGGGTTTATCAGGTAGATCAAACACAGTGCTCTTCCACGATACGGTATCACATCTGTTCTGGCGCTTTCATCCCCAGCAAAGTCAGGCCCGATGCCAACACCGTCTTAATCGCATAGACCAGCGCAACGCGGGCAGCCGTCAAATCCGCTTGTTCAGAAACAACCTGATGGGCATTGTAAAACCGATTAGCAACCGTACACAATTCAATCATAAGCGTTGTCACAGCAGAGGGTTCGTATTCATCCGCAGCCTTTTGAATCTGCCCGGGGAAACGCGCAAGACATTTGACGACCTCAATAGCTTCTGGCTCATTTAACAACGCGAAGTCGATATCTCGCGGCGGCAAAGTGCCGTCATAACGTCGCAACACACTGCAATATCGCGCGTGCGTATATTGCAGATAGGGACCGGTTTCGCCGTTAAAATTTAGAACCTCGTCCCAATCAAACACAATATCGCGCGTCCGTTTGGAATCCAGATCCGCAAAAATAATCGCACCAATGCCCACATCTCGTGCAATCTGATCACTATTGGGCAAATCGGGATTCTTATCGGCAATAATTTTTTGCGTCAACTCAATCGCTCGATTCAGCACATCTTCTAAAAAAACCACATTGCCCCTGCGCGTTGAGGCCCCACTGCCATCTTTGAAACGCAACCGCCCAAATTGCACATGCGCGCATTTTTCTCGCCAGTCGTATTCCATCAATTCCAACACCTGAAACAACTGGCGAAAATACAGCGATTGCGCCACATCCACCACATAGAGCAA
>JAJEAX010000210.1 GCA_022822565.1 Candidatus Latescibacterota bacterium
GCGAGCATTGCACTGGCCATGCGCTCATCGCCTTCGTGCTCCAGAGCCTGAACAAGAGCAGAAGTTGCAAATGCGGAATACTCGCGAATAAAAAATGGATGCGCCGCTGCAATAACATCCAGATCGCGTTCTCGCAAAGCGCGTTTTAAGACCTCGACAACGCGATCGCCACCTATATCAGAAAGCCTCATAGCAGCTGCAATGCGTTCCACTCCCTTACCATTCTCAAATGTAGAAATCCACGCATCTACTTTCTCCTGCACATCGGGCCTGTTGCGCCAATCTGGCTCAATATCTCGAAGCGCTCTCACCGCCATCTGCACATTCGCTCCCTTACCCACCATCTCCACCAGCACAGGTACCACACGCACATCCTTCAATGTGACAAGTGTCCACGCCGCAGACCAGCGCACAAAAACCGAGCTATCATTTAACGCTTTCGCCAGAGCATCCGCCGTTCGCACATCGCCTATTTGTCCCAACGACTCTGCAGCGGAGCTTCGGACATGTTCCCCCGGATGGCCCAACAAACGGATCAAAGCATCTACGCCTCGCCTGTCATTTAAATTACCCAGAGCACGGGCAATTGACTTCATCAATTCATCTCCAGATCGCCCCTCCAAATGCATCTCTCGATCCACGACCGAGATCAGCATATCAACAGCACTCGTATCGCGCAATGCGCCCAGTGCCCGCGCCGCTGCTGCGCGAACATACCCGTCTTCTCCCATAACTACGCGCCTCAATACACCTGCCGCACGCATATCTCCCATATTGCCCAGCGACTGAATGGCTTGCCGACGCACATTGCGGTCTCGATCTTCTATTGCGGCAAGTAATGCCTGCACTGCTCGTTGATCTCTCAAATCGCCCAAAAAACGCGCAGCGACCTTTCGCTCATCGTCATTGCCCGCTGTCACCTGACGGCACCAATGCATCACCAACTCGTCTGCCCAATTTTTCTCTCGCCAGTCGGGGACAACCGCATTGAGACCCTCCAATGCGCGAGACCGAACAATTGCCCGGTCATCACCCAGTATATCACCTTGCATCAAATCGCGCCGAAAGCTCCCCACAGCCACCTCGACCTCTGGTCGCGCACGCCAATTTTTATCAATCTGCGCCAGAGCAAGCAGGACAGTCTGGCGTATCTCTTCATCGCCCAACAAATTTGCCAGAGGGCCAATCGCCTGAGGCGCCCCAATGCGTCTCAAAGCCACTGCTGAAACCCATCGCACCTGGGATATTTTACTTTGCGTTTGTGAACACAGAACAGCGACCACAGTCGAATCCCCAATCTGACCCAGCGCATCTATCGCTGTCAACCGCAATACAGGCACCTCCTCTTGCACAACAGCGACCAATGCATCCATCGCAGTTGAATCGCCAATCTGACCCAGCGCATCTATCGCCGCCAATGCCAGAACCGCCCGCTTGTCCCGCAAAAAAGGAATGAGCACCTCAGTCGCCCGCCTGTCTTCCAGCATACCCAGCGCATCTATCGCTGCCAACCGCACCCGCACTTTTTCATCTTTCAATGCCCGAATCAAATGCGGTACAGCATCCACCTGACCACTCTTCCCCAACTTCTCAACCCCATATACCCGCACATCGACATCCACATGGCGCGACTGACGCACGTATTCGTCAATCCCCCGGGAGCATCCGCCCAGCACAAGCGCGAGAATCAACCAAATGTATAACTTTCCCTTCTCCATCCGTTATCCCTACTCAATTTAAGCCCACGGTTGACTGCCTATCCAATAGTCCATATATTATTTTTTTCAGAACAACGTCAATCAACAAACCAAAGGACGCAATATGGAATTGCAAAACGCTTCATTACAGAACGTATTGCATCTGGCTAAACAACTTACTCCAATAGAGAAAGTACAGTTAATTGAGAGAATTGTACCGGATCTGGAAGCACATCTTGAGGTAGTAGATACTTCCCGAACATCTCCCAAACTGCCATTGCGGTCTGTATATGGTCTTTGTGCCGACCTTGGACCAGCACCTTCAGCCGAAGATATTGACGATATCCGGCGAGAGATTTTTGAAAACTTTGCTGAGGAAAAAAAATAAAATGCTGGCTGCTGTGGCAGATACACACACCGCAATCTGGTATTTGTTTGGTTCCAGTGCGCTCTCACAAATAGCAAAACAGACAATCGAAAAAGCTGCGAAAGATGGATTTTATGTCGGTGTTTCTGCTCTGTCATTAGCAGAAATTGTCTATCTTAGCGAAAAACAACGTATTGCATCAGAAACGTTGAGACGGCTCACAGACACATTGGCAAATCCAGAAGCAGTGCTGACGGAAATACCTTTAGACAGTAGAATAGTAAAATCCATGCAAGATATTCCTCGTGTAGATATACCCGATCTACCTGACCGCGTTATAGCAGCTACAGGCCTATATTTCGATGTCCCAGTTATTACACGCGATGCAAAAATTCAAGCATCAGATGTCAAAACCATCTGGTAACTGCAAACTGTTGATGATCCATATCGACCACCCCCCGAAATACGCATTCCGGGGGTCATTTTTTTAGCTATTTCGACACCCTACTTCAACAACGGAGCAATCTATTCCGTTGGCAACCGAAATGACATCGGCTGAATCATCCATACAGCTACGGATTTGCCATTGTGCTCCGCAGGCTTGTACCGATATTGCGATACCGCATCTATCGCCGTTTGATGAAACACCTCTGGCCCCCTCAAAACGCTCACATCGCTCACCGAACCATCCAAATTAACTATGAACTTCAAAAACACTTTGCCTTCCAAACTGTCTCTGAGTGCTTCCTCGGGGTGCATAGGCTTAACAGAGTGCAGGACTTTGGGCTTTACTTCTACCATGAAAAACTCAAGGACTTTAGCCTCACTACTATCAACATCAACAGACGCAGGTGGTGGGGTCTGTTGCTTTGGCAATCGAAACGTGATCGGCACAGTCATCCGCACGGGCACAACTTTGCCATTGAGTGTCCCCGGCTTGAACCGATATTGAGAGATCGCGTCTATCGCCGCCTGATGAAATTCCTCCCGACCTTTCAAAACCTTCACAACGCTCACTGAACTATCCACATTGACCTTAAGCTCCAGACGCACAGTAACTTTTGGTGGATGCACAAATTTAACAGATTGCAAGAGTTCGGGCGGAGCTTCGACCTCGAAAAGTCTGGGGATCTCAACCTCATTACCATCAGCATCAATTGGCACAGGCGACGTGAGTTGGAGGTCCGTGTCCGAGGAATCTAATGAAAACTCAATCGGCGTAACCACCCATACGGGCACAACCTTGCCATTGTGTTCCGCAGGCTTGAACCGAGATTGAGAGATCGCGTCTATCGCCGCTTGATGAAAGACTTCTGGCCCTTCCAAAACATTCACATCTCTCACCGAGCCATCTACATGGACCAGCAATTTCAAAGTCACTTTGCCTTCTATCCTCTCCTTCCGCGCCTTTTCGGGATATGTAGGTGTAGGAATACTTATAGGATGGGCCTTTACGTCAACCTCTTTATATTCGAAAACTTCACTGCTATCAGCATCAACAGATGCAGGCGGTGGGGTCTGTTGCTCCGATGTGAGTTCGGGCTTTTTCTTTTCCTCGGCCAATTCCATAACCTCAACATCATCCTGCGTATATGCCTCTCGAATCGAAAAAGGCACAATCGCCAGACCAATGAGAATGGGAATTGCCAACTGCCATCGGGATCGTGTCACATTGTCCTCCTTGAAATTGAGTACATACTCCAATCGTTTCTTAAGCGCGGTTCCTCGCTCGTTGAAATACAGCGCACTCAGAACGGGGCGTCTATCCACAAATCCGAACAACAGCCGCCCGTATTCGGCAGGCGTCAGATTCGTCTCGCGCAACACTGCCTCGTCACAGCGCAACTCGCGCAAAAAAGTCAGCCTTCGGTTCAGCAACCAGATTAGCGGATTTATGCAAAACAGCGCCATTGCTATCGCCTGAAAAAACAGCACCCAGATATCGCGATTATCCCGATGCGCCAACTCGTGTGCAACAACGCCACGCAACTCCTCAGACGACCAGGACGACCAATGCGATGGCAAATACAATCTCGGTTTTACGATACCGACCAGAAGCGGAGAGCGCAGACTGGCTTTGGCATAAACCTTCATATCCCGCGCCTTATCCAGAGATCCTGCCTCTCTCACCAGATCAACCGGCACTGCCAAATGGAGCGCGCGATGAAACGCCGCATTCTTCCACAACGTCACGCCTGACCATACCAGAACTGAAACACCCCACAGAAAAAACAGATAAAATGCCAGAGGAAGAGGTGCAACCTGTACGGGCGCAACAACCTCCTCGCCAGAGACCATACCGGCATAAACCGGTCCAATCGGTACATCGTCGGATACCGTCAAAAACTCTGGCAGCGGAATCGCGTAAAAAGGCGGCACAAACACCTTTGCTAACGCCAGCAAATACAGGACATACCGCAATCGCGTATCCAGCTTCATCCAGCGATCCACTATCCACACAAGCAAAATAAACAGCGACACTTCGACAAAATGCACCGCATAGAGCGGCCACCACACCTCGGCCAAATAGATCAACAAATCCATTACGCGCCTCCTTTCTCCCTTGCCTCAATCAGCGTGCGCAACTCATCTAACTCTTTCTGAGAAAGCTCACCAGAATCCACGAGATATGTTGCCAGCGCCCCAAAAGATCCCTCAAACATACGAGACACCAGCGTGCGCGTCTCGTCCTGCGCCGCATCTTCCCGCGACAGAGCCGATTTGTACACATTCACCGGACCGATCTTCTGCCGATTGAGCACACCCTTTTCAAACAGAATATTCATAATCGTCTGCACCGTCGTATAAGCCTTCTCCCCATTGGGATACAGGTAATCGACAACATCGCGCACCGTAACCTGGCGGTCGAGATGCCAAACGCCATCCATCACTTCCCATTCGGCCTCAGCCAGCCTTTTCTTCGCAGCCATAAGACCCTCCTTGAAATATTACTAATTTTTTAGTAATATGACGAATCAATTAGGAGAAGTCAAGCGAAAATCTCATTTTTTAAACAAAAAAATGAGCGGCAGGTTGCAAAAACCCACCGCTCTTAAGAAGTGTGAAGTCCATCCAACACCTCTC
>JAJEAX010000076.1 GCA_022822565.1 Candidatus Latescibacterota bacterium
GGGTCATCTCTGGCGATGAAGCGGGAATTGGATACCGGGGTGTTGGGAAATGTGTATCACGCGCGATGCTGGATGTTGCGAAAGTCGGGTGTGCCCGCGCGGCCGGGTTTTATTATGAAAAAGCACAGTGGTGGCGGGCCGTGTATCGATATTGGCGTTCATGTGTTGGATTTGACGCTGTGGTTGATGGGCAATCCAAATCCCGTAGCTGTAACGGGGGTGGCGAAGGCGGAGTTGGCACATCAGGAGGGCGCTTTCAGTACGATGGGGCGCAGTGGAGGTGCGATTCCCGAAGAATTTGATGTGGAGGATTTTGCAGCGGCTTTTGTGCGGTTTGAAAATGGGGCTTCGCTTATTCTGGAGACGAGCTGGATGTTGCATCAAGGTCCCCCGTCAGAACGACAGATATGGCTTTACGGCACGAAGGGTGGCGCACATTTGCCCAGTAGTGAGATTTATTATTCGGATTATAAGACGCAGCAACATCACAAATACGCATTGCAAGATACGGGCGATATTGCCAAAGCACACGCGCTGGAATGCATGACGTTTGCTAGGGCGATTGCAGAGGGCAAACCGTCGCCAGTGCCGGCTGAGCAGTCGCTTCAGGTGATGGCGATTTTGGATGGGATTTATCGCAGTGAGGAGGAGGGGCGTGAAGTGGATATAGCGCGAGATGCAACCACAGATGAACACTGATAAACACAGATTAAGGGGCGAACACAGAGATTCGCCCCCGAGACCACTAATTGATTAAAAAACTTTGTCGTCTTTGTTTTTCTTTTCGAGGGTATTTTCCCAACGGCGTTCGGGGGATTGAGGCGCGCGATCGATGAGTTTGTTGGGTTTGCCCATCTGTTTTACCAGATCAAAAGCATCGTAGAGTTCACCCACAACGGTCATTGCGCGGTAGTGTAAGGTGTCGCCCGATACTGTGATGACCTGATAAAGTTGCGTGTTTTCCGCACCGCGCGTCATCCAGCGGTCTTTTCTGAGTTTGTATTGTTTGGGACCGCTGACCGATACGACGTACACAGTGCCTTTGGTTGAGTCGCGTACGGTTACGCCGTTGCCGATGTTATTCCCTCTGGCATACGTATGATCGTGCCCCTGGAGCACCAGATCGACGGCGTATTTGTCAAAGAGAGGTTTCCAGGCTTCGCGCAGGTCTTTGTTGTCGCGGCCATCGGATGCCGAATAGACGGGATGATGGAATGTGACAAAGGTCCATTTATTGGGGTTGTTTTTGAGCACTTGTTCCAACCAGGGGACCTGTTTTTCACGACCTTCATTGGAATTGAGGGAGATGATACGCGCGCCCTGATAGTCTGTGTAATAGGTGGTTTCCTCAAAGCCTTTGGGGCCATTTTCGGGCAGGGTGAAATGCGGTCGCCATAGAACAGATAGACGGCGTGTGACGCCATTTTTGTAGTATTCGTGATTCCCCGGCGTAGAAATGCTGGGGATTTTTGCATGGATCCAGTCGCCAGATTCAAACCATTCCTGCCATTCGCTATCCCTGTTGGGACGGTTGACTAGGTCGCCTGCGTGGAGGATAAAGTCGGCGTGGGGCGCGTCGAGTACAGCGGTTCGAATGGTGCGTGCCCAAAGAGCGAGCAAATTGTTTTGTGCATCGCCAAAGTAGATGAATGTGAAATCATCTGGTTCGGCTGAGGCTGTGCGAAATTGATACCAGGAACTCCAGATTTTATCGCTACCCACGCGGTAGGCATAGAGGGTGTTGGGTTTGAGGCCCTTGAATGTGACCGAATGGAAATGGGCAGTATTTTTATTGTGTTCCCATTTTTCAGTGCGCGCGTTTTCGCTTCTGGCCCAGGTGGTAAAATTGGCCGAGGCATCGGCTTCTGCGATTTGGCCTTCGGCTTGTGCGATGCTCGTATCGGTGCGCCAGGTGATCGATGCCGTAGTGGTGGGATCGTCCGACCAGTTGAGTACAATGCGGTCGGGAATTTGCGAGGGAATAGAATCCACGGCTGCGCGGTAATGTTCGTTTGCGTAAGCCGGGACTGTGAACAGGAGCAGGAGGATGAGATAGATCGGGCGCATGGGGTTCTCCAGGTGAAAATGTGGGTTTAATGTTTTACTTGCAAAGATACAATGTGTTCCAAATTCAATTTAGTCAATTTCAAGAGAGATTTCGTTGTTGAGTTGTTCGCGTTCAGAGCGAGAATCGGTTGTGGCATAGTGGAGGATGAGCGCTTTGCGCCAGGTGTTTGTGTGATTTATTTCGCTGTGGTGCAGGGTGCAGCCGTGGTGAAAAATGACAGATCCTGCGGGTACGGGACAGGCGACGGATTTGGGGAGGTCGATGTTTTTTGTATCGGGTATGTGATGCACGGGACGGTCAGGATCAGGGGTGATGTCGAAGATGCCGTGTCTGTGTGAGCCGGGCACATAACGCATACAGCCATTGGTATCTGTGGCGTCGTCTAAGGCAATCCAGGCGGTGATGAGACCATTGATGGGTTGTACGCGAAAATAGCTCTGGTCCTGGTGCGGTGGTTTGGCCTGACCGCCCGGCGGTTTGAGCAGCATCTGGTCGCGAAATACGCGAATGCGCGGTCCTATTAAGCCGCGAACGAGTGCGAGTAATTTGGGATTTCTGGCAATGGGGCGATAGGTGGGGTCAAAGCGCACGACAAATGCGAGAACGCGCACACTTTGATTTTGCGCTTCAAGGTTTGATTTGTCTTTTACGGTATTGCCTTCACGGCCTATTGAGACGCCTTCGGGTGCTCGATCCGGGTTGGCTACAATTTCGTCGGTGCGCTGTATGACGTCGGCGAGTTCTTCTTTTTGAAAGAGGCTTTTTACGACGAGATAGCCGTGGGTATCGTAAAATGTTTTCATACTGGGTTCAAACACGGTGTTCTCCTTTGACGCGGAAAATACAGGTTTGAACACAGTATGTCAAGCGTGTGAACAGAGGTAGGCTCTCTTACCTTTGCCATTACTCATACCTCAGTGCCTCCACCGGGTTTGCTCGCGCAGCTTTGATGGCTTGATAGCAGACGGTCAGAAGCGCGATGAGCAAGGCGATGAGGCCGCTCAGGATAAATGTGCCGATGTCCAGGTTGATGCGGTAAGCGAAGCTCTGGAGCCACTGGTTCATTGCGTAGTATGCAATTGGCCAGGCGATGAGATTGGCGATGATGACGAGTTTGAGAAAGTCTTTGGAGAGCAAGCACACAATACCTGAGACAGAGGCTCCGAGGATTTTGCGAATGCCGATTTCCTTGGTGCGCTGTTGAGTGGTAAACGCAGCCAGACCAAAGAGTCCGAGGCAGGCGATGAGGATGGCGAGGCCGGAAAAGATTTGGAAGACGTGGGACATT
>JAJEAX010000108.1 GCA_022822565.1 Candidatus Latescibacterota bacterium
TCAGATTCGCAAGGTCAAGCGGATCGTCCAGCACCAGATAGCCAGTAAGAGCGGCGGCACAGCCAATTTTACAATATTGTCCGGAGATACGAACCTGTTTGAGGTGGATATCGCCCTTCAATACCGGATCGATAATCTGAAAAATTTTCTGTACGCATCTACCGACCCTCTCGAGGTGGTCTCCATGCTCTTGCGGGAAGAGTTGATCAATATCATGGGTCAGAATTTTATTGATCTGATCCTGACTTCCAACCGCAATATCATTCAACACCACCTGTTGGTCGAGATCACCGAACTTCTCGAAGAATACGACGTTGGCGTAGAGGTTGTCTCTCTCAACATCGTCGATATAAGCCCGATAGAAGAAACAATTGCTGCATTCCGGGATGTCAACGATGCGATTGCCGAGCGTGCGCAAGCAGAGAGCAATGCCAATCGCACGCGGGAGAAGATGATCGCGCACAGCAGGGGGCAGGCGGAGGCGGTGGTGATGGATGCCCATGCCAGGGGACGGGAACGCATTGTGCAGGCGCAAAGCAGTGCCGACGCATTCCGCGCTCTGCTCGCCGAGTACAAAAATCAACGAACGCAAGTGGCTATCACGCGGTACTGGCAGCGCATGCGTACGATCTTTGCAGAAGCGAGTCTGTCGGCGGTCAATCCCCGCAACGAGGCGACGATCGATATCAACATGATAGAAGGTCTCGCGGCGCATACACCCGTAGATATGTTGCTGGATGCGCCTTCCGGTGATGCTGTTGAGAGGCCCTCTTTTTCAACGGCGCGGCAGAAGGATACACATGCTTTTGAAAATGTCGATGAGGACAAATACCTGCTGGACGGTCAATTCCACAAAAGGCGCGTGGAACGGCATCACCAGAGGGTCGCCAATATGAGATCATTGATATTCGACATGCCCAGTGTATTTTCTCATGAGCACACGTCAACCCATCCCCAGACTACAGTGCGACAGGCAGACCAGCAAGCGGTGATTGAGACGAAAGCTGCGGAAAGCAAACAGGACAGCAGCAAAACTGTGGATAAGGAGAAAAAAAGTGAGTCTGCTCAATAAATCCATATCGATGGGCATAGCTTCTTGTATCATTTCGCTGGTACTCACTTTGCCCTCGGCGGCGGCTCCGGGAGTTACGGATAGTACGATTGTGTTCGGACAAACCGCTTGTTTCTCGGGTCCGAACAAAAATTTGGGTTTGTGGTATCGAGCCGGCATTTTGGCCGCTTTTCAGGAACAGAATGATCGTGGCGGAGTGTATGGCAGGATGTTGGAGCTCATGTCTTTAGATGACGCGTATGAGCCTGATCTGGCAGCCGCAAATGCAGAGAGATTCGCTTCCGAAAACAATGTGTTCGCCGTCATTGGCGGCGTGGGAACGCCGACTGCCAAGCGCATTGTACCCGTGCTGCGAACGGCTCAGATTCCCTTTGTGGGACCGTTTACGGGAGCCGATTTTCTGCGCGATGCTAAAAAGTATCCAAATATCATCAATCTGAGGGCTGGTTACTTTGACGAGATCTATGAACTGGTGCATCACATGATTGACGATCTCGGCAAAAGGCGTTTCGGAATTATATATCAGGATGATGCGTTTGGGCGTTCCGTCTTGAGAAACTACAAGGAGGTTCTCGATAGCCGTGATCTTCCCATACTGGCGAAGACCGCGTACTCGCGGAATACACATGCCGTCCATGCGAGTCTGTTCGCATTGGACAAAGCCGATCTGGACGCCATTCTGATAGTGGGAGCCTATGCCGCTAATTCGGAAATCATCAATCTGGCCAATTCTCTGGGACATAAATACATAATAGCCAACCTGTCTTTTGTCCTATCTCGCGAACTGAAGAAGAGGATCAATACACTGAGTGATAAAATCCTGGTGACCGAGGTGATGCCAGACGCACAAGACCCGAATAGTCATGTCGTGCGACAGTTTCAACAAGCTATAAGATCGTCACCGAAAGACCACGCGCACGAATTCAATGAAGTATGTCTGGAGGGTTATATATTGGGCCGGTATCTCATCGCTGTGTTAGAGCGTATGGGCGGTGAGTTGACGGGCGTGTTGCCATCGTCATTCCCGCAGGAATACAAAACAGAAGTGTTGGAGCGTATGGGCGATGAGTTGACGCGAGAGAAGTTCTTGAAAGATGGAATGTCACCATCTAAGCCTGTCGTGCTTGGCGATTGGGTTATTCATTTCAAATCCGGTGAGAATAGGGGTTCAAGCTATATCAGGTTGACTCATCTGGGTGGCGGTCATTCTGAAGAGGAGAATAATCCTTGAAGAATATAGACGAATTTTCTGTCGAAGAAATCGGCGAAGAGTGGTTGCGCGAGCTTTATAAGGTTGTTGCTTTGCGGCGCGGTACCATGTTCAGGATGATTACCGAGACAGCACGCCTGTTGTTGTTTGGCAATGGAGGTGGTGCTGCGTTGATTATCGGTTTTATGAGTGCATCCACAGGTAGTGGTGAAGATCCCGCTTATCACTGGGCTTCCTTGCTGACGCTGCTTATGTTTGCGGTGGGAACGCTTGCATCAGCTATGGCTATGATCATGGTCGCCGTAGTCTCGGTAAAGGAGGCTCACGGTGCAGAGAATGCATTGAAACAGTTTGTCGATGGCGAGATTGACCGAACACAGGTGATGTTTACGGTAGAAGAACAGACTTTTCGCCTCGCCGATTACGCCACGGCGGCCGGTATTGTCAGTGCTGTGGGATTTCTGCTTGGTGGATTGAGCAGTATTATCCTGTTGATCATTTTCTTCTAATAATAAGAGTTTAATGACCCAACGTCTTCTTGTGTGCTGGAAATACCTGTCCTGCCATTTTTTTTCCATCCTTTCTAATTCCCCACGCCCATTTTAACCTATCTCAGATTATTGTGAGTCAAGTTCTGGTTTAAACCACTGTGGATTCAAATTTTCTCATACTTTTATTGGGATACGCCCTCGCTATCCTTGCCGCGTCTTTGCTCGGTGGATATTTGCCGGCAATTGTTACGATGACGCATACGCGTATCCAGATGGTGATGAGTTTTGTTGCGGGGTTCATCCTTGGCGTCGCGCTGTATCATCTCCTGCCGCACGGCCTGGTATTGATTCCCGGTCCAGGTGCTGTCGAAAAAGCCGTGGGTTTGATGATGTTTGGCATCATACTGATGGTGTTGTTGCTGCGTATCTTCCATTTTCATCAGCACGAATTTGGCGACGAAGCAGATGATTTCCCTCACGAGCATGAACACGAGCATGCCCACGGACATGCTCACGCGCATGAACACAGCAGTTCCAAGAGGAGGCTGATCAGTATCGGCATGGGGCTGGGGCTGCATACTGTGACCGAAGGCATCGCTCTGGGTACCAGCATCCGGGTTGGTGAAATACATGGGGGCGAAGCCGGGTTGGCGGGACTCGGGGTGTTTTTTGCGATTCTTTTGCATAAGCCACTCGACGCGTTTTCCATTATCGGTTTGTTGCAGGCCGCTGGCCATAGCCTCCGCACTCGTATAGCAGTCAATATCGGATTCGCCATGCTCTGTCCGGTGGTGGCTTTGTTGACTTTTTGGGGGATTGGGCTTCTGGGGCATTGGGAGGAAGAGGTGGTCGGTTATGTGCTGGTTCTGGCAGCCGGCGCGTTTCTGTGTATCTCTCTGAGCGACCTGCTTCCGGAAATCCATTTTCACAGTCACGACCGCGTCAAGCTCACGGTGTGCTTCCTCATGGGGATTGCCCTCGCGTATGGGTTGTATTTCATCGAGTCCGGGGCTGTGCATGGGGTGGAGACGCACGAAATGCATTGACGCAATAAATAAGATAATCGAAAAGGCGGTCTATCATGCGATGGGTCGCGTTTTTTTTATTCAGGTCCGCCACCATTTTCTGTCATTGAGTTGTAACTTTTTGGCATTTTAGTTGTCACCACAATGACATAAATTGGTGACATTGGCACGTCATATTTCTCCTGAAAAATAATTGCCTACCTACTCTTTCCAGGAGGATTAAATGCGTTGCTTCTGTGGTATTTTGCTCACCTGTTTCCTCTTTTCTTTTACTTCTGTATTGGCACAGGGCCTTGACCTGCGTCTGCTCGGCACCTATGAATCCGGTGTCTTTGGCGAAAGTGCAGCGGAGGTCATTTCCTATGATGCGGGAAGTAAAAGGCTCTTTGTGATCAATGCAAATGCGGGAACCGTCGATGTTCTCGATCTCAGTATTCCGGCCAATCCCACCAAAATCAGTACTCTTGAGATCTCGTCTTTTGGCGCAGGCGTCAACAGTGTGGCCGTCCACAATGGCGTCGTCGCTGTCGCTGTCGAAGCAGATCCCAAACAAAATCCGGGGCGTATTGTTTTTTTCGATACCGATGGCAATGTGCTCAACGATGTGGCCGCAGGTGCTTTGCCCGATATGGTTATTTTTACGCCTGACGGGAATTATGCACTCGCAGCCAACGAAGGTGAGCCTTCAGACGATTATACCAACGACCCGGAAGGAACTGTGACAATTGTTGATCTGCGTCAGGGTGTCGCCTCGGCCGCGACACATCAGGTATCGTTTGCGTCCTTTAACAGCGAGGTGGAATCCTTGCGTAGCCAGGGAGTGCGCATTTTTGGTCCCAATGCCAGCGTCGCTCAGGACCTTGAGCCGGAATATATCGCGGTATCTCCCGATAGCCGCACGGCTTATGTCGCGTTTCAAGAGAACAGCGCCTTTGCCATTATCGATATTGCGACTGCTACAGTCACATCTATCAAAGCTCTCGGCTTTAAGGATCATGCCTTACCCCGCAATGCTTTTGACGCAAGCAATCGGGATGATGGCATCAATATCAAACCGTGGCCAACACTGGGAATGTATCAGCCCGATGCTATTGCTGCATTTGAGATCGACGGAGAGACTTATATCGCGAGTGCTAACGAAGGTGATGCACGCGATTATGACGGATACAGCGAAGAGACGCGCGTGAAGGATCTCGTCCTCGATGCAACCGCCTTTCCCGATGCCGAGATCCTTCAAGACGATGCCAACCTCGGTCGTCTAAAAACCACAACGGCTCAGGGTGATACCGATGGGGATGGCGACCACGATATCATCTATTCTTATGGTGCTCGATCGTTTTCTATTTGGGATGCTTCGAGCAATCTGGTCTTTGATAGCGGTAGCGATTTTGAAAATATCACAGCTCGGCGGTTTCCCGATCTTTTCAACTCACAGGGTGGTGCAGATTCTCGCGATGAGCGCAGCGATGATAAGGGACCGGAACCCGAAGCCATTGCCATAGGCAAAATTGGCGATCGCATCTATGCATTTATCGGTATGGAGCGCGTAGGTGGTGTGTTTGCTTACGATATTACTGTTCCCGAAGCCTCTCAATTTGTTACCTACGTACGCAATCCCAACGATATTGGTCCGGAATCTCTTATCTTTGTGCCGGAAGATGAAAGTCCGAATAACAGCGCACTTGTAGTCGTTTCCAGTGAAGTGAGCGGTACGGTTTCCGTTTATCAGGTGATCAGCCGCTCAGGCGCAGATCAGCAGGTGACGCTCAATGTCACGCTGACTCAAAATGGGTCGCCTCTATCTGGCATCGCGGTTGAAATCGGCAGGTCTATCGCAGGCAAGAGGACGATATACCAATGGCGTGGCATTACGGGGGACAATGGACAGACGAGTATTCGGATTTCCACGCCCCGTCTATCGGGTTATTATGCAGCGCGAGCAATAGATTCTTCCGGCAATGTGTTGGATACCTGGACGAGTATTCCCCTCAATCCGGGACGTCAGATAAATATTACACTGCCTGTTGGTGGAAGTGCCACATTTGCCAGCTTAACGGTTTCTAATTTTCCCAATCCATTCAATCCGGACACAGTAATTGCTTATCAGATTTTCGAACCCGGTGACGTTTCTCTCGTTATTTACAATGTTCTGGGTCAAGAAGTGCGTTCACTGGTCAGTGTATATCAGATGGCAGGGCCTTACCAGGTACGTTGGGATGGGCGCAATAATAACGGTCAGGCGGTGGCATCTGGCCGGTATGTCTATCACCTCAAGACTGCGCGGGGAGAGATAACGGGACGTATGGTGTTGTTGAAATAGAGCGGTGAGTTTTTTAATTTCAAAAGAAAAGGCGATTCATCACGCGATGGATCGCCTTTTAGGTTTTGTCAATTATTCTTGACTTCTATGAAGCGATGAAGGTATTTTATCTAAATAGATCTTCATTACAAACCAATGGGTCAAATGTCCCAAAAGCTGGGTACATGAGGCCAGATTGCGAGGAACTTATGCAGACGAAAAAAGATGCATTTCACCGATATAGTTTATTCGCAGGGGCCTTTGTGCTGACCCTCTGGTTGGCTGGTTCAGAATACACGGCGGAGGCTCAGCCCCCCGGCGAACCCGATTTGGAATTTACGGCAGCTCTGTCCACGGCCTTCAAGAACGCTGGCCCATCTGTAAAACGCCGGATCATTTCAATTCTAAATGACATTGGCGAACCAGCAGTGCCCATTCTGGCAGATGCACTCGAC
>JAJEAX010000120.1 GCA_022822565.1 Candidatus Latescibacterota bacterium
ACTCTGGCGTCAAACAGGAATCAATTTCAGTCTCAACTTCCAGACACATTTGGCGTAACGGAGAATCATCTGACGATAAGGGATTGGACTGCGAGTGTTCAAGAAATTCGCTGAGTCTGATACGCATTTCTTCAGTATCAAATGACATTGTTGTTTCCTTTCTGCACCGTATGATTCCATGCCTTCGGCTATGCCAGTGGTTTTCCCCAGACTACTCTCGTCTGCAATTGGAAACTGAGAACTCCTTCATCATCAGCTTAGTAAAGCGCGATCCATTGGATGGTCCTCCATCACCCAAAGTTACTTTGAAAACAGTATACAGGCATCCACTCTGCTTACGGAACCTTGCGGCTGACGGCTACACAAAATTTGCTGTGCTTTCATCTTAAATTCATCCGGGAGTTCATCCCAACTTTTCTTATTGAGAAAACCTATTAGATCTTTAGCTTCTCCAGTGAGACTCCCCTCACAAAAGAAATCCGTGATTGGTATTGGTAGAGTGTGTGTAAAGCACTCATGCTCAAATCCCCCTGAGGAAGCCCACTCTGAGAAATCCTCTCCCGCAATCAGATCTTGGGTATATTGACTCAGTTCTTTCCGTAGCTCATCATCCCTGGATGAGACGGATATAAATAACTTCCCACCAGGTCTCACCAGGTCCAAAGCCTTCTGAAGCAGGATGCGATCGTTTCCTATCCGATACCAGGAATGAATGGAGATGACAAGATCATACTGATATTGAGATTCAAATGTTTGGAGAGTATCATAATGCCGTTCTATGATAAGGTGTTCGACATCATTCGCTTCAGCTTGGGCGTTAAAGATCCGGCTCGCGAATTCGGATAAATCTATATAGCCCAACTTGATTCCTAATTCTTTGGCTAATTGGATCTCCAATTTTCCTTCGCCACTTCCTATTGAGAGCAGTGAAGATACGCCTCCCAATAATCCGTGGTCTTTGAATATCTGATGGAAAATTACATCATTACGGATGAATTTTTCATATATCCTGTAATATATGGGCCAGAGCGACGACATAGTTTTCCTATACTCGAACGAACCCTTCGCGTTTTGAGAAGAGGCCGGTTTAATCCACGGCTCATGTCATTCGGACTTCAATGCGTCAATGGGATTTAGATAAGCCGCTCGCAATGATTGATAGACGACGGTAATTAGAGCGATGGCAATTACAACACCGCTCGTTGCAACAAATCACTCGTAACGCAGCGCGTCAACTGGATTGGCGCGTGCAGCGCGGATGGCCTGTAAGCTGATGGTGCAGAATGCGATCAAAAGCGCCAGCAGGCTTCCGACGAGAAACACGCCTGGATCCAGATCAATTCGGTAGGCAAAGCGGTCCAGCCAGGACCGGGTGAAGAGATATGCGGCGGGCCATGCCAGCAGACTTGCGATGACGATGAGCACTGCAAATTCCTTCAATAGAAGAATTAGAATATTGCCAGACGATGCCCCCAGAACTTTGCGAACGCCGATTTCTTTGGTGCGGACTTCTGTGGTATAGGCAATCAGACCCAAGAGACCCAGACAGGCGACAAAAATAGCCAGGCCCGAAAGATAGGTGAAGGCTTTCTGGGTACGTATCTCGCCGCGGTAGAAGTTATTTAAAAACTCATCGACAAAGAGGAATTTGAAGTCGTGAGCCGGTACAAAATCCTTCCAGACTGATGCGAGAAAATCCAGTGTTTTGGGCAGGTTGTCCATACGCACTTTCACGGTGACATAATCGTACTCTGGTCGATGATATTGAAGCATCAAGGGTCGCACGGGATTGTGCAGACTGCTGTTGTGAAAGTCTTTGAAAATACCGATGACAGTGAAATCTCTACCCCAAACACGCAGGACGGTACCCGGTTTTGCGCCGCCCAGTGCCTGAGCGGCTGTTTCGTTCAGGAGTAAGTTTAATTGGTCCTTATCAGTTAAGGCCAGCGGCCTGCCTTCAAGGATGGAGATGTCATAGACCTCGGTAAATTTGTGATCCACTGGCAGGTAGTGGACATTCATGGAATCTGCGTGGTCCAGCCGTCTGACCAACGAGCGGTCCGTATTATTTTCATAACCAGGTGGAGACAGCGAAACAGTCGCGCCCAGAACGTCGGGGCTTGCCTCAAAACGGTCTCGAATGCTTTCAAAGTGCTCGCGCAAACGTCGATCTTCTTTAATCAGGGGCATTGTAATTAAGCCCTCTTTTGCAAACCCGAGGTCGCGTGTGCGGATATAGTTTGTTTGCTGCCAGGCAATGAGGGTACCAATGACGAGGGCTACCGAAATGGCAAATTGGAAAGTTACCAGACTTCGCCGAAGTTGGGATCGTCCGCCGATTTTCTGTCCGGATCCCTTTAGAACTTGCACAGCAGCAAAGGATGATAAGAATACTGCTGGATAGATCCCGGCGGTTAAGCCGACAAAGAGTGCGAGCAATGCAGCACCGACGACGGACCAGGCATTTAGCTGTAAAGAAGAAATTAGCAGGTTATTCACGATAGGAAGGGCAAGCTCGACAATAGCGAGTGCCAAAATCGCCGATATCCCGGCGAGGAGAATTGTCTCTCCGAGAAACTGGGTGACAAGCTGGGCGCGTGTGGATCCCACGGCTTTGCGCACACCTACTTCCAGGGCGCGGTTTGCTCCCCGTGCTGTGGATAGGTTTACGAAGTTGACACATGCCAGTGCCAAAATGATTGCCCCGACAAGGCCAAAAGTATAGCAGCGGTTGATGTTCCCTTGAACAAGACCGTCCTGCTGGTCCAACACATCCATGTGTAATTGGAAATCGTGTTGGGCATGCAAATGCTGACGACGCAAAGGCATAAGGTCGTAGGTATCACGCGGGTCTGCGCCATTGCCCAGATGACGGCGTGCAAAATCATCCAGCTTGGGGCGAAGTGATGACGGGGAAGCATCAGGCGCGAGCCGAACAAAGGTTTTTAGAACGAGGAATTTTGTTGTGGGAGACCATTGCCTTCCCCATGGTGTACTTCCGGGACCAGAGGTTCCTTCATAAGTGATTAACAGGTCCAAGACAAACTCACCCGATGTGGCAGGCGGCTGGTCGCGGAGAATACCGCCGATGTAGAAGTCGCCTTCCACCCACTTGTAGTAAATCTTGAGCGTACGTCCGATAACGTCTGTGGTGCCAAAGAGCTTTTGTGCAAAACTTTCGGTGATATAGACGGATCCAGGTGTTAATTCGGGCGGCTGGCTTCCGTCAATTAATGGAAAGGTGAAAAAGCGCAGGAAATTGGGATTGGCCACAGTACCGCGCACATCAAAGCCGCGATCTTCAAGGCCAGCCCACATGGGCCGTGTGATGAAGTGGGTCATATCTTCAATTTCGGGCAATTCATCAACAAGTGTGGAGCCAGCTCGATATTGCGTGCCGAATGGATAGTATGGAAGGCCGCCACCTGATGGGTGTACAAGTCGCATTACGCGATGAATGCGGTCTATGTCCCGATGATAGGCGTCATAGCTGAACTCGTGCTGCAAGAACAGACCGACGAGGATACAAGCCGCCATCCCCACGGCAAGGCCAAAGATGTTGACGAGTGTGTAA
Source organism: Candidatus Latescibacterota bacterium (assembly GCA_022822565.1). Lineage (GTDB taxonomy): Bacteria > Latescibacterota > UBA2968 > UBA2968 > UBA2968 > VXRD01. The sequence continues at coordinate 3,575 of JAJEAX010000120.1, forward strand.
AGGCGATGTCGAAAAAGATTGCGGAAAGATGTGCGGAGATAACTCAAAACCATTTTGACCTCATTCTGAATTCGTACCTGAAGCCACGAATATCCCGATGCTGGCAAACTCGCCGCCACAACTCGACTGCGTTTCGCAACATGTACCGATGCTGTCAATACATATTTCTCTCAGTCCCGCGCTCTGAAACCATTCCACAATATCTGCTCTTTTGAAACCCATCCAGCGGTCGTGGTGTTCTTCTCGCAGGAAGTCAAATTCGTGTTCATCCAGATCAGTGATCACCAGTTTACCGGCGGGTTTCAGGATTCGGACCATTTCTTCGATTGCTTTTGGCGGGGATTCGACATGGTGGAGATACATGTTGGCAAAAGCATAGTCAACCATTGCATCGGAAATGGGCAAGTTTTGGGCTTGTCCAATGCGATAGTTAATTGTCTCAATGTCCGCAAATTTTTTCTTCATTTCTTTCAGGATTGCTTCAGACTGATCAACTGCAATGACCTGAAGCCCTGCCCGTATCAGACCTTCAGAGATAAAACCTGTGCCTGCGCCGATGTCAGCGGCAATTTTGCCTTTTTGGACAGCAGCGGTAGAAA
>JAJEAX010000394.1 GCA_022822565.1 Candidatus Latescibacterota bacterium
GAATTGCCCCTGTTTGAAATTGGGCGTGCGTTCTATCCCGTTGTGCCTGGCTGTGCTGGACAGGGCGTCGTGTTTGCCAAAAAAATGCACGGAGCCGTGGAATTGGTTGGTGCCCGATTTGGTGATGACATTGACAAAGCCCCCGCTGGAGCGTCCAAATTCGGCATTGGCACCCTGGGGCACGACCACCATTTCCGCTACTGCGTTCAAATTAAAGGTGAAGGCGGGGCGCTGTCCGCCGCGCTGTTCGCCGAAGAAGGGGTTGTTGAAATCTGCGCCATCGACTGAGATGTTGTTGTGTATGCCGCGCTGCCCAGCAATGGTCAATTCATCGCCATCAGGTCCTTGCACGATGCTTACGCCCGGGGTCAATAGCGTGAGGTTGAGGAAATTGCGCCCGTTGTTGGGCAGGTCCTGCACGGCTGCTTCGGGCAGGCGCGTGGCTGTTTCACTCTGGGTGATGTCAACGGCGGGTCTCGTCGCTTCGATGAGGACCTCGTCCATTTGCAATGCCATTTTGATGACGAGTTCCACTATCTCACCAACGCGCACCTGCACCCCTGTTTGACGCACTTCGGCCTGTCCCTCTGCCTGTACTGTTATGTTGTAAAAACCCAAGGGCAACAGAGTCGCGGTGAAAAGCCCGAGATCGGAGGATGTGAGGGTTCGACGGTAATTGGTACTGGTTTCTCTGAGCGCGACGGTGGCATTGCCAACGGGGTTGCCGAACTGATCCCACACAAAGCCGCGGATGACGCCAGTGGTCGCCTGGGATTGCGCCCAGATGGGTGTGTGCAATAGGGTAGCGCACAAGAAAAGGAGGGATAAGACGCGAATAGGGGTGTGAAGGCGAGTCATTACTCGGTACGTCTTTCTACGCTGGTCTCAGGATTTTATACTGATCGCCATTGCCACGCGGCACAGTGGCTTCTTGATATGAGACAATAAATGCCCGCCGCACATGGTCTGTCTGGTTGCCTTTGGAATGATGCCACAAACAGGCGTCAAATAAAAGGATATCCCCGGCTTTTACAGGACATGGAATTGCATCGTCGAACATGAGATCGGCGGGTCCCATACACTTTGGGCATTGTCCGCCAAATGGCCCATGCGTGACCACGCCGCCTTTGTGGCTGCCCGGCACGACCCATAAACACCCATTTGTCTCATCCGCATCCTGCAATGGTATCCAGGTGGACATGCGCGTTTCACTCAGGGCTTGCGTGTTGTAATACGCATTGTCCTGATGCCAGTGACAGATGTCATTGGAGTGCGGCACTTTTGCCGTCAACTTGGCCGAATAAATTGAAATGCCGGGTTTTACAATATCTTCGATCAGTGTCAATACCCGCTCGTCCTGTGCAAATTGACGGGTTATTTCTGAGCGCAATCCCAACTGCATGACCCATCCCTTGTTGCGTCCCGTATTTCTTTGTGCGTCCTGAAGTCGGTCGATCTCGCGGTCGATTTCCGCGAGTTCCTCCAGCGGAAAGATATCTGGCACAATCACATAGCCATGTTCGCGATAGATCGCCAATTCGTAGGCATTGAGTTTTCGCAAGTCCGTTTCTGTCATTGTCATTTTTTACTCCTTCAAAAATAACTCGACTACGGGTACTGTCACATTGGGTTTCTGCACGGGTAATTCCAGTGTCAGGGTTTCTCTTTCGAGACTGCTGTCTCCCGTGTGTCCGGCGCGGGGCTGGTGGAATCGCACTTCTGAAGCATCGTTTAATAACTGTGCGTATTCCACTTTGCTGGCAAATCCGTCGAGATGCAGATGGCGAAATGGATAGGTGAACAGGTGTACGTACAGCCGATTGGTTTCGGGATTGTAGGTCAAGCGGCAATCCTCTGGCGTCTGAAATTCCTCTGGCGCGGCAGTACACCCATAAATGGATCGGCTGTGCCATTTCATCCACTCGCCCATTTCACTCAGGCAATTCAATGCTCGATCGTCAAATACTCCGCGTCCGGTCGGCCCGACATTGAGCAATAAATTGCCCCCGCGGCTTACCACGCCGATTAGCATTTGCACCAGTTGCTCAGTGCTTTTCCAACTCGTTTCATCGCGGTGATAGCCCCACGATCCCGAAAATGTTTGACATGTCTCCCACAATACGCGTTCGCCCTGATAGGTAACCCACTCGCGCGGCATAAATTGTTCGGGCGTGCGGTAATCCCATCCGCCTTCCACATCGTCCAGGTCCAGTCGGTCGTTAATCACAATACCCGGTTGCAACTCGCGCGTCATTTTCATCAGTTGAATGCTGTTCCAATCGTCTCGCCCTTTGCCGTCAAAACCCTCGGGCCTGCCCTTTGCGCCAGCCGGATAGCTAAAATCGTAAAAGAGCATATCCACTTTGCCGTATTCAGTGAGCAACTCGCGGACTTGACCGTGCAAATACGCCGCGTATTGAGCCTGATCGCGTGGTTCATTCAGTTTGTCCTTGTCGGGATGGTTCCGCATGCTGTGAATGGCGTCAATTTTGAAATGCGGATGGTGCCAGTCGATCAGGGAGTGATAAAAGCCGACCTTCATCCCCCGGGATCGAAACGCTTCTACCATGGGTTTTAACAAATCTCTGCGCGCGGGCGTATTGGTCGCTTTGTATTCCGTCAGTTTGGAGTCCCACAGCGCGAAGCCTTCGTGGTGTTTGGTGGTGACACAAAAATACTTCATGCCCGCGTTTGCTGCTGCATCTGCCCATGCTTCGGGGTCATACAAATCCGGATCAAAGTATTTCAAATATCGATCGTATTGTGCGTCGGGTATTTCTTCTCGCTGCTTTATCCACTCGTGCCGCGCGGGCAATGCGTACAATCCCCAGTGGATGAATAATCCAAATCGATCATGTGTAAACCAACTCGTGTCACCCTGTAGATCTGCCATGTGGTCTCCTTTATCTTAAACAGTTTCCGATGCAGCAGCAAGTTGGTGATTGACAACCTGCCAGAATGTGACGACTGCATCTTTTTTTTCGTCAAAAAAATCCTCAAAAAAACCAACCGAATTTAACGGCAATGGATAGGCATAACGCTCGCCATCTTCGCCAATCTCTGTCACCCAATCGTCAGGCTCTTTGGAATCGACTACCTCAAACAACGTAGCGTCGTAGAGAAAGGGCCTGCCCGCGTCACTCAAGATTCTATAATCATCGGCTTCTATCCCAATTACAACATAATATTGATTGGGTGTGAGATCGGGATATTCAGTATTCTGTTCTCTAAATTGGACAATCATAGCGGGTTAACTCGTTTTTGTTTTAACTCAATGCGACCGATATCGGGATG
>JAJEAX010000001.1 GCA_022822565.1 Candidatus Latescibacterota bacterium
ATCGGTTGCGTTGTGTATGCCGAGGAATGATTTGCCGTTGCGGACGAAGTCCAGGATCGCGGTTTTTTGTTCGTCGGTAAAAGGCAGGTTCCCGGTTGTTGCAAATGCGAGGATGTCAAATTTTTCCAGGTTCTCAGCGGAAATACGATCCAATCGATGCGTGGTTAAAACCCGCCAGCCATTCTCTTTCCCGATTGCTTTTAATGCCACTTCTGCGTCGGGCAAATAGCTGTGTTCAAATCCCGCTGAATGCCGCAGGAATAAGATGTTCATGTTTTTCCTTTCTGTTTAATAAAGGCTCAACAAGCCTTCGGCGCCGGGGACGCGGCGTTTTTCGTATTCTTCAGAGATCCATCGCGCATTTGACGGCAGGCCCGGATTGCGATAGGCATATACCACGCACCACCGCGTATCACTGGCCGGCTGTCGCGGGTTTACGCCGTGCGCGGCAAATGTCCACATGGCGATTACGGTTCCAGGTGGCATAGAGAGGGCGTGTATCTGGAGGGGTTCACCCGTTATCGGGTGGGTCTTTCCGCTGATCCACTGTTCTTGCAATGCTTTGTCTGAGTTAATACGTCCGATGCGGTCGCGGAACAGATGGCTGCCGGGTACGACTTTTAACCCACCGTCGTCGGGTTCAAATCCGTTGACATAAAAGAAGATGCGAATAAATCCCAGGCTGGGATCTTCTTCCCCATATCCATGCGTGTGCCAGTGTGTTCCGCGATTGCCTCCGGAGCGGTTCAGGCTGACGCAGTGATCATACCGAATATTTTCGCCCAGAATATCTCGCGCCAGTCTGAGCATTTGGGGATGGCCGATCAAGCTTTCGAGATACCAGTCAAATTCGGCTGCGAACCGATTGGGTTCATGTCCTTCTTGTGCCCGCGGTCTGAGGGATTCAATATAGGACAGGGATTCTGTCAATTTTTCCTGTGCATCGTCTTTTAGCAGTCCCGGAAAGGCAATATGACCTTCACGGTCCATTGCTCGGCGTTCGGATTCGCCGAATGTGAAATCGTGAAAGATGGGATCTCTTTCCATAATCCGATCCTCGTTGTTATGCCACGGCTTCTTCGCCGAGGTGTTCAGATAGCCATCCGCGCAAGGGCACGTCTTCGTCTGTTGGAGATGTAAAGCCATACCCGCCGGTTGGCGCGTTGCCGAATAATTGTTTGCGAATGGGATCCAATCGGTCCCACCAGTGGTCCATTGTTACATCGTCGCGGGGGCGGAACCAGCGATAGCTATATCCGTAAAACAGTGCTCGACGCGCTTCTGTCCAGTAATTTGCACTTACTGAGTGCCAGAGTCTGCGATCAAAAAACACGGCTGTTCCCGGCTTGACCAGCACGGGTATTGCATCTTTGGGTTCAGATGTGCGGTCGCCGTTGGGAAAGTCGTAATTGTTGGTCAAATGACTGCCCGGAATAATGTAGAAGTTGCCTCGACCATCTTCACTGCAGTCCGTTAAAAAGTAGGCCACTTTGATCGAAATGCGGGGTCGGGGATCTGTTTCTAATTCCTGATTGAGCAGGGCACTATCTTGATGCCAGCGCAGATTCTTTCCACCCGTTCCGTTTGATACCGGGGGGGTGACGTTGAGATGCGAGTGATAGATTTGCAAATTCCAGCTCAAGATATCCCACACTTTTGCGATGGTCCTGGGCCAATCTACCAGTTCTACAAATTCCCAGTCGAGGCCGATGAAGTCTCTGACGCTCAAACGCCCGAGTTGATCCACGCCTTGTTTGGGACGCATTTCGGCATCTACGCGATCAACCACAGCGCACAGGCGCGCGGCGTGATCGGGGTCGAGTGCATTTTCGACAATTAAATACCCATCGCGTTCAAACTGCAACCGCTCTTCTTCTGTCAGGCTATGCGTCAGACATGAAGCATCCATGGCTGTCTCCTTTCCGCTTGTTTTAAAACGCTTCCCAAAATGTTTTTCCCCATTCGCTTTTCGCATCGTCCCAGTCGTCGCGCCATTGGAACAGGGTTTCTCGCAGGTCAGCGATTTTGCCAGCGTGCGCCTGGTCGTCTGCGAGATTGTGCAGTTCCAATGGGTCGTTTTTTAGGTCGAATAGCTGCGTTGTGCGATGTCCATTTACTGCGTATTCAATGAGTTTATATCGATTGTCTTTTACCATGCGCTGCCATTCGCGATACGCAGAGAAGAGGGTGTCGCGCACCTGTTCATCGCCGTTGTTGAGTGCGGATACCAGACTTGTTCCTTCCACGGAGTCCGGTGTGTTAGTGCCGATTAAGTCGCACAGGGTTGGAAAAATATCGTGTAAGTACACATAGGCGGATCGTTTTTCACCCGCGGGTACGCCCGGTCCGGAAAATATCAGGGGTACGCGCACGCTGTGTTCGTACATGTTTTGTTTGCCGAAAAGCCCGTGTTGCCCCACGGCGAGGCCATTGTCCCCGGCAAAGACGACGATGGTATTGTCCGCCATTCCGCGCGCGCTTATTGTGTCGAGTACGCGCCCCATCTGTGCGTCTAAGTGGGTGATCATGGCGTAGTATTCGGCAATGTGTTGCCGCACTTTGTAGGGATCGCGGGGAAAGTCTTCGAGGACTTCATCGCGCACTTTCAGGTCGCCGTTGTCAAATGGGTGTCCGCCCATAAAGTTCTCGGGTAGTGGGATGTCTTCGGGGTCGTACATGTCCAGATATTTTTGTGGCATTGTGCGCGGGTCGTGAGGAGCCATAAATGAGATGTACATAAAGAAGGGATCGTCGGTGTCGTATTTTTCCAGCCAGTCAATCGCACCTTCGGCAAATAATTCGCTGGAGTGTTTGCCCGCAGTTACGTGGTCGCCTCTTCGTATTTTTAAGGTGTTCGATTGGTTGGGATTCGGACACTGCAGGAGTACGGCGTCGTATTTGCCGGTTGGGTCGTGATTAAATGCGGGTACGTTCCAGTGGTCGTCCATGCCTCCGAAAAATATCTCGGCACCGTCTGAAAAACTGCGCGCAAAAGACGCGGGTCCATTGTGCCATTTGCCCGTGCCCCAGGTGCGGTAGCTGTTGGCTTGCAGATGTTCGCCCAGCATTACATGGTCATTGGGAATGCCCTGGCCAGCGCCGTCGAGGTGAAAGAGCGTGCGTCCCGTGTGCAACATGGCGCGGCTGGGCATGCATATCGCGCCCGATGTTCCGCCGGGTATGTGCGCGTGTGTAAATGTCGTGCCTTCTGCGACAAGGCGGTCCAGTACGGGTGTTTGCACATCTGTGTTGCCCAGCGCGCGAATGGTGTCAAATCGCTGATCGTCGGTAAAAAAGAAGAGGATGTTGGGTTTTTTGCTCATATTTTTCTCCTTGAGAAGGTGTGAGAGGATTCCAAGCGATCAATAAACTTTGCTCTCGCCGCAAAGTCAAGATAGTAAATAACCACTCTATGGCAGGTGTTTCTTTCTACTTTCTATCCGTTTCATCCAATGCTATATTGAGATAAATACCACCACTTTTTCGGAGTATGGCCATGAAAACGATTTTTTTTCTCGTCTTTGTCATGTTAACGGGCAGTTTGTTTGCCCAACAATTCAACAGAAAGGAACCGAGTATGAAGTATCACATGTACGTCGCTGTCTCTGGAGACAAGAAACTCTTGCGTTATGACATGGACCCCGATACCGGCGACCTCACACTTATTGAAGAACTTCCCGCCAAAGGCGGTATTGGTCCGCTTTGTACCGATCCGCAACAAAAATATCTCTATGCGGCGTTGCGACAGTCTAAAGAACTCGTTACCTACAGTATTGATCCCGAAACCGGCGCACTTGAGCAGGTCGCCTCTGTGCCTTTTGATGGTGGCTCTTGTTATATCAGCACGGACAAGACCGGGCGATATCTTTTTTCTGCGTATTACGGCGAGGGCGCGGTCGCTATCAATGCGATTGATAAAGATGGGGCTGTGCTCGCGCCGCATCGCCAGTGGATTCCCACGGATGAACACGCGCACTGCTTTTTTCCCGATCCCTCCAATCGTTTCCTGTTTGTGCCGCACACGATGCCGGTCAATGCTATTTATCAATTTACTTTTGATGAAACCACAGGCGAGTTGGCAGCGAATGAGACCGTGAAAGTCGATGCGGTTCATGGCGAAGGTCCGCGGCATTACGAGTTTCACCCGACTTTAGATGTGGTTTATGTTGCGAATGAAAATGGGTCCAGTGTTACGGTGTATGATTTTAATCCGGATAATGGAACGCTTGCGCCCCGCCAAAATCTTTCAACGCTGCCAGAGGGGTTTACAGAGCGCAATACCTGTGCCCAAATCCACATTCATCCTTCGGGCAAATTCCTCTATATATCCAATCGCGGGCACAATAGTATCGCGGGCTACGCTGTGCAGGATGACGGTTCTCTCAAATCTCTGGGTCAAACGCCTACAGAACCCATTCCCCGTCCATTCAATCTCGATCCCGAAGGCAATTTTCTCTTTGCAGCGGGTCAAAAATCAGACAAAATGGCGGGGTATCGCATCAATACGGAGACGGGTGATCTCACGCCTCTCAAAGTTTATGATGTGGGCAAACAACCCATGTGGATTATGATTCTCAAACTCGAAAATTAAAAGGGACGGGGGACAGATCTATAAAGTCCGAGGCTGTTATGGAATCGAAATCCTTCAACAAAATTCTCATTGTTGACGATGACCGCGATGTTTTGGTAGCCGCGCAACTCTTTCTCAAGCAGTATGCCGAACGCGTTGATACTGAGGCGGATCCCAATCGCATTCCCAGTCTGTTGCAAAATGATACGTATGACGTGATTTTGCTCGATATGAATTTTGAACAGGACGCCACGTCGGGCAAAGAGGGGTTTCACTGGCTGAGTCGCATTCTCGAAATCGATTCTTCGGCTGTGGTCATTCTCATTACGGCTTATGGCGGTGTTGAGACTGCTGTGCAAGCGATCAAAGAAGGCGCGACGGATTTTGTGCTCAAGCCCTGGCAAAATGAAAAGTTGCTGGCGACCCTTTCTTCTGCTTCGCGGCTGCGATGGTCGCGGCTCGAGGTCGATCAGTTGCGCGCCGAACAAGAACAGCTTCGGGAAGATATAGACCGTGAATTTCCCGATATGGTGGGCACTTCGCGCGCGATGTGCGAGGTCTTTGATACCATTCAAAAAGTGGGTGCTACAGATGCCAATGTGCTCATCCTCGGCGAGAATGGGACCGGCAAAGATGCTGTTGCCCGCGCCCTGCACCGTCGATCCCGGCGTGCTGCAGAGGCGTTTATCCGCGTTGATCTCGGCGCTGTTTCAGAGAGCCTTTTTGAAAGCGAGCTTTTTGGACACAAAAAAGGTGCTTTTACAGATGCCCGAGAAGACCGTGCGGGGCGTTTTGAAATTGCGTCGGGTGGTACGCTTTTTTTAGATGAAATAGGCAATCTCTCACTGCCGCTTCAGGCCAAGTTGCTTACGGCACTTGAAAATCGGACGGTTATTCGCCTGGGTACCAACCGACCGATCGATATTGATGTGCGTCTGATCTGCGCGACCAATATGCCGATTCACGATATGGTGTCCAGCAATGATTTTCGGCAGGATCTTCTGTATCGCATCAATACGGTCGAACTCCATCTGCCGCCTCTGCGCGATCGCCTTGACGATATTCCCCTGCTGGTTGAGGTGTTTATCGATACGTATGGTCAGAAGTACAATAAACCGGGTATTGCCATCCAGTCAGCAGCGCTTGAGCATCTCAAAAATTACACATGGCCGGGCAATATCCGCGAGTTGCAGCACGCGATTGAACGGGCTGTGATTATGAATGAAAATGGCGTCCTTCAGCCGTTAGATTTTCCGCTCAGCGTTTCCAGATCCGCCGCAGGTGATGATATTCATTTTGACGATTACAATCTCGAATACGTGGAAAAGATTGTTATTCGCAAAGCGATTGAAAAACACCGCGGCAATATCAGTCACGCTGCGCGTGAACTCGGTCTCACGCGCAGCGCGCTTTATCGCAGGCTCGAGAAGCATGGCTTATAAACACTTTCGTCTGATATGTGTTTTGCGCGTGGCCCTTCTGTGCATCACTACCTGTCTTTTCTTTTATTGTCTTTTTTTTAGTGAATACTACGCCACGCTTGCTATTATTGGTGCGTGTGTGGTCTATCAGACCTGGGCACTCATACACTATGTGGAGCGCACGCAGCGCGATCTCACGCGATTCTTGCAGGCGATTCGCTATGAGGATTTTGCCCAATCTTTTACCGGTGCCGGGTTGGGTTCGGCGTACAACAACCTCAAGGATGCGTTTAACGAGGTGCTCGAGGCTTTTCGCAAGACGCGCGCAGAAAGAGAAGAGAATTTTCAGTATCTCCAGACTGTTGTCCAGCATGTGGGCATTGGTCTGATTTGCTATACGCCCGAAGGCCGGATTGAACTGATGAATACGGCGGCGCAGCGTTTGCTCCGCAAACCCTATATGCGCGATGTGCGCGAGTTGGAGACGGTTAGTAAGGCGTTTTCAGAGGCGCTGCTCAAACTCCGCTCGGGCGATAAGACGCTGGTCAAGATTCAGGATGAGGACGAACTGCTCCAGATTATCGTTTATGCGACCGAGCTGCGGATGCGGGGCGAGTCTTTTATTCTGGCGTCTATTCAAAATATTCAGACTGAACTCGAAGAGCAGGAGATGGAGGCATGGCAAAAGCTCATTCGGGTGTTGACCCATGAGATCATGAATTCTATTACTCCGATCTCTTCTCTGGCTTCCACAGTGCGCGATCTTTTGCCCGATTCTGAGCGCGCGTCATCGCTCGATCCCGAAACCCTGCCCGATGTTCACACCGCTCTGGAAACGATTCAGTCGCGCAGCGAAGGGCTTCTCCATTTTGTCGAGGCGTATCGCCAACTTACGCACATATCGCGTCCGGATTTTCAAATTTTTCAGATTTCCGAACTGTTTGCCCGCGTTGTTTTTTTGATGCAGGGTGAATGCGATAAGAATGACATTGCTCTTCATACGGCGATTGATCCCAAGACGCTCGAGCTTACTGCGGATCCCGATTTCATCGAGCAGGTGTTGATCAATTTGATGCGGAATGCCGTGCAAGCTCTTGCAGGTCGTTCCAATGCCCGCATGGATCTTTTGGCACAACTCGATGGACGAGGCCGGGTTGTGATCCGCGTGCAAGATAATGGGCCAGGTATTTTAGAGGATGTGCAGGAGCGGATTTTTATTCCGTTTTTTACGACCAAACGCGATGGTTCGGGTATTGGTCTCGCGCTTTCCAGGCAGATCATGCGCGTTCATCGCGGTACGATAAGTGTTCAGTCTAAGCCGGAAGAAGAGACTGTTTTTACGTTGAGGTTTTGAGTTGACTCTGCACACGTATATGTGTAAATCATGATTAGCCTTATGCTTCGCCGGTGGCGCGAAAAGATGTGATGTACCAGACACAGTAAAATTTGAGCGATGCCCAATAAGATAAAAGCTCTGAACGACAAAGGAGTAGATATGGAAACACAAACCATCCGGATTCGCGTAAGCCCAGAAGCGGCTCAGACTTATGAATCAGCCCCCAACGAACAACAGCGCAAGCTGGATGCACTGCTCAGTCTCAAACTCAGCGAAGTTAACCGGGGGAAACGATCTCTTGAAGAAATTATGAGTGACATCAGTCGCAAAGCACAACAGCGGGGAATGACACCAGATATTTTAGATTCGATTCTCAATGAATGATCCCAAGCGATACGTCTTCGATACCAATGTACTGATCAGCGCACTCATATTCGAACATTCAAGACCTGGTCGCGCGTTTCGACATGCACTTAATACCGGTCAAGTTTTGTTGTCTCTTCAAGTTTTGGAAGAATTGAATGATGTTTTAAGCCGTGAGAAATTTGAACGCTACGTTTCGGAAAAAGAACGGGAGGAATTTCTCGACTCCTTCGTCGAGCGTGCAAAATTCATTACATCAACAGAACGGATTCAGGTATGCCGCGACCCTAAAGACGACAAATTTTTCGAACTGGCTGTGAGTGGCAAGGCGCATTATATCATTAGTGGGGACAATGACTTGCTGGCCTTACATCCATTTCGAGGAATTGAAATTATAACGGTTGATGATTTTTTGACACAAATAGAGATGCGTGAATCCACCGAAGCAGAAGAATAAGCGATGCCGAAAAATAAAAAAGCCGATGTCTATCTAAACGACATCGGCTTTTGCTATTCTCTCTCGTTTTATTGTTCTTTAGCCTCAGCTTTCACTTCTTGTACTGCTTTTTCGATCTGACTCTCTATAAAATCAGGTTCATAATTTTTTAAGTCTTCAGCTACTGTATCGAGAATCGCAAAATTTTTCCCCTTCTGCTTCAAATAAGCTTGATAGGATTCATAGCGTTCAATGGGCATCATAACCGCTACAGGACGATTCTGGTTATCCTGAATTACGCATTCTTCATTTTGGTTCCGGCACGTTTCGACCATCCGGCGTAATGTTTCATCGCTGTTCTGCAACTGTATCATCTGGGCCATGTCTTATCCCTTTATTTTTGGTGTATAATCTAAAAAAATATACCACAATCACTATGGTCGGTCAATGTGGGACTTTATTTCGTTCTTGTATTCATTCTTTGTGCCGGTTATTATGTCAACGCTACTTGAGTGATTATCAAAAGCTGTGAGTCCGTTGTTATGAGAGTCATACACGCCCAACCGCGCATTGCGCCATCTCCGATTGATAATAAGCGCGTTGACCGCAATCCCCCACCACTGCTCTGGCCCGCTGAGAAGGGCGAGGATGTGCGATATGCGGTTCGTTTGTCTCAAGATTCCGGTTTTCCAGAGTGCAGTACGGTCGCGGAAGAGGGTTTTCCCTGGGCGATGTTCAATCCGCATCAAATACTCGCGTCTGGAATCTGGTATTGGCAATACGGTACGTCAATAGATGGTGGTCCCTATTGCTGGTCTGATAGATATGATTTTGAGATTACTGGTTCGGTTCGGTGCATGGAGACTCCGCCAGCAATAGACGTGATTGCGGCTTGTCCGAAGACGCATCCACGTCTCTGGGTGTTGCCAGATGGGGGCGCGGATCTCAAGCGCCATAGCAAGCGGTTCACGTCGCGTGCGGATCAGTTTCTCGATGCGCCTCTCAAGGATGATGCGATGCCGCCGGATAAAGGGGAAGACGAGTATCAGGTTTTCAAATTTCACAGGTGGGGTAGTAAAGCGCTTGCGGGTAGCATGGCTTCGGCGGTGCAGTGGCTTATTCCGGCTTATTTGCTTTCGGGTGATGAATGCTATGCCCGCGAGGCGATACGCCGCGGTCTTCATGTTGCGAATTGGGATGCGAATGGGTACACCAATCCCGTTATCAGCGATTTTGCCGATGGGTCTTGTATGCGTGTTATGGCGGGTGTTTACGATTCTTGCTTTGATCTGCTTACGGAGTCTCAGCGCGAATGTCTTCGCGCGGCAATGGTTGTGCGGGCAGAGCGATTTTTTCGGGAGGAGACGAATAAAATCGAGACGCTGGTTTTTCGCAGCCATTTCTGGCAACATTTGCTTATCGAGTTTTCCGAAGTCGCTTTTGCTCTTTTGCACGCGTATCCCGATGCGGTACAATGGGTGCGCTTTGTGTACGAGCTTTGGATTGCCCGCTTTCCCCTTATGGGAGGTGCTGATGGGGGCTGGGCAAATGGCAATTCTTATTTTGGTACGAATGTCGAGACTCTGCTGGTTCTCCCTTCGCGCATTGGAGAACTCAGTGGTGTGGATCTTTTTCAGGATGCGTGGTATAAAAATAGTGCCAGTTTTTTGCTCTATACATGGCCGCCCCATTCGCGGTCGGACGGCTTTGGCGATGGTACGGAACTGAAGGCGCGTCCGACGGGTAATCATCTCGATTTTGTAGAGGATATGGCTGTCCGGTTTGACGATTCTTATGCGGCGTGGTATGTGCAGCAGTGGGGGGAAGAGGTAGAAGAGGAGCGCAATCCATTGCTCATCTGGCATAAGCTCAAAGATGAAAAGGCAAGACCGCGCCCGCGTTCGCCCAAAGCATTGCCGCAGGGCAGGTGTTTTGCTGATGTTGGTATTGTATCGCTGCACACGGATCTCGCAAATACCCAACGAGATCTCATGGTGGGTATGCGGTCCAGTCCCTATGGCTCGCTTCTCCATTCTCACGAATGTCAGAATGGATTTAATATTTTTTATGGCGGGGAACCTCTTTTTAGAAATTCGGGCTATTACACTTCTGCGGGTGACGATCATTCGAAACTATGGTACAGGGCCACGCGCGGACACAATTCGGTTCTCATAGATGGCAAGGGTCAGCCCCGGGGTGCTGAGAGTTATGGTATAATTTCCCGGTTTCTCGATAGCAGACACATGGCTTACGCGCTCGGGGATGCGTCCAGTGCGTATGGGGATGCGGGTCTCAGGCGTTTTCGCCGCCATCTGGTGCTTTTGCATCCAGATATTCTGGTGATTTACGATGATCTGGAAGCCGATCACGACGCCCGCTGGCAATGGCTCGTCCATGGGGACCGGGAAATTACTGCTGATGTTCGCCATCAGCGGCTGTACACGCAGACTTGTACTGCGCGCAGTCAGGTGAATATCTGGGGGTCGCAAAAATTGCATATTGAGGTCGATACGGTTTTTGATCCGCCCGCGGTCAACTGGGGAGGTAATAAGACTTTTTTGGGGGAAAATATGGCGATTTTTCCCGATCAGTGGCATGTCGCGGTTTCGCCCGAGAGGGCGTGCAGTATTATGCGTTTTCTCGCTGTTTTTCAGGTGCGTGATCGGGAAGATGAAACGCGGTTTCAAGACCCTGTTCAGAGAGATGGGTGTGTTTATATTGGTGACTGGATTATTCGGGGACAGGTAGATCCCGATCAAGGTCCCGCGCTCGAGATTCGCCATGAGGACAAGGGCATTGTCCTTGGTGTGGATATCCCTTCGCTTGCGGTAGGTCGAGAAAGCCATCGGGCCGCCAATGCCACGGTGCTCGTTGAACCATCAGGTGTTCAAAGGGTAACGGATACGTTGCCCGAGGCGGCGAGGTGATTTACAGGAGAAAATGAGTGCTTATGAAACCCAATATTCTCTTTATACACGTCGATCAAATGCACGCCGATGCGATCTCTGCGCTCGGCTGTGAATACGTACACACACCTGCTATTGACGAACTCGTACGCGAAGGCTATACGTTCACCAAAGCCTACTGCGCCATGCCCCAGTGCTGTCCGTCGCGTGCGTGTTGGTACACGGGGCGCATGTCCAAAGAACACGGCGTTGTCGTCAATTCCTATCCCATTGACCCCAATATCCCAGACCTCGGTCAGTGGTTGCGCCGCGAAAATTACGAGTGTGTGTACACGGGCAAATGGCACGTCACGGGACGCGATTTGCACGCGAGTTTTGATGTGTTGCAACCCCAGCACGGCATGGGGGAACTCAACGACGGCAATGTCGCCCGATCAGCCGTCGCCTATCTGAAAAATCGCACGTCTGATAAACCCTTCTTTTTGAGCGTTGGATTCCTCAATCCACACGATTGCTGCTTTCCTGCGATGTCCCACGGCGGCCCGGGCAAATACGCTTTTGCATCGAAAATTGAGGGCGATCTCCCGCCTCTTCCGGGCAATTTCGACGACGAATACGCCCGACGCGGTCGGCCCAGTACTCGCCACTGGTCGCGTCGCGATTGG
>JAJEAX010000294.1 GCA_022822565.1 Candidatus Latescibacterota bacterium
CATCTTTTTCCTTTTTTGATATCTGTGTTATCAGGGTGAGCAATTTTGCGAAAAACTCGACAAGCTCCTCGGTTTCCAACCACTTGAGCCAATCAAAGGATTTGGAAGTCGCTATAGATTTGACGAGTAATTGGTCATCCAAGAGGTGTCCAACGACAAGTTTGGGATTTTTCATCTAAAACCTCCGTCATATCGCAGAATACGTTTCTTTTTTATATAACCCCATCCGGGGTCACAGGCTTATAAGGTACACATCGAAACGGGTCAAGTCCACTCCAATTTCTTACACGCTGTGTAAGAAATCTGATCTGCCTCTGAGTAGGTTAACAATACCACATCCCCTGCGCTATCTCCAAACCCTAATCCGCTTCATCCGCGGTCCAACATAATATACCCAGATTTTGAAAGAGTAGTCTTGCCTTTTTCAAATCCCGTCTTATTTTGGTAAACCTCAAACGCAAAAAAAAGAAATCGTTTACAGTTATAAACCATCTTATCGATGCTGATGTCGATATTCATATTTTGGAGGAAGAAGATGAATCCACTGGAAGAACGTTTGAATCAATTAGAGATGCGCGTTACGCGCTACCGCAATTTCAGTATCCTGTTGTGTCTCCTGCTGGTGGCAGTTGTCTCGATTGCCGCAACGGATGGTATATCGCCATTCCAGGCGAAATTAGCCCCTGGTCCCATTTCAATGCCCAAAGGCAATGTCGGGGTTCCAGATTTACCAAAAGAAGATATACCAGCCGTGATTCCAGATGGACATAGAGCGGGCAAAGTGGCAGCACAGACGCAGGGTGTGATTCGCACGAGGGGATTGCAGATTGTGAATAGCGATGGACAGGCGGTCGTTGAACTGTGGCCCAGTACTTCGGGCAATGGTTTCATATCTGTCAATTCTGCTGGAGGTAAGCGACTTGTTTACGTTGGATACGGTGCTGAGAACGGAGATGGACTCATTGCTATAAATTCAACAGAAGCAAAAAGGCTTATTGGCTTGGGATCGGGTATTGCAACAGGAGATGGAGGTATCTGGGTAAGAAATAAAAATGAAGAGCTTTTGATTGGTTTGAATGCGGATGAAACTCCTGGGATACACATCAACAAAACTGGAAGTGAAAATTTGATGTATTTAGGCGCAAATTTTGCGGGTAATGGTTATTTGAATTTGAATAACAAATCGGGGAAAGGCTTGGTGTCAATGGTTGCAGATGAGACCGCTGGCAATCTGTGGCTATCAAATAATAACGATAAGACGATTGCGTATTTGGGATGGGAGGGTGAGGGACGAGGGGTCTTAAGGCTCAAATCCGAAACAGGCACGGAACTTATTACGGCAGGTTCAAATACAGAAGATGATGGATTGTTCAGGGTAAGCAATCGCTATGGCACCCTCGGATTTGCGGTCGTTGGCACAGAAGAACATGGATATGCAGCAATACTGGATGCCCAGGATAGGTTTCTTGCAGAAATGACAGCGACGACGGGCGGAAATGGGCTTATCCGCACGCTGTCCCAACAGGGTATTACGACCTGGTCAAGCAACTCTGCGCAGGTCAACACGGGTTCATCCTTAAGGGGTGATATGGACAATGATGGCGATATTGATGGCGATGATTTTCTCATTTTCTCTGAAAACTTCGGCAAAAAGCGGTGAGCAATGTTTATCTATCTGAAATTTTGGGGAAAGCGATTTGTTATCCCTGTGCTCATTCTGTTGTTTCAGGATAGTGTGGCTTTTGGCGCGGTCCCAATTGAGTACGAAAAGGTAGATCACCCTCCGAAGTTGGAGGGCGTGCTGGCTCGGATTCAAAAGAATTGGGTGGCGCAAAAGCGGGCACTGGCCAAGGCGACGGCACGACAATATGGCGCAGCAACTATCGATGGCGAAAATATCACTGTTGTACTGGAGCCTCGCCCTGGGATGCTTTCGGAAAGTATTGATTTTGGGGCGTTGTCCCGTTTGGGCGTCAGGATTGTTGCACAATCGAGGCATTTGGTTGAGGTGTCGGCACCCATAGGCGCACTTGAACTTTTGACACAGGTGAATGGAGTGCAATTTGTGCGATTGCCCATAAAGCCCAAACCGCTCGTTGTTAGCGAGGGCGTGGAACGCATCAAAGCACAGGTTTATTCGCGCAGTGGTTTTACTGGGCACGGCGTAAAAGTCGGGGTTATTGATGGCGGTTTTGTCGGGGTTCCAGCACTGCAAAATCGAGGAGAATTGCCTAATTTATCTCATCGGGATTTTACTGGACAAGGTATTTTTACCGAAACAGTGCATGGATCGGCCTGTGCTGAAATTGTTCACGATATCGCTCCGGATGCTGAAATTTATCTCTATAAGGTAGGCGGTATGGTTAGTTTGGAAAACGCTAAGGATGCGGCGATTCAGGAGGGCATGGATATTGTCACTGTATCTTTGGGATGGGATTTCGCCAGAGGTTTTGGCGATGGAACAGGTATTGCGTGTGAAATTGTAGATGATGCTTTTCAGAATAATGTGTTGTGGGTGAATGCAGCGGGAAACGAAGCCCAACGCAAAATCTCTGCATTGTTAAGCGATCCGGATGGCGATGGATTTCATAACTTTGAGGGAGAAGATGAAATCGTCAACTTAAAAAATGTCCAGGTAGGAGAAAAAGTAATAGCAGTGTTGACATGGAATGAATGGCCTCTTACGTCTCACGACTACGATCTTTTGCTCGTAAAAATCGAAGCAGATGGCAGTACCGAGGTTGTTGCGCGTGCAGATACCAAACAACTTCAGTCAGAGCCCTTCGAAGGTCTTGTTTATACGATTCGAGAATCGGGAACTTATGGTTTGGCGATTTGGAGGGCACCAGACGCCAAAGTTACTCTTTTCAAATTGTTCAGTACAACCCATGCTCTCGATGGACCTGTATCCATTGCAGGATCAATTACTATACCGGGGGACGCGCGTGGTGCGCTGACTGTGGGCGCATTGTATCATCAAAACTGGACGACAGGGCCTATTGATTTCTACAGTTCGCAAGGGCCTACATTTGATGGGCGAATTAAACCGGATTTGGTTGCACCTACTGGTGTTAGTACCATAAGCTATAGCCCCGAGCCGTACTTTGGAACATCGGCGGCAACGCCCCATGTCGCTGGGGCGGCAGCACTCTTAAAATCTGCTGATCCCGTCCATTATAATGCGCGAAGGCTGAAGGACGCACTTACGCAATCTGCGGTCGATATGGGGGTTGCTGGCCGGGATAATGTCTATGGCTATGGGAGATTGGAGTTGTCATTGCTGCCCGTTGGCACACCCGTCATGAATCTATCGCGCACTGCGCTCGATTTTGGTGCGGTCTTATTGGGGGCATCCCAAACCCTTAATCTTGGGATTGTGAACACGGGTCAGGCGTCATTGGTTATTACAAATATTCTGTTGCCGTCCAGTGATTATAGCCTTTCTCAATCTTCTTATGCCGTTGCACCGGGGCGCAGCAGACAGATTTCTGTCACTTTTTCTCCTCAGAGTATAGGCGATAAATCTGGCAATATGACCATTTTGAGCAATTTACCGCAGACCGCTGTGACTCTGCGAGCGCGAGGTGTTCAACAACCCGTTGTTCCAGTTCCACAAATATCTGTCAATTCTTCTCAGCGCGATTTTGGCAGTGTTGAGGTGGGTAGTTCAAAGTCTATGACGGTGACTGTTACAAATTTTGGAGATGCTTCCCTGTCGATTACAGATATTATTACCAGCGATGCACAGGTGAGTGTTACGCCCAGACAATTCACGATTCCCGCAAAGCAAAACGGCTTTTTTACACTTCGCTTTGAACCAAACAAAGCTGGAGATTTGTCAGCGCGTGTGACCATTTATAGCAATGATTCCAAAACACCTGCTGTCGGTTTCCCTGTTGCTGGAAAGGGACTTCAATCTCAAACGACTTCCTTTACATTATCTCTTGTAACAAATGCGCCTGAAAATCGGGGTGTGTATGTCACGCCTTCGGATGGTGTAATTGCTGTTGAAATTCACGGGCAGCAGGTTGTGGATGCAATAGGATTTCGCGCTTTGTTTGATTTTGATGCACCATCGTTGGCTTACGAGGGTTTTGATATTGGAGATGGTATTCCAAATGGACATTCGCCGGGGCCTTATTATCCTCCCAATCCTTCTTCTGTTGAAGTGATGGCAGCGTCATTTGGAGGAAAAATTGCACAGGAGTCAGTGAGGCTCGGCACGATACGTTTTCGCGTTTCGGATACTTTTCAGACAGGTCAAATACGACTGCGGTATGCACGTATTCGACGGTCTGGACAATTTGAAGCCTTTGCCAATCCTGTGGTCTTAAGGTTTTCGCAACAGGGGGCACTGAGGGCAGACTTTGACGGCGATGGTACAGTAGGAATAAGTGATTTCCTTCTGTTTGCATCTCATTTTGGTTCCGCGGTTGGTCAGGCAAATTACGATGCGCGATATGATCTGGATGGTGATGGACAGATTGGTATTGGAGATTTTTTGATTTTTGTCCAGGATTTTGGGCAGTCTTAAAAAAGGTTGAGTTTGAAAAGTACGATTCTATCAAAAGTGACGCGCCGGTCCCTGATAATCGGTTTGGTCATGGCGGCGTGGGTCAATTTTTGGCCTGTGTACGCGAGTCTGGTGTTGCATTCCACGCGGGCTGACCACGCGCATTTGTCTGTGGCTCTGCTCATTCCGTATTTGTTTTTACTGGTGGGTAATCTGTTTCTGGGACGGCGCAGCTTATCGCCATCTGAACTGCTGGTCGTGTGTTGCATAGGCATCGTGGCTGCGTGTATGCAGGGAGAGTGGTTGTCGAATTATTTGCTCGAAGCGCTTACTATGCCGCATTATTTTGCGTCGGCAGAGAACCGGTGGGGGGAATTGCTGTTGCCTCATTTGCCGGGGTGGGCTGTGGTAAATGATCGCGCGGCTGTGACGCATTTTTACGAGGGATTGCCGCCTGGGGAGGGGTTTCCATGGCGTTTGTGGATTGCCCCGCTGTTCTGGTGGGGCACTTTTTTAAGTGCTATACTGGGCGTCAATCTCTGCTTGAGTGTGATATTGCGAAAGCAGTGGGTGGCGCACGAGCGGCTGGCGTTTCCCGTGGCGCGCGCGCTTTTGGAACTGACGGGTGTGTCTGGAACGCGCGGCACACTTTCAGCTCTGGTGCGGTCGCGATTTTTTCTGGTGGGATTTGCGATCACCTTTCTGCTTATTTGCTGGTTTATGCTCACCTGGTTTTATGTGGCTGTGCCGCCGCCGCCCATTTTGAGTGGAAATTTTGCGTCTAAAGTGTTGCCGCTTGCGCGGGGTTTTCCGCCTTTTCAGTTGCGGTTCAGTATTTTGACACTGGTGTTTGGGTATTTCACGAATCTGGAAGTGCTGTTTTCAATCTGGTTTTTTCATGTGCTGGCTCTTGTGCAGGCGGGGGTGTTTAATCGCGTTGGTCTGGAAGTGGGCAGTGTGGATCCGTGGGGGTCTTTTCACGCGGCGGTGGGGTGGCAGAGTTTTGGGGGGATGATCGTTTTTGTCGGCTGGGGTCTGTGGATTGCGCGGTCGCATTTGCGGGATGTTTTTCGCAAAGCGTTCTGGGGTGATGAGCGCGTGGATGATACCGGGGAGTTGATGTCGTATCGGACCTCTGTGTGGATGATGCTGGGTTGTTCTGTATATCTTCTGTTGTGGTTGAAAAGTGCGGGTATGGCCTGGGGACCCATTTTGGCATTTTATTTTGCCACGCTGGTCTTGTATTTGGGATTGGCGCGAATTATGGTGGAGAGCGGGCTTATATTTTTGCGCGGGCCGATCACGGCGCAGGCTTTTACCTGGCATTTGTTCGGTGTTTTGGGCATGGGCCCGGGCAGTGCGGTGATTTTGACGCTGACCAATGCGTTTGCATGCGATGCCAAGACGTTTGCGATGACGCCTATGGCGCATGTGCCGAGGTTGGGGATGGCGATAAATAGCAGGTTGCGCAAAGTGCTCGCGCCGAGCGTGATGTTGGGGGCATTGATTGGGGCTGCGACGGCGGTGGGGTTTATTTTGTATTACGGCTATTACGTGATGGGGAGTTACAATTTTGGAACTGTGAGTTTTCGGGGTATTGGGGCGCTGAATCTGGCGGGATTTAACCAACTCGCCGTGGGGCGCATTCAAGCCGGGACAATGGGTACGAGTTGGGATCGCATCGGTTTTTTGGGGATTGGTGCCGCATTTACGGGTTTGTTGTTTTTTTTGCGGTATCGGTTCCCGGGTTTTCCACTTCATCCGATTGGGTTTACGATTTCGGCTTCTGCACCGCTTCGCAATACAACGCTGACGATTTTTATGGTTTGGGCTTTGAAGACGATTGTGTTGCGGCTTGGCGGCTTGGAACGCTATCGCAGGTTGACACCGCTTTTTCTGGGGATGATGGTCGCTTATATGGCGGGCACGGCAATCGGTGTTGTTGTGGATTGGATCTGGTTTCACGGGCAGGGACACATGATCCATGTTGCGTGGTGAGTGGACGAATAGACGAATAGACGGAGCGAGGTACAACTGGCCGACTCTCAGGCCAGTTCATCAGCAGTTCACGACACGGATCCATCGGTGTTCATCGGTGTTCATCGGTGGTTGCATTTATTAGCCGGTACAAATTTGGGATGGTCTCCCGGTGGTCGCCCTGAATATAATAGCTTTCGCCGCCGTCTTGCACGGTGCGGACGAGGATGGTTTTGAAGGGGCGGTAGTAGTAGCGGGGGTCGGTTTTGGGGGCTTCGGTGTCGAGGTCGTCGCCGAGGGGGATGAGGTCGAAGACTGCTGTGGTAAATCTGGCGATGCTGCGACCTTCCTGGCGGGCGACATTGCGGGCCATGGCGAGGGCTTTGAGATAGACTTCGGGCCCCATGATGGCCGTGCCGATGTTGAGCAGGACGCCGCCTTCGAGGTGGGTGATGGATTCTGTGAAAATTAAGAAGTCGGTGTAGGTGCTCGCGCCAATCGCGGCACCGTCGCAGTTGGGGTGTTCGTGAACGATGTCATAACCGATGCTGACGTGTGTGGTGATGGGGATATTGAGTCGGACAGCAGCGGCAAAAATGCTGATGTCTTTGTGCGGGTAATTGCTTTCGAGGATGTCGTGTCCGACTGCTTCGCCCAGTCCTATGCCTTTTTGTGCCGCTGTTTGGGCAATGAGGTTGAGGTCGCCGGTTTCGGTCCATAGCCCAAATTCTCCGGTGCGGATATATTTGCCCACGCTTTCAGTGGTCGCGCCGATGCGGGCAAATTCGTAGTCGTGGATGGCACAGGCGCCATTGCCCGCAATATGGGTGATGAGGCCGCGTTCCATCAGGTCGATGAGATAGCGCGCGGCGCCAGCGCGAATGACGTGGGCGCCGATCATGAAGATGACTGCGCGATTGTTTTGCCTGGCGCGTACTATTCGATCTGCGACGATGGGAAGGTTGGGGCTGTCAAAGGGAGGTATTGGCGCGTTGAGGTCGGGGATCTGATCGACAGAGAGGTCGTGTTCCCGCTGGTTGAGCGGGCGGAGTTTGAGTTTGGAGCGGTCAAAGGTTTTGTAGGGCATGTTCGCGGTTTTAAATGTATTGATATTCTTTCATCGCGGGATGCAAGAATTCAAAATCATGGACGCCATCATCGGTTTTCCACCTGCCCACGGAATCGGGGCGCACGATCACTTTGCCCAATGGAAATCCGAGAAATTCCTCTACCTTCGCAAATGTCTCATCCTGATTTGTGATCGCATCCTCAAATCGCACGGTGATACAGTGTTTGGGCTCGGGTGTGGATTTCATGATTTCATACTGATACAGCCAGGAGATTGCCCGCCGCTCGCGTATGTCATCTGTGTGCGGATATTGAATATCGAAGTCGCGCAAATCATCTGTTTTGTGTCCACTCAAAATACTATCGCGGGGATCGCGCACCCAGTGAATATATTTGGCATCGGGAAACATGCGCACGATCCACGGATAGACCAGTGTGGTTTCGGGTAATTTCCATCCGTAGTTCTCGTACCGATTTCTGGGGGGAAGCACGTCTTGCAAATAGGTTTCGACCAGGTGGGTGAACTCGGGATCGATGTCCATGGTGTGCAGGTCATCAAAATCCCACGATAGGTCGCCATTCCATTTTACGTATTTTGCCATTACGCGGCACGCATCGTACAGCGCCTGGGGAGGCATTTTATCGCCCGATGCATTGATCAAGCGTCCCATATACATACCGCTGGCATAGAGCGTGTGCGAGATTAACCGCGTGCCCGAATGTCCGCGTCCGATAATTGTGATTAACGACAATGTTTTTTCTCCTTATAATTTTTTTTCAAACTCATTTTTGATGCGAATTTTATCGGCTGCATTTCCAAAGCCCAGGCTGAACCATCCTTCGTAGCCCATGGCGTTTAAGCGTTTGAAGAGTGCGTCAAAATCTATGGATCCTTCCCCCGGCACCAGGTGTATTTCATAATCGCCATTGTTGTCATTTACGCGTACCTGGCCGATGTTATTTACGCCAAATGCATCGAGAAATCCCGCCCAGCCTTCGGGCACGAGATGTCCGTGCGCGATGTTGAAAGCCCACTTGAAGTGATCGGATTGAATGGCTTCAAAAAACCACTGTGTCTCTTCGACATTGTGCGGCAAATAGTGAATTTCAGCGTGTTCGGGTTCCAAATTGTGGTTTTCAAAATAGATCGCTACATCGGTTTTTTCCGCTCGATGAACCAACCGTTTCATGCGTTCTATAGCAGCTTCGCGGCGCGAGGCTATATCGCCAAAGTGATAGCCTCCATGGCCGACGATCCAGCCGCATCCCAATCGAACCGCGAGGTCAAAATTGGCGTTCACATAGTCATCGACTGCTTCGGATAATATCGGTACGTATTCGGCATTGTTAATGGCGGAGGAGGGGTGTACGCCGATTTGCACTGCGTGTTTCTCGCACAGATCTCGAATGCGTTTTACGCGCGTATTGTCAAAAGAAGCGAGATTATTTGGGGGCATGTCGGCCTGAAAGTCGATGTAGCGAAATCCATTTTCTGCACCCCATACAATGCCTTCTTCAAGAGGTATATTTTTGTCCATGTTGTATCCAAATCGCCCGCTCACTCTTGCCTCCAGTATCAAAAAATCATTATCCAATCAGTGCCTGATACACCAGTGTCTTAAATTCAGCGCGAATGCGGTAGTAATTTGCGGGCATAAATTGCGTGAGCAATAGCCCGACGAGTTCTTCTTCATAATCGATCCAGAATGCAGTTGTTGCCGCACCGCCCCAGCGAAATGTGCCCACACTGCCGGGACCGCCAGCGGCAGCATCGAGCAAAATCGCGCCTCCCAATCCAAAACCTTCACCCGATAGATTTGCCAGTCCCAGAGAGATGGGCATCAATTCGTCGGGCAAGTGGTTCATTGTCATCAGTTCTACAGTTTTGCGCCCCAATAGCCGCACGCCGTGAAACACGCCCCCATTGAGCATCATGTGGCAGAAGCGGATGTAATCAGCGGCTGTGGAGACCAATCCGCCACCACCGGAAAAGAATTTTTGCGGACTGGAAAATTTGCTGGTCGCCGGGTCGTCAATCACGCGAATCCCACCTTCTTGTGCCGGGCCGTAATTTGTTGCAAACCGATGTCCCTGTCCCTCGCGCACCCAAAATTCCGTGTCTTCCATGCCCAGGGGATCTAAAATTCGCTCTCTGAAAAATGTATTGAGAGGCATGCCGGAGACAACTTCGACAAAGTGCCCGAGTACATCGGTCGATACGCTGTAGCGCCAGGCTGTACCCGGTTGGTTTGCCAGGGGTAGCGTTGCCAGTGTTTGCACCATTTGTTTTGTCGAATGGTCTGGCCGATTAATTTTTGCCTGATTATACATTTGTTCGACGGGCGAATTGCCCATAAAGCCATACGTCAGCCCCGATGTGTGGGTCATCAAATGGCGGATCGTGATTTCTCGCTTCAGGTCCTCTGGCGGAGCATCTGTACCGGCGAAGACTTGTACATCTTTTAATTCTGGAATAAAATCCGATACGGGATCGTCCAGTTGAAAAAGCCCCTCTTCAAAGAGCATCATGGCCGCGACAGTTGTGATGGGTTTGGTCATTGAATAAATCCGAAAGATCGTATCGCGCGTTGTGGGTACTTTTGTGTCTTGCGTTCCGAAACATGAAAAATGCGCGATTTTACCCTGCCGGCAAACCATCGTTATAATGCTGACGAGTTTGTCTTCGTCGATATAGCGTTGCATCACGCGATTGATGCGGTGCAGGCGCGTAGCTGATAGCCCCACATCTTCTGGAGCAACGGTGGGAAGTCCTGGATCACTGTTCAAAATGGTCTCCTTTTTTATGATGGCTCAATCAGATTGTCGTTAATATAGTCCCAGTTGAAATCAAATCCCAGACCCGGTAGCTGGGGTAGGATGACGTTGCCGTCGTCATCCAGGGGATCTACAATGGAATTCAGATAGGGGGGTGGGGTTTCGTAGTCGAAGTCGGGGCGCAAGAGGCCGCGTTCGTAGTATTCACAGGTTGCTTCTGTTGTTGCGCCCAGGATTTGGCAGTTTGCCCATCCGCCATAGTGCATTTCACACTGAATGCCGAAGGCCTGTGCCACATTCACCATTTTGTAGGATCCTGTGATGCCGCCATAGTTGTGGTCAATGCGCAGCATGTCAGATGCACCCTGGAGCACCCATTCGGCGCGTGTGAAGACGCCGCCGGGAATGTGTTCGGGTGAGAGAATGGCGATGTCCAGTTCGCGGGTCAATCTTCGGTATGCTTCTGTTCGCGTTTCTACCATGGGGTGTTCGAGCCAGTAATAGTTCAGTTTTTCCAGTTCGCGACCGACCCACAAAGATTGTTCCAGGGTATAGACGCCGAAGGGATCGAGCATTAAGACCATGTCATCGCCGACGGCTTCGCGCACGGCTTTGCATACTTCTATGTCTTCTTTGGGGAATCCGGGTACCTGTGGGGCAGGTTCCCAGGTGTGTGGGTTCCAGCAGATGTATGCGTGAACTTTGTAGGCTTTGTATCCCTGTTTTTTGCACTCGAGAGCATGTTCGGCATAATCTTCTGGTTTGCCGATGTTTGGATACGTGCTGGCATAAGCTTTTACTTTGTCGCGGGCACCTCCCAGTATTTTGTGAACGGGGAGGTCAACCATTCTGCCGAGCAAGTCCCAAAGGGCGCAATCGACTGCGCCCATAACATGCTCGGGCAATGAATGACCGAAGGTGACGAGTTGGTCCATCCAGTTCCAGATGGTTTCACGGGATAGGGGATCTTCGCCGATTAACATGCGCTTGATCGGGCCTTCAAGGTATCGCCGGTCGCCACCGACCATATATCCTTCGAGACCCTCATCTGTGACGATTTTGAAGATCGAGCTTGACGACTCTTTTTGCTCTTCTCCCCAGATGCCGTAGCCCCACTTACTCGGTCGAGACCTACCGCCTGGCGTGCGGAATGTAATGACTTCGATGTCTGTAATTTTCATAGGGTCCTCAATTCAAAAGACGGAAAGGAATACAAATTACTCAAGATATTTCAAATTAGCTTCTTATACTGAAAAATCAAGGGTAGAGTAACCCGTTTTAGATGTTGTTACGATTAATTGACACCGTCATTGGACTTGACCCGTTTTTTTGGATAAACAAATTACAAGGATTATCGCTTTGCGCTTCAACAAGGTGAAAGAACAGTTTTACGCGATGATTGATGCGTATGTGGCGCATGGGGAAGGCGTGGCACGGGTATCGCGCGACAAATCACGGAGTCTTATTGTTCGTTTCGTGGCGGGAATCTACGGGATGATACTTTTTCTTGTGGGGCTGTGTCCAAAGCAGAAATTTAAGGCAATTGTCCAAATGGGAAAGATAAATGCCTGGTTAAACAATAACCAGGCATTTGTATTTATGAGGCGTATGTCTGATATTTAACCGAGCAAATTCTCACTTGCCCGGCTGTGATGTACTCAATACTTTTGGTCACTATCCTACATAATCCCCCAATTTTCGGAGATATAGGCAAATCGTAGCAGATTCTCAGGTCAAGGGGTTCCCGATTATGATTGCCCATCTTCTTGGTGTTGTTCAGGATCATCATCTTCCGTTTGTGCTGCTAACATCAGACCATCAAGCACGGCCGCTGGAATGCAGGTTGTTATGATATCGGTCAGTCTGGTCAAATCCGTTCACCCAGACGCTGGCATCAATAGTGTACATTATCCTTTACCCCGCATTGACAAAACAGCCGATGTCAATGTCTCTACGTCTGGCGTGTCGCACTCAGCCAGTGTATCTCCGATCTGAAAAAATTCCTGCCATGCCTGGTCCGAAGCATCAGCCAAGGAATTTACATCCTTTTCCTTTTGCATCTGGGGAGCACTTTGGGGCTTTTTAAGTTGCCACCTCTTAATGAGTTTCTGAAGATATTTCACCTTATCCTCTGGCAATCCTACTACGTTGAGCATTTTCATATTGACCTCCCAACTTCCAGTAAATGACCATCTCTGGGTTAGCCACAGCACTCTTGGACATTGAACCCCGCCTGCGAAGGGTCAAAGGCTACAAAGGCCTACCCAGGCTCAGGCGCGCGCTGCAAAAGGACTTGAAGATAGATACACACTGGCAAGACGCAATGGCTGCTGATTGAATCCACCGGCCTCGATTATTTCAACTAAATATAGGACTTGACCCACCGACCTCCTGCTTGTAAGGCAGGCGTTATTGTAATATTTACAATAACTTACAAAAGTGTAACATCAAAAGTAACATTGGAAAATGGGTATCAATGGGGATCTACAGGTAGCAACAGGTACGATTTCTGGTCGAATAGTGGGAGGATTTATCTTCGTTACATGTGTTCGATCATTCTAAGATACGCGTATTTCAATAGGCGTTGTGATACCAAGCTGGGTAGCAACTGGGATGTAAATATCAACACTTTCAGGGGGAGTATGTATCGATACAATCAAAGAATACCGACAGCTTTTTTCCCATCCTCCTAGATGGGCTCTATCCCTCCACCATCCACCAACAGGCCATACCGCGATAAGATTCGACGTAGCCAATTCTACAGCAGAGCCTCTCCAAATATCAGAATGAATCGAACCCACATCACGGTTTTGCGAGCCAATCACCCATTTATCGGTTGGTCCTGAAGTGTCTGGACGATCTTCGCCTTCCCTTGCCTGGGTATTGATGCGTTGTCCGAATTCATCTCTGGATTCAGCAGGTCCTTTGACACTGAATCGCAGTCCATGTGAAGGATATCGATAGCGGTCTTGCCAACCTACTTCCCCAGGTCCAGGCTCAATAAAGTAGGAAAGGGTCACACGCATTTCTACGTCTATTTCCTGCAATTCTTCAAGTGCTTCAAGCGGCCACGGAAGCGCATAAAGATGCATCTCCCGAGTTTTTGGCCTTCCGCTTCTCCCTCTCTCAAAAGGCTGGATCTCTGCCTGTGATATCAGAGTTAGAGTATTCGCTGCACAGTAAAGTGCCTTATTCAGATCAGGAACCCCATATCCGCATATTCTCAGCAAGTTCCCGTAAGCAGTCTTGCTCTTATCACTGAGAAACTGGTCCTTCATCGTATCCGTCCACGATGCGCTGTGGACCATCAGTGCTCTTACAGTTTCCGGCCAGGCATCTGGATATTCTTTCTGTATTCTGGCCGCCATCCAAGCACCCTGAGCAGTCGCAGCACTGGTTGCATGAAAAGATTCAAACTGATTCCTCTGAGGGTCCGAAGATGTCGATAGAAGGGACAGATCTTCGGCAGAATAAATAGACTGATTAGGTCCCTTGGCGACATTCCCGCCCTCAAGCAGTATTTCCGGTTTAACAGGCCATCTCTTTTGCCAATCGAGAGAGGTTGTACTAAACGGCGATAGTCCACCCAATGGCGCGATCGGACTGTAGCCCTGCAGCGTCGGGTCTGTAATCATCACCTTTTCGGTATGGGCACCAACGGTAAGAGCATTCCAAGCCTGACCAGGATCATGAATTTCATTGGTCTGATTTGAGTCTGGATACCGTTTCCACTCTTCCGGGTCTCGGATGTTTCCTGCACTCACAACGACCAATTGCTTGGAGCCATCATCTCTGCTAGAAGTCACACTGTCAAGTGTTGCTGACCAAGATGACGGCCTTCCTCTGTCCCTGGAATCCGTGGAAGTTATGGCCAGACATGTGATACGTTTACGCCCAGGAGCTTGGATTTCCGCCCGACTGATTCCCTGTGCAGTCATATGCCCCCAAAGTTCTCTTTCATTTTGATCAGGAGGCGGTGGCAGAATTTTGGCCGACTCCAAAGTATGGGAGATCTGTAGCGATTCGCCCGATTGCAGGATCTCAAGGAGGTCTCCATAGGTAACGACACCAGCCATCAAAGTTCCATGGCCGTCATGATCGTGTGTACCCCAATTTGGATCTACGGTATGAAGATCGGAGTCCGCCAATACAGGGTTGATCAGAGAGTGACCATTGTTTATTCCAGTGTCCAAAATGCAAACAACAATATCCGTGTGTTCGTCGAATTTTGTTCTGCTCAGGATATTTCGAACTGCATCAGTCTGTAGGGCGTTTTCCATTGTAACATAAAATGTCGCCACTTCTTTTCCACTTCTGAGTTCGGCAACATGATCCGAAAATTCGACAATCTTTTCCAATTGCGTGCGGTTTGCTCTGATGAGTTTTACAGTACGTTCTGGAAATTTGAGCAACCCTTCAGCTTGTTCAATACCCTGCTTTTGAAGCGATGAATCAAACACACTGATTGTTTCATCATCATCGCTACTCAGCCAAACTTCAATCCATGCAGGATCTTCATTGGGAAGCAATCCAGAGTCATCTTGCCAGAATGATTCAAGCACGGACTTGCGAATATCTGCAATGCTATCAACCAATTTCTGATTTCTGGGCTTGCCCGTCGCTGTCTCTTCAGAGGCATACTGGGTAATTCTCCTGAGAAAGTATCCCCTTTTCGAGTGAGGAATATAAACAGTCGCATAAATTACTTCCTCTTCCTCTTCGACTTTCCTGCGAACGTTTAGAAGCCGAATGTCCAGAGAACGATTTTCAAGACTTTTAAGCATGAGATCGTACCCGGGATCACTTATGAAATCGAGATACGCCCCTTGACGTGCTATGTGAATAGCTGCTTGCCTATCCTCCACTTCCTCCCAGGCTGCATCAAGTTGGGTTTGAAGAAAGGTGCTATGATCTACACGATTGCGTGAACGTGTTCTGAATTTCCCACTTCCGCCCCCTGGTCGGGTAAACCCCATGGTCTGAGTAGGATTGTCAATGAAGATGTGTCTGTAGTTCATACCACGAATCCCTTATTCTCGCCAATGAGTCGCTTTACGCTCAGCCAACATCTGTATCAGCAGTGGCTCATTCACTCTCTTTTTTTCACTCAAAATGGCGAACTTGATAGCATCGCGGCAAGAATAGTCGATTTCAGCATGGCTCAGTCCGGCACTTTCTTTCACAATTTGCGTCCAGGGAAGGCGGGTAGGTAGAAAGGAACCCAGCACATTTCGTATAAGACGTTTTCGGGCATCATCAGACGGATTATCATAATACAGCACATCGTCGAATCGTCTAAAGAGGGCCCTGTCAAGATTCCGAGGGCTATTGGTGGCAGCTATGATCAGACTGTCTGAAGAGTCGTTTTCGATAAATTGAAGGAATGCATTCAGGACGCGACGCATCTCTCCTACATCGTTTTCTAAACTTCGTTCACCTCCGATGGCATCAAATTCATCAAAAAGAAAAACGCCCTTTTCCTTCTCTATAAATTCAAAGATCTGCCGCAATTTCGCACTCGTTTCTCCCATGAATTTGGTGACGAGCTTATCAACCTGCACAGTATGCAGAATCAAGCCTAACTCATGTGCAAGAACCTGAGCACTCATTGTCTTGCCTGTTCCAGGGGGCCCGATTAGAAGAATTTTCCGCCTATTTGATAGACCATGAGTTTTAAGCTTATTCTGCTGTCTATACTCAAAGATGATTCGATCTATACGCTTTCTCAGAGACTCCAACAATACCAATGAGGACAGGGAGACAGATGGTTTCTCTGAAATAACAAGGCCACTTAAATCCTGTGGAAATTTGATAGTCCTGAAAGAACCGCGTTCTTGCTTTGCCTTGTCGACCAATTTACGTATATCGTGTGCAAGAGCACCATGCCCTAGTCTCGCTTCGTGCGCAGCTACTTGAAGAGCAATGGTCACGAAATGCTCAGAGTCATCAATGATATATGATCGAATCAATGATTTTATTTGCTCTGCTGTTGCCATAAAGTGTCACCCCCTGCACCAAAATACTGCACATTAGTATACTATGCAACAAATTTTGAATGCTTTTGAGATGATAAGCACACTCTAAATCGCTGTCAACTCAGTCTTTTAAGCTGTTTTGTCGTAACAATTTCATTTTGCAGTTAAAAGGATGAAGGCTTGCCTGAAAAATCCTGTGAGACATTTAGCGGGTTCATATAAACCGCCTTTTGGAGTTTTTCTATTATCGAAACAATCATGTCGAGACGATCCCAATTAGGCAAGACATCGGGCGTTTCGTTTACTATTCTTCTTTGCAATGCACAGCCCTGCAGAACCTTGCCAGAAGCAACTCCCCTTTGTGTACATCTACACCTGAATCAAATCCTTAAGTTCAGAGGGTTCAGGTGCATTCTCTAGGGCAATTTTGAATTCCCAGACTGCGTAACCAACTCTGATCAATTCTCGCCATCTGTACCAGTATTTCTTCCATGACCTTTCGTCGTCTTCAGCCAAGTATCCTGTGTTGATCAGGAAACGCCTGACCTGAGATCGAAGCTTCCCCTCAGAATCCACACGCCACAGTCACAACAGGAGGTAATTTTCCCTCACGTTTTGTAACTGATAGGACTCAAATCTATCATCAGGTTCTTGGTGATCTGCTGTAGTTCTTCTTCTGTAAAATTGTGTTCCAGCAGATAATCTACCAACTCAGCTTGGCGTGGTTGTCCGAATGCCAGACGATAGACTGTCAGGGTCCGCAGTATGTGTTCCAACCACCCCTGGTCTTTGCTGAACGGATACATAGGAATAATCCGTTCAATCTTTATGTCGTCTGTCTCGGAGTGCCAGTAAGGGACCAATTCACATTTCTCTTTGGCCTTCCGTTCCTTTTGATCGGCAATCTGAAAAAGTGTTTCCCATATGTCCCCTTCCAGGTTGGCTGGATCACCTGCAATCAGCTTCCTGTATTTGCTTGCCAGATGCTGCCGGATGACAAGCCCTTTATAGCGGTTGATACGCCCCTCCCGCTGTTCCAGATCAATGGGATTTCTAGGCAAGTTCCAATGAACGACACGACGACAATACGAATGGAAATCCAATCCCTCCTGTCCGATGGATGTTGTCGCCAGCAAAAAAGGGCGGAACGGAGAATTGAAGACTTCACGCAAACTCGCAGCCCGTTCCCTTCCCTCGTCAGTTTCTATCTTCTGGCTCCCAAACTCAACAGCATAGTGACACCGCATTCTTCTGGGTTCACTTTTTTGAAAGGTTCTGAGGCTGTCCACGTTGATCGTTGATGCCGTCAAGTTAATGGCACCAAGCAGTTGTTTGAGAGCGCCAGCCATCCCAACGTTCTGCCCGCTAAGCAAATGGAAATATTCATCCAGAACCGCCTGAAGACAGCCGGAGGCGCAGTAATCCGCTACCATTCGCCAGTACCGCTTTCGCCGTGTTTTCATCCGAACTGCCGCGATCGGTTCTGGCTTATTGAACAGCGTGACGAAAGCATTCCCTACGTCAAACGCGTGGATCATCAAGGCTGACTCATCCTCATCGGGAAAATTTCGAGTCAGGCTGCGCAGAGCAAGAATAGCGGGGGATCCCAGCGCAAGTTCCGCCATCACTTCGGGCAAGTCCTGAGGTATGGGACCCAGACCTGCTTTGGCAGGATCGTAAAAACATGCCTGTAGAAATCTGGCATGTTTTTCTTTCAGACCTGCATCTTTACTTCCCTTCTTGAAGAAGGTCTCCCGATCCCAACCCCCATCCCCAAACCAACGATCTGCGGTTTTATAGCAGGAGCGATCTCCACGGTCCAGTAACAAGGGTGCGGCCCAATACCAGCGATCTGATTCTGCCTCCGGGGAAACGAATTTTTTCAGGTTGTAGTGCTCGATAGAATTGCTGATCCGTTGGCTGATTTCGTTTTTTAATTCCCCAAGGGGCCTATTCTTCCGCAGGTTTTCCACGAGATTCACGGACCTGCAAAGGGACAGGCTGGGATACAACAAGGTGAAATTGCTCATGTTAGCAAGCCGTGCTCCGGCGTCCGTAGAACGCCGCGTGTACCGGATCTGTTGGATGGGATGCCTCTGGCGATTTTCTGGCGTAAAGTAGATCCTTTTTCCTTTTTCCTGACTCTCAACCGTTTTTCGGCTCCCTATTGTTCGCCTTTCCACCTCGTAAGAAATCAAGGTTGCCACCATCCGCGGCACCATAATCCAGGACGAAAACAGAAGCGTCTTACTGAAGCCTTCTGCATCTACAAATGAACCTTCCAGGCCGTAGTAGGGCAGGCTGGGTGGAATCCACAACAGCTCTGCACCTCTGTCTCCGATCGCCTTCTCGGACAGCATTTTCAGTCGTGCATTTTCCGGCTCCCCATCTTTGCTTCTACCATCAATGGCCCAGCGATAGGAATTGATCTTTCCGAGGTCCAGCCACCCATTACGAGCGTTTCTCAAATCCGCCTGAATGTTCGGGTCATTCCGGTGTTTCTTCAACACCTCCTTCATTTTGTACCTGTCCATGTAGGAAAGCGGATACAGAGCAGACTTACAATACTCCACGGGTTTACCGGGACGGTGATCGAGCCGCTCTAAGGTGCAGGCAATCTGGTCTGTGAGCCGAAAATTCTCGACATCTCCCCGACTGAAAGGTATCCGTTCTTTCTTCCAGGTATCGTGAATCAATGCTTTGGGATCATCTGCGACACTATACCGTTCCGTGCGACACATGACCGTCCGAAGTACCTTCTCAACTTCCCTTCGATGCTGGGGTGTGAGATCCAGTGAGCCACTTCGCAGGTCCAGGATCTGTTTGTATAAAGCCTGCCGGTGCTGTTCATAATGGTGCAATGCCTTCCGGTTTTCCCGAAGTAAAAAACTGAGTACTTTTCCAAAATCCCTGTAATGGTCGTCACCGCGCTCCAGATCATCATATCCTGTAAATGCTTTGAACGGTGTCGCCGATAGAAGAAGAACCCTTGTCTTCTTACTGCTAAAAAATACTTTCCGAGCAATCACCGCCTGTTCTTTGTCACTTTCCTCGTCGATCAGGTCACGAAATCGCTGGAATTCGTCCAGGATGAACAGGTCGGCGTCCACATAGCGCAGACAACACCGGATCAAAATCCTGCGCATGCGGCGTGTCAGTTCCAGGCAACCTTGATGCAAACGCCCCTCATTGCAACCATCCACGATTTCAGCAAATTCTACCACGGCCTCGTAGAGACGCCGGCGCCGACGCCCGGGCAAATGATCATATACGGACCGGATGTCCTTGGGAAGGTTCTCGCGTTTGAGCTCTCGGATAAACCGAGTGGGCAAATCCTTTCGGAATGTTTTCTTGCGCTCTGCCTCCAGGTCTCGACGATAGCGGTCCATGTAGGAAACCCCACCCTTCAGAAGCCAGCCCAACCCCTTTCGCCGGTTTTGCATCTTCAGGTCTAAACATAGCAATGCGTAGAGGATGGCACGCTCATCCTTCGTCCCGATGGCGTTGCGGATGTTGAACGATGTTGCTGGTGTCAATGTGTTCAGTTCGAGCAACCGTTGTCGTGCCTTGTCTTTTGGAATCTGTTCCTCATCGTCCCGGGCCAGGTATGCAATTCGGGAGACCGCTGGTCTCATATAGATTTCTTGTGGAAACAGGTTCAACTTACGCAGATTCTCCTGAGCGATGACCTGGTTTGAGCAGATGTATGTTACCTTGTAAGGACTTCGTCGTCCCTCGGATATCCGTTTTTTCAATATTCGGGCAATAAGTCCACGCGCCACAATGGTCTTCCCAAGCCCGACTTCGTCTGCCACCAACATACACCGACGGCCTTTCTCAAAGAGACTTTCGTACACCGCTTCCATTGTGCATTCCTGGAAATCTTTGAGACCATCCAGTGCACTATCGATATAGGGTTTCAGCTTAGCCCTATGCATGTGACTTTTCCTCATCTACGGGGATTACAGAGCGAAAGACTTCCCAGAAATGCAGAAACGGCTCTGGAATCACCGAGTTGTCCTTATCGTCTGCCTGCAAATGTCGAATGACCCCATCAATTTCAATCAGTTTCCTGGGAGATCGGGACGCTGCAACCAGAAGCTGTTCGTATATAGGGATATCGAGATGCCAGCCATCGGGATCCAGGTATTCCTGGTTTTTTCCCGGTTTCTGCTTTTCCTCGATGGCGTCTTCCGTGCTCGTCAGCAGGTCTTCCTTAGTGATTTCATCCGCAAGCAGGAATCGCAAGTATTGAAAGAACTTATCCTGGCTGTCGATGATCTTTTTGAAGATATTCTCCATCCGGGTTGGGGGAAGTCCCGAAATTTGTATCCGGAGGAGAAAGGCATGGCACAACTGACCATTTTCCTCGATCCGGACATGGAGGAATCGACTCAGGTTCACCTCGCTGATATTGGCAAAACATACTTCCTCTGCTTTACCCGGTGAGATTTTGTGTGATGTAGAGTCCATATGGAAAGACTGCACAGTCACCGTCAGGCCTCTCTGATCAGGCAAATTCCCCAGGTCAAAATTCACATAGAGGTCAAAATTGTTCGTATTTTCTGACGGCACAACCCGTCCCCGAATATCCGCGCTCAATAAGGCATGCTCAAAGCGGCGGATCGCAGCCTGCCTTCGGCGTTCCTCTAAATCATCTTGCCCGCCCCTGGCAGGCTCAAAGGGCATGAAGGGTCCCGAACCCTCCTGCGGACCGACCAATTCTTTGAGCAAGGTTCTGATCCGCGTTTTCGTAGAATCGCCCTTCAATTCTAGGAGAAACTCCACATTGCGGGACAGCGCAGCCTGTGTCGCATTGGCTGACCCGATAAACCAGGTCGCGTCTCCTCCCTTTTGGAATAAGTACAATTTCCCATGCAAGTGCTGTTCCTGCACGTCCCTGTTTCCTTCCTCTGCAATGTTCAGCCTTTCTCCATCGACAATGAGATCCGACAGGCAGTAGGCACTGCACTGCTCCAGGTATTCCACTGGCAATCGCTCCAACTCATTGCTTTCACTGAAGAGATGGAAGGCCTTATCCGTATTGTTCTGCAATATCCTGAGTGCCTTCTCATGCAGAAAAGGAGACATAGCCAGCGTCCGATCGGCTTGCTGGCGGACGACAGGGTTCTGCTCATATCCTGGAATACCGATCGGGTGAAACGCATAATCCTCAAAACCCCCCGGTATCCCAAAATTAACCTGTTCCAAATCAAAAATAAACCGGTCCGATCCATCGAATGGTTCTCGGTCACACAGCCAGTGCAAAAACTCGACCAAAGGCTGGTTCCTATGGAATTTCTGATCCGCCTTCTCGCCCTCCAGAAAAACCGCTACATCCCAGTTCCGGTCAAAGGTGAGATTGCGGCTCAATACGATGACCCGATAGCAGACCTCACCTGTCTGCTCCAAGAGGTACCGAAGCACCCAAACCTTTGGATGGAAAACCGAAAACGCATTGTCCAGGAGGACCGGAGCGAGGACATCCTCCATGTAGGTGTATAACCAGTTAAACGCCTGTGGGACGTGCAGTTGACCCTTTTGGTGATACACCTTCACCTTGTTTGAGGTTTGTTTGATTGCTTCCAGTAGCTGAAATCGCTCCCCTTCAAGGTCACCATCCTCTAGCGTCTGTGCGTATACCAGGGCCACAGGGATGGAAAGCAGGGTCTTGAGATCGACACTGTAGGTCGCTGCTATCCCACGGTCGAGCAAATACCCTTCAGGCGGCTTTAACAGGTCGCCGTAATCTAGGCGATGGTGTCTGCAATCAAGCATCCGCTGCCTCCCCTTCCCCGTCGTAAATATCCCGAACGATCTGCAGGACTTGGGGCAGCCGATATTCCAGTGTGCTTAGACCAAGCCACTCTCCAACTTGCTCTCCTTGGTTCTTCGGCCTCAGCCGTGCGCGTCCTCTCTTGTTGTTCTGTTCCTGTATTCTTATCAGTTCATTACACTGATCGGTGTTCCTCGCCCCATTACGAGTTTCCTCAATCCACATCTCAACGAAATTTCGTGTATAACTAGGCAACCGACTGCCGTGTGAAGCCACCCGTTCCCACAGGAAAGACGTGTCCCAATGTGAAGGAAAATCTGAGATATCCTCACACCATTCTTCCCACAATTTTTCAAATTTATCATACAACTCCTGCTCCCCGAAATGTTCCTGGAGAAGACAATTGTACCGGATATGAGCTCCATAGAGGATACGCCAGAAGTCACGAGCATGCTCAACTGTGCGCACGAGTTCAGGATTATTCAGATTCTGTATGAATGGCAACTCGGCAAAGGTCTCAAAACGTGCGTTCCGCGACAGTTTTAGAACCTGATTCAGAGCCTTTTCATCCAGCAGGATTTGACCGATCAAGCTGTCGGCCTGTGTCGCCGTGATTTGCTGTCGAAGGAACCGCGCTTCTTCATCGGTTAAGACAATATCCATCTGATCCCAGAAACTCCCATCGACTTCAGGAGCGACCACCCGGATCAGAGAACGGTTATCAGCATCGAGATCATCGCCTCTATCGCGCCCGGTTTCTTCCACGAGCGTTCTCAACGTGTAACTTGGTTTCGACAGGAGGGTACTGAATTCCGCCAGCGAAACATTAGGGGAAATCATCCCAAATGTCCGCAAACCGTTCCAGTAAATGGATGACGGTTTGCGGACCACATCTCTGTACCGATCCAGACCAAACGATCCACCGATAATGCCGAGGTTCTGCCAACTGTCACCGTATCGCTCAACCAGTTGAATTCGGCATCTCTTTTCCTGCCTTTCCAGATACTCTTCTAGGGATTTACCGGAATCTCTTCGGCTATGATTCAGCTCATAGTCCTTAATCAGACACGCCGTCAGTGTGAAATATTTGGCGCGGGTCTGTATGGTAGAGATACCCGGAAACATACGGTCAGCAAATGAATTTCGAATGATTCCAATACCCAACTCATCGACCACTCCTTTCTCATGGAGCAGGTCGATAACTGTCTGTACCCGTGATCGATGCTCAGATGAAAAATCAACCCATCCTAATGACGTCATAATTTTATATTCTCAGAATTGCATACATTGTGTCTTGATCAGAATTCCTGACTCTGGCTGGTCAAGCCCCATTCGTCCACCACATCAAGGAAGGAAGTTTCAGTAGTGTATCAGTTTGAATTTAACAAACTTTTACGTTTGGTTTTATACCTTGCGGGTCTTTTGGGTTTCTTTTTTTTGCGTCAAAAAGGTCAATCATCCATTCCATATCATACCTCCTCTCTGCAATGCCAGCCTCAACTGCGGGCGTTGTCTCAAGTGTCATGTGAAACCTCACAAAATTGTAATACACAAAATAGATATGGAGCATATAAAGACGGTTACGGACTCGCTTAGAAAAAGCGTTGGGCATTCGCGTAAATCTGCGATTGCCCATACGAATGTTGAGGTTCTGACGCTCGACAAATGAAGTCCCTATTTCTGCAAGGTCGGGGTTCCCCATTATTGGTCTTTTCCATTGAGTCAAGACGCTTCATCCTCATCATAGATTTTCAACAGTTGGTCGTAATCCGCGCTATCCTCAAAAATGTCTCTGATTGCACCAACGTAATATAACTTGACATATTATTATGACAGTTTAAATTTGATAGCGTCACTAATAAAAAACCGTGTGTCGATCCAGAAAAACTCACCAAAAGCCGCTTGGAAAGGACGCTCGGTCTGAATCTGCGAAAACAGAGGAGAACATCCATGAATCCGCGAGACGCAAGCCTTAATAAATGGAAAACAATGGCTTATGTCAGAGTATTTTTGGTTTTAGTTATGTTCGGGTGTTCTTCGACCAGCTATAAAATACCCTCTGTCAACGAAAAGGATGTGTGGAAAGAATACATAAGTCAAAACGCAAAAAGAATGGAGGAATTTCGCAAAACTGTAAGGATATATAAAGACAGAGTTCGCAAAATCGCAGATGTTTCATGGCCTATTTTAGTGGCTTCAGAGCGTTTTTGCGACTCTGATCAAGCAGACGCGAATTTTGGCTTTGTTTTTGTTTCGGAAAAATCTTGGACTAAATATGAACCATACAAGCAGATGGTTTTGAATGAGGAATTTGGAACTGGAAAGAAATCAGAAGGTATGGTTGTAACGTATGTTATAGATGGTTCTCCTGCACAAAAAGCAGGCATTCAAATAGGAGATAGGATAATCGCATTAAATGGAAAACGAATAAAAAACGGAAAAGATTTCAAAAGAATAGCAGAAAATGGTTTACTTTATATATCTCATGGAGGAGGCGCATATTTGCTCAATAAAATTACACCAAGAGTAAAAGACAATCCTCCGACTGTGAAACTTAAAATTGAGAGAGGGAACGATGTATTAGTTTTGTCTATACGACCCAGACGTATGGCTAAATATCATCCTATAATTGTGTCAAGTGAAAAACCTAACGCATTTGCGAATGGAAGAGATATATTTGTAACAACGGGTATGATGGATTTTGTCAAAAATGATGAGGAATTGCAATTTATTATTGCCCATGAGGTTGCTCATAATATCGAAAGGCACATTGACAAACAAAAATCAAATAGTTTGGTCGGAAGTTTAGCGGGATATGCGCTTGACGTTTTAGCATACAATATGACAAGAACAAACCTCAACCTTTCTTCGGCAGGGAACACTATTGGGCATTATATTTATAGCAAAGATTTCGAGCGAGAAGCGGATTATTTGTCTATGTATATACTCGCAATTGCTAAGATACCAACGGACAATATATCCAATTTTTGGAGAAGATTGAGCGATGTGTCAGGAACGACAGGAATTTATAGTATAACCCATCCTTCAAATCCAGAGAGATTTGTTAGGTCTATAGCAATAAATAAAGAGATAAAAGAAAAACAAGCTGTGGGTTTGCCACTCAAACCTAGCAAATAGCATTTTTCTTTTTAGGCTTGCATTCCCCAGTAGCTATTTTAGCGACTATCACCGCACAAGAGACTGCACTAACGGGTCTCTTTTTTTTGTTTTTTGGTCATTCGTCAACTCCAAGATGAGCATTTGGAAGCGTCATTATTGTAAGAATTTCTGCGGCTGTTAGTTTTGAGGATGAAATCATTGTTGCGAGCGTTTCTTGTCTCTTTGGGTGTTTAAAATCGGGATTTATATTCTGGATAAATCTCATAATTCCATTTATTTCTTCTTTGGACATAGGTTTAGGAAGAGAGTTTTCGATTTTTTCAAGTCTATTTTCTATGCGGGAAAGCTGCAGAGTGATTTTGAGTATATTACCATTTCAACCCTTAACTTGATGCATATGCCCCGGGAGGTTTCCCGGGGCTTTTTTATGGTGGGCGATACTGGATTCGAACCAGTGACCTCCTGCTTGTAAGGCAGGCGCTCTAACCAGCTGAGCTAACCGCCCGGATAATAAAACCTATCTCACATCGGTTGATGGCTCCTCTTCTTTCTGCCTGCTGAGCAAGGCTATTGGGATGAATACGCAGTAACCGAGTACGAGTAGCAGCGGAGCAAGCGTGAGCGACATAAAACCATCGACTGGCGGTAGGGAGAGAAAAATATAGCCCAGTACAATGGTGATAAGTCCCAGCCCAAAAAGCCATATATTCCGTTCCGAATAGGGCAACTTTGGTCGGGGTTTGGGACGTTGTCGCGCTCGGCGAGGAGGCATAATAGAATTCCTATCGACGTTCTGTAATGCGGGCAGCACGACCGCGCAGGTTGCGCAGATAATAAATTTTTGATCGCCGCACTTTACCGCGACGCAGTACTTCAATTTTAGCTATGCGAGGCGTGTGCAGAGGAAAGATGCGCTCTACCCCAACGCCACCCGTGCTAATTTTGCGAACCGTAAATGTCGCGTGAATACCCGGTCCCCGGCGCTGGATGACCACACCCTCAAAAAGCTGGATGCGTTCTTTTTCGCCTTCTACCACACGGACGTGCACGCGCACGGTATCGCCGGCTTCAAACTCGGGCACATCATCGCGCAGTTGTGCTTCGGAAACAGATTTCAAAATGGCATCCATGAGTTACATACTCCTGAAAAAAATGAAAGTTCAAACAAAATTGGTTATTCCAACAGATCGGGGCGTCGCTCAAGTGTGCGTTGTCGCGCGTTGTCTCGCCGCCATTGCGCGACTTTTTTGTGGTCTCCGCTGAGCAATGCCTCTGGCACGGTCAGGCCTTCAAATTCACGAGGTCGCGTGTACCAAGCACAATCCAACAGGCCATTTTGAAACGAGTCTTCAAGTGCTGACTCGGCATTGCCAATGGCACCGGGAATCAACCGGATCAATGCATCGATCAAAATGAGGGCGGGCAATTCGCCACCGCTGAGTACATAATCACCAATTGAAATTTCATCATCGACATAGTTGTTGCGGACGCGCTCATCAATGCCGCGATAGTGACCGCACAGTAATACGAGATGATCCAATAAAGACAATTCATTGGCCACAGATTGCGTGAATTGTCGTCCTTCAGGCGTGAGAAATATCACGCGGCCACCTATGGGGAGTGCTTCTATCGCGCGTGCAATGGGTTCGGGTTTGAAGATCATCCCCGCGCCACCGCCATAAGGCGTGTCGTCGATTGTTTTGTGCTTGTCGTCTGCGTGGTCTCGAAGGTCGTGCGCTAAAATGTCGATCAATCCCGCATCGATGGCACGTCGGGGGATACTGTACTTCAGTACATCCCGAATCAAGTCGGGAAAAATTGTGATCACGTCTATTCGCATCACAGATGGTCGTCCTACAAAAGTCCTTCGATTTCCTGAACGACAATTTTGCCGGCTTTTTGATCCACGCGGACAATTTTGCGCACGGCCGGGATCAATACGTCTTCGCCATTGCGATCCACCACATACACATCGTTGGCCGGATACGACAAGACTTCTACGACATGTCCTATCATCGCTCCCGATGCTGTTTCAACTGGCAATCCCTCGAGTTCAAAAACGTAAAACGAATTGTCGGGCAAGGGATACACGGCATCGCGAGTTACTAAAATAAAGTGCTCGCGCAATCGCCCCACATGTTCAGGGGTGTCAATGTTTTGAAATTTGATTGCCAGGCGAGAACCATAAGCGCGTACATAAGCCACATTCAATACAGAATATGTGCCATCGGGCGCTTCGACTCGCACAGAGTCCAAATCGTCAAATCGTTGCGGGAAATCGGTCAGCGGTAGCAGAAAAGCTTCACCCCGAATGCCCCGGGGTTTCATAATTTTGCCAACCGTGATAAAGCCTGTGTTGGAGCGATTTAATTCAGTATCCGGCTCCAAGACTTATTCCTCAGATGGGGCTTCTGACTCAGCATCCTCAGGTTGTGCGTCTTCATCGCGATTTTGTTTGAGCAGACCTTTTTGGCGAAATAAACTGCGCACTGTATCGGAGGGCTGTGCGCCTACGCCCAACCAATATCTTATGCGGTCTTCTTTCAATTCGATAATCTGGGGATCTTTTGTCGGATTATAATGCCCCAAAATCTCGATGAATCGACCGTCGCGAGGTGAGGAGGAATCAGCCGCTACCACGCGGTAGAACGGCGCTTTTTTTGCGCCCATACGACGTAAGCGAAGTCGAACCAAATCGTACTCCTTTGTGTTATCCAAACATCGGGATTGCCATTTTGCCCTGTTTTTCCATACGGGACATGCGTTTCATCATTTTTTGCATCATATTGAATTGCTTGAGCAATTTGTTGACATCTTGGATACTGCGCCCGCTGCCATTTGCAATGCGTTTGCGCCTGCTGCCATTAATAATATGCGGTTTGTCGCGTTCTGCTGGTGTCATTGAGTAGATGATTGCTTCTATATGCGAGAAGGCCTTTTCATCTACCTGCAAATCCGGCATGGACTTGCTTACCCCAGGAATCATTTTCATCAATTGATCTAAGGGACCCATTTGCCTGATTTGCGCCATTTGCTCGAGAAAATCGTCAAATGTGAAAGATGCCGAGCGGAGTTTTTGCTCGACTTTTTTGGCCTGTTCATCGTCAATGGTCGCCTGTGCTTTTTCCACCAGTGTAACCACATCGCCCATGCCCAAAATGCGAGAGGCCATGCGGTCGGGATGAAATACTTCCAGACCATCGACTTTCTCGCTGACGCCGATGTATTTAATTGGAACGCCCGCAACCTCGCGGATGGATAGTGCTGCGCCGCCGCGGGTGTCGCTGTCCATGCGCGTGAGTATCACACCCGAAAAATTGAGTTTTTCGTAAAAGGCAGAAGCTGACGATACGGCATCTTGCCCGGTCATGGCGTCGCACACGAACAGAATTTCTGAGGGCGATACGGCTTCGCGGATGCGAAATACCTCATCCATGCGCTCGTCATCGACGTGTAGCCGCCCCGCCGTGTCGAGAATTACCACATCGAGATTTTCATTTTGCGCCCGGTCCATCGCTTGCGTGCAAATATCGACCGGATCGGTACCTTCTGGCGCCCGATGTACGGGTGCGCCTACTTGCTCGCCGAGTACGCAAAGTTGATCAATTGCCGCGGGACGATAAATATCAGCCGCTACGAGCAGGGATGTTTTGTTTTCCGATGCCAATAATCGGGCCAATTTTGCAGCGGCTGTCGTTTTACCCGCTCCTTGAAGCCCGACCATCATTATTGCTGAGGGCGGAGATTCTGCAAATTGCAACGCGGCATTTTGATTGCCCATCAACGCGATTAATTCGTCGTGGACAACTTTTACAACTTGCTGCCCGGGCGTGATGCTTTTGAGCACTTCACGCCCTATGGCGCGTTCTTTGACTCGCGCGATAAACGAGCGGGCGACCTTGTAGTTGACATCTGCCTCGAGCAATGCCCGGCGCACCTCTCGCATGGCGTCGTCGATGTTCGACTCGCTCAATCGACCGCGGCTGCGAAGTTGCTTAAAAACGCCATTGAGGCGTTCTGTCAACATTTCAAACATAAATAAACCTTAAAAAATAACGGGGCAA
Source organism: Candidatus Latescibacterota bacterium (assembly GCA_022822565.1). GTDB lineage: Bacteria > Latescibacterota > UBA2968 > UBA2968 > UBA2968 > VXRD01. Next base: position 29,269 of record JAJEAX010000294.1, read on the forward strand.
GACAGAGAAATATAGAAGATTCGTCGATTTTATGCAAGAAATAAGCTGACGAAAACCCCCTCTTAGCTATCCCATTGCCGCTTGGCGAATGGCCTGTACGTTTTTTGCAATGGCCCCGTCGCGAAATACTGCCGAACCCGCTACGAGCACTTGCACGCCGGCTTCGACCACCCGATGTGCGTTTTCCACGCCAATGCCACCGTCAATTTCTATTTCGACGTCCAACCCCTGCCGCACAATTTCGGCTTTTAATGCCCGCACCCGATCGAGAGACGCCGGCATAAACGACTGGCCGCCAAAGCCCGGTTCGACCGACATAATGAGTGCGAGATCCAATCTGGATAGCAGCGGGAATAACGCCTTGATCTCCGTGCCCGGGCGCAGGGTAGCACCGGCTTTCATATTGGCTTTTCGGATGCGATCCAACAGTGCGGGTACATCTTCTTCGACTTCGACATGAACGGTCAAAATATCTGTGCCAGCATCGGCAAAATCTTTCAGATATTTACCGGGTTCAGAGATCATGAGATGCACGTCCAGCACCAGGTCTGTTGTTTTGCGAATGGCTTCGACGACCAGCGCACCAAATGTGATATTGGGCACAAAATGCCCGTCCATAATATCCAGATGGATATATTCGGCACCGGCCTCTTCAACCAGACGCACCTGATTTTCGAGTATGCGGAAATCGGCAGAGAGAAATGATGGGGCGATTTTTACCATTTTAACCTCAAATAAAACTTTCTCACAGTTTACTTACAATCAACAGTACAGGAGACCCGCGTTTTATTGGCGTGTCCGATTCTGGCTCCTGGCGGATTACGACGTCGGGTTCATAAGCGGTGCTAAATTCGTATCGGATATTATTTGGCTGCAGACCCAGCGACAATAACAAACGCCGGGCTTCGTCTAATTTTAGCTCGGTAACCCGGGGCATATTGACAAATGCGCGAGGTGGACCCGTGCTTACAATCAGTTCGACCTGCGTCCCCTGGGCGACTTTCTCGCCAGCTTTGGGTTTTTGATCGATAATATTGCCTTCTTTTATTTCTGAAGATGATATTTCGATGACTTTACCGACGGTCAAATCTGCCTGTGCAATCCACAACTGGGCCTGTCGCAAATGGCGGTTGAGAAGATCGGGTACGGCGTGGAGACGCTGTCCCAAACTCGGCGCGACATAGACCGTGCGATTGGGTTTTACGTGCGAGAGAGGAGATGGATTTTGCCATACGATTTGTCCTGCAGGCACCGAGGGGTCCCAACGCGGTTCCCGTTCTTTCAGGCGCAGGCCCTTGTCTTGCAATCGCGCCTGTGCCTGTGAAGGAGTAAGCCCGATGAGGTCGGGAACAGCGACTTCTACGCCTTGCCGCACATAGATCGGCATTGCAATTTGATCGACCACAATCAATCCGATTATTGCCGTAAATATGGCACACGCACCAAAAAGGGCGATTTCGCGCAAAATTTTCAAGGCCAAATTCATGATCCCAAAATAGCCGGAGGCCCAAATCCTGTCAAGCGCGAATCCCTTGAAGCAAGGGGTTAATACTCGTAGATTACCGAAGCGCGATGCGTGATTCCCAGTACTGTATGCCATACTGCGGCATAGTCGATCGCAAAGCCGCTTTTTCGCAGGCCAAAGCCCGCGCTCAATCGTTCCGGCTGGCCGCCTGCACCCGTGCGCAGTACGAGTTGGGGGTGGATATGTGAAGTGCGCCCCAATAGTTGACCCGGTATAAAGGCTAATTGACATTGGGTATCAGCGTGGTATTTTCTCACCAACAGGAGGAGATACCATGTCGAAGAGATCCAAGAAGTCCTACCCCGCTAAACTTAAGTTCCAGATCG
>JAJEAX010000020.1 GCA_022822565.1 Candidatus Latescibacterota bacterium
TTCCGCGACCTGAGAGGATGAGGCGGATGTTGGGTGCGTTGAGTTTGGCAAAGGCGGATAGGAGGACGTCGATGCCTTTGTTGTGGATGTCCATGCGCCCAAAATAGAGGATGTAATTCTCTTCTGCCCAGGGTGCTTCAAAACAGATTTGATCGACGCCGGTATAGACGAGATGATATTGTGCGTTGGGTGCGCGTTTTTCAAGCTGGCGTGTGACAGTGGGCGAGATGGTCAGGATGTTTGGGTGAAGGCGCAGAGCGCGCTTTTCGGCTTTGCGGGCGATGTGACCCAGCAGGGGGTATTTTGCGGTGGCGTGGTCGGCCATGAAGTGGAAGAATTCGAGGAGGCTGTCGCGTCTTTTTTTTGCGGATACGAAGAGGGGGGCAAAGGCAGAGAATTGATGCACCCACAGGTCGGGGTTTGCGCGGGCGATTTCGCGAGAGGCATAGCGGGCAAAGCTCATTCGGCTGAGGAGATACGAGCGATCTGTTCCCACGCGACGGATGTGTACGCCTTCTCGAGTTTCTTCTATAGGGGCGTCGGGATACGCGCCTGATAGTATGGTGATCTGGTGTTTGTGCGAGAGGCGACGGGCGATTTCCCATGTGCGCAGGGCACCACCCCCACCACACCAGGGGTTGTCGATGTCGTCGTATAAGGTGTGCAAGATGTTCATTTGAGTTACGGGTCGGAAGCGTGTGCGTTCACAGGCTTCCTTTGGTCGAGGGTATGCCGCTGATCCTATTGTCGAGGGTGACGGCTTGTCGCAGGGATCGGGCGGCGGCTTTGAAGATGGCTTCCATGCCGTGGTGCGCGTTGTTGCCGCGGATGAGGTCGATGTGCAGGTTTAAGCGGGCATTGTGCGCGAGTGCGGTAAAAAATTCGAGACCCAGGGCTGTGGGAAATGCGCCGATGCGTTCTTCGGCGAATGCGGCGTTGTAGATCAGGTGCGCGCGTCCGGAGAGATCGACGACGGCGCGGGCGAGGGCTTCGTCCATGGGGACATAAGCAGAGCCGAATCGCGCGATGCTGGCTTTGTCGCCCAGTGCGTTAGAGAGGGCAAGGCCCAGGCAGATGCCGACGTCTTCGACGGTGTGATGGGCATCGACTTCGAGGTCGCCTTTGCAGGTGACGGTGAGGTCGAATAAGCCGTGGCGGGCAAGGGCTGTGAGCATGTGGTCAAAGAAGCCGATACCCGTGTCGATGTGCGATTCTCCCGTGCCCGTGAGGGCGAGGGTGAGGTCGATGTCGGTTTCAGAGGTTTTGCGCTGGATGTGTGCTGTGCGAGAGGGCATTGGTGTGCCTTTTTGTATAGGGGCGCGGCAGGCTTACTTGTCATCGCGGCAGGCTTAAAGCCGCGATCCAGAAGGTTTTTGTCTTTCAATTCTGATCAGCAGGTTCGGGTAGTGTGCGGTTGATTTCGTCGTGTTTGTATCCAAAGCCGGGACCTTCGACCGTGGAGATGTCGATGTGGCCGTTTTGTCGGCGATAGACGCCGGGGTGTATGGCGGCTTCGGGGATTGAGGCGTCGGGATAAAATTGCATGGCGTTGGTTTCAAAGCCCATGACGGTGCCGGCATACGCGGTGAGGAGGGCGTGGGGGATTTGCGCGAGCATGGGATTTGTGAGGTCCTGTACCATGAGTGTCATGCCGTGTGCGCGCGCCCAGCAGAGGGAGAGCAGGGCACCGGTCTGGGTTTTGCAGGTTTTGAGGGCTACGCCGGTCCAGCCGAGTTGCCGTCCCAGGCATATCACGCGCCAGTCGTGCGCGCTTTCGTCCATGAAGAGGGGTTTGCGCGCGGAGATGCTGTGTACAGGGAGGGGGTTTTCAGAGAGTTCATAAGCAAAGGGCTGTTCGACGTAGAGGATCATTTGATAGATGCGCGGGTGGTCGGTGAGGAGGCGATCCAGGATGTCGTTGACGTAATCGACTGTTTGGACGGTGCAGTTAAAGTCTGTACACAACCACATGGCGTTGTTTTCGATGCCGATTTGTCCGATGCGGACGATGCGGTCGTAGTCCCATCCGGGTTCTTGTCCGGTGAGTTTGATTTTGAGGCAGGTGATGCCGTCGCGCCGTATCCAGTCGGGGAGGACTACGGGATAGCCGTCGTCGGGTTCATCGCCCGTGCGCTCGGCGTCGTCGAGGAGGTCGTTGCCGCCTACGGCGTGCCATGCAGGCAGGCGGTTTGGTCGCGGGCGGATGAGATAGTTTTCGGGATAGCGACCGGAGAAGTTGTAGTCGATGTCGTCGGCCGGGTCGAGGTAGTGCGAGAGGTCGGCGTTCATGAAGTCTGCGTTGTACGTGTCGTAGGTGTCGATGTTGTGGCACATGCCATAAGCGTCGTGGAGGGCGAGGTCGTAGGCCGAGGCACAGACGAGCGCGGATAGGCGTGGCATGTCTCCCGTGGTGTTTTGCTGTTCGATGTTGAAGGCCGACAGGAGGTTGGGGAGGATGCTTTCCTGGAATGTGTGGCCGATTTCGATGGGGTGACCGGTTGTGTCGATACCTACCCATGCGCGTCCAATTTTGAGGCAGAAGTTTTTCATGGCTGTTTCTCGGATTGCATACGTGAGGTGTGGCGATGGCCATGCCCAGGGCGCGCTCAAGGGTGTTTCGCCCCAGCCTGAAGCGGTGTTGCCCAGCCGGTCTTCGACATCGATGCGAACTCTGACGCAGGTGACGCTGTCGAGTTGTTCGGTGCCAAAGCGATAGGGGATGCGCGTTTGGACGGGGAGGAAGTAGGTGACGACAGATTTGATTTTTATGTCTGTTGTTTTTGACATGGGTTTGTCTTTCGTGTCATTGCGACGAAGTTTTGCCTTTAATCCAGAGGTTTTGCCTTTGCCTTTAATCCTGTTCATCCTCTCATCCTGAGAATCCTGATTCTGACAATGTTCTTTCAAGAGCCTCCAAAAAGCAATTGTTTTCTCGTTCTGTGCCGATGGATACGCGCAGTGCTTTGTCGAGCATGGGATAGGATGTGACGTTGCGGATGAGTATGCCCTGTTCGATCAGTCCGGTGAAGACAGCACCTGGATCGGCGACTTCAAAGAGGATGAGGTTGGCGTGTGATGGATAGGGAGTGACGCCGTCTATTTGGGCGAGGGATTGGAAGACGCGCTCGCGTTCTGTGCATATAGAGGCGATGCGTTTTTGTATGAGGTCTTTTTGGTTGAGGATGGCCATGGCCGCTGTGTGCGAGAAGATGTTGATGTCAAAGGGAATTTTGCCTTTGATGATTTCGTCGCGCAAGTCGGGGTGGGCGATGAGATATCCGATGCGGATGCCTGCGGCGCCATAAGCTTTGGAGAGGGTTTTGAGGACGATGAGGTTGGGGTGTTTGGGCAAGAGGTCTATGGCGGTCTGGTTGTAGAATTCGCCGTAGGCTTCATCGACCATGACGAGGGCGCTGGTGCTGGATAGGAGTTTGTCGAGGTCCGCGTTTGAGATGGCACATCCCGTGGGGTTGTTGGGGGAGCAGAGGATGATGAGGCGCACGTTTTTTTGGCTGGCGGCATCGCATAATTTTGGGATGTCGAAGCCGTAGTTTTCTGTGAGGGGAACGTCGAGGATGCGTCCGCTGAATATGTCGGTGTAGAGGCCGTAAAGGGAGAATGAAGGCGAGGGGATGACGACCTGGACACCGGGGGCAGATACGACGCCGAGGACGAGTTGTACGAGGGTGTTAGATCCGTTGCAGACGATGAGTCCTTCGGGTTGGACGCCTGCGTGGTCGGCGAGTGCTTCGACGAGGTCCATTTGCATGGGTTCGGGATAGCGCGACCAGGATTTGTTGCGGACAGCGCATAAGATGTCGTCTTTCAAGCTGTCGGGTACGTCAAAGGGACTTTCGTTCTGGTTGAGCTTGATGGGACAGTCGTAAGCTGTGAGATGGTACCCGTGCAAGGCGCGAACTTCGGGTTTGATGTTTTGGATATAGGTCATATAAAGTGTGAAGGTTGAAGTGTGAAGGTTGAAGGTTGAAGTGTGAAGGTTGAAGTGTCATCGCGGCATGGTGTTGAGCCGCGATCCAGAGGTTTTGCCTTTATCCTGCTCATCCTATAATCCTGAGAATCCTGATTCAGACAGAGGTTTTGCCTTTGCCTTTCATCCTGTCCATCCTATAATCCTGAGAATCCTGATTCAGACGGTGGTTGCTTTATCCTTTGTCTTATCGCATTGGCATGGGCGTCGAGGCCCTCGGTTTCTGCCATGCTGATGATGTGGCCCGCGGTTTTTTGCAGGCGTTGTTCGGTGTATTGTAAGATGCTGATGTTTTTGGTGAAGGTGTCAACGCCAACAGATGACGCGAATCGGGCGGCGCCGGCTGTGGGCAAGATGTGGTTGGTGCCCGCGTAGTAGTCGCCCACGGGTTCGGATGATGCCGCGCCGAGGAATACAGCGCCGGCATGGCGAACGGATTGCAGGTGTGCCCAGGGGTCGGCGACGATGAGTTCGAGGTGTTCGGGTGCAATGCGGTTGGCGAGGTCTATGCCTTCGGCGAGGTCGCGGACGACGACGATTGCGCCAAAGCGGTCGAGTGCGTTTTGTATGGCTTCGCGGTGTGTCAGGTCGGTGGCTTGCCGGGCGATTTCGTTGGCGATTTGCGTTGCGAGGTCGGCAGAGGGCGTGATGCAGACCGCGGCTTCAAAGCCGCTGCCGTGTTCGGCCTGTGAGAGGAGGTCGGCGGCGATGTGTTTGGCGTTTGCGGTGTGGTCGGCGATGACGACGATTTCGCTGGGTCCGGCGATCATGTCGATGTCAACGGTTCCGAAGACGCGTTTTTTTGCGATTTGTACATAGGGGTTGCCGGGTCCGACGAGTTTGTCAACGCGGGGTATGGTGTCGGTGCCATAAGCGAGTGCGGCGATGGCTTGCGCGCCAAATACTTTGTAGATTTCGCGTATCCCCAGGTGATGGGCTGTGGCGAGGACGGCGGGGTGTATGGCGCCGTTTGGCTGCGGGGGCGTGGCGATGCAGAGGTGCGGGACGCCCGCGATTTGCGCGGGGATGGCGGCCATGAGCAGGGTGGAGAATAAGGGGGCACTCGCACCGGGGATGAGCAGGGCTACGCGTTCGATAGGGAGGATGCGTTTGCCGAGGATGACGCCGTCGCCGTCTTCGATGAAATAGGATGTTTGTTTTTGCGTTTCGTGAAATTTGCGGATGTTTGCCGCGGCTGCGTCTATGATGTCGATGAATTTGGGGTCGGCGTTGCGATATGCGGTTTTGATTTCTGTTTCGGGTACTCGGATGTCGCCTGCTTTCATGTCGATGCCGTCGTATTTTTTGGTGTACGCGAGGAGGGCGCGGTCCCCCTGTTCTTTGACGGCGGTGACGATTTCCCGCACGGTTGCTTCCTGCTCGGCGGAGAAGTCAGGGGTGCGCGAGAGTATGGCGTCGAGTTTTGGGGGTGTTTGCCAGCGGTTGTATTTGATGATTTCGATCATTTTATTGCTTCTCGTTTAATTTCTACCCATCCGGATAAATCGGCCTCTAATTTGGGGTCCAGTTCAAGTGCCTTTTGAAAGTGGTACAGTGCTCTGGGCTGATCGTTCAGAAATCGGGCTGTGATTTTCCCTATGGTGGCGTGTACTTCAGCTTGTTTGTCGTCTATCTGTAGCGATTGTTCGAAATACCCTACCGCCTGTTTGTAGTCTTCTTCCACGACAGCAATATTTGCCAGAAAATTATAAGCCATAGGAAGGGGGTGAATTTGGGTTGAAAGCAAGATGACTTTCGCGGCCTCTTCCTTTTCCTGGCGGTCGTATAGATGGTAGGCGAGAACGATATACAAATTGGCTATCTCGACTTCCCTACCTGGGGTGACTCGCCGGGTCCCTTCCTCGAGTACGGACAAAGCCAAATCGGTCAGGCCCAAATCCAATAAGCTGCTCCCGCTCCCCCAGAGCAGCAAATACGGATACAAACTGCGTGCAACCTCTGCCCAGTATGCCCGATGTAGTTCTCTGGCTTCTTCTCCCCGCTGCCTGTGTATCTCTACTGCAATGAGATAGGCAATTTTCGATTGGGGAAATTGCGCTATCGCTCGTTTGGTTGCCAGCAGACTCTGGTCGAGATCTCCTGCCTGAAGGGCGGAACAGGCGGTTTCCAACAGAGAATCAACACAATGGGGATTTGTCGAGGACTGTTTCTGCAGGTGTGCGATGCCTTGCTGATAGGTGGTGTTTTTTTTGAAAATCATGACAGTTGGATGATCAAATCCGACAAACGTCGGTTCTCTGCCATCGTCTTTGAACGCGATGCTGCCGAGAGAGGGATAGTGCTTGAAGCGCTGGACCAGATCAAAACCCAACTCACCATCTACCAGTGTCTGGTAGAAAGCCGCACCGCCCGGTACGAGTTCGGGGGCAGCAGTGAATTGTTGGTATCGATTGACGTCTGTTATGGCTATGTAATCCAGGTCGCGTAGTTTATCCTGTAGAAAAATGAATTCTCTTTTACAGGTCGTGAATCCGCGTAATGTAAAGAGCATCCCCATATTGATTACACGCACGGAATATTTCTCCGAGTTGATCATTCCGCGCATGGAGAACCCACCCCTTTCGACACCGATTCGGCTGTTGGCGGGGATGTGTTTGTCTATCCAGCGTGCGGCCTGGATGCGGCTGTCTTCCCGCGTGTAGAGGCTGGCAAAAGCAACGCCGTAGATGGTGCTGTACATAAATATCGCGGCGCAAATCCCTATGGCCAATTTTCGCGCCCGAACAAGTTGTGGGGAGCGGATGAACCAGACGCAAAAATCCGCCGATAGAAGAGCCAGAAAAGGCAGCAGAGGCAGGAGATACCTTATGGGTTTGGCCTGCAAGCCGCCGATTACGTAAAAATAGATCCCGATCCAGAGTAAGATCAGTCCTTTTTGATGATCTATTTTCCAGAGGCTATATGATAGTCCAAAGATGAAGAGGATGGTGAGAGGCCAACCTATCCCCAGAGGCCACAGATGGGTCCAGTGATGCAGATAGGGGATGGTGTGGATATCTACCAGGCTCCAGATTGTGAGGAATTCTCCTCGCGCCCATTTCATCGCAAAAGCCAGACCATAAGGCCCCATATCCCGAAAAATCAGGTCGTAGTCTAAGACGAGAAAGGGTTGGAGAGCGACCAGACACAACGCCGCTGATAGACCCGCCAGCCAAATAGAGGGTGTCAGGACGGCTTTTAATTGCCGCTGGCGAATAATATGGCCGACCAGCAATATAAATCCCGCTGATAATCCTATTAAGCGGACGGCGGCACTGAGTCCGATCAATATGCCCGTCAATATGAACCACCGCCAATCAGGCTGTTCTAATGTTCTTAAAAGGGCATACATGGTGGCCAGAATCAGCAGTGTGAACAATCCATCTACGGTATAAAAATGGGCCAGTTGGATTGCTATTGGGGCTATGGCTACGATGCAAACAGCGAGGAGACCTGTCAGGTCACTGAACCACCGGGTACCCAATAACCAGACCAGATACAGGGTGAGACAAGAAGCCAGTATCGCCAGAATACGAGCCGTGAGATATGCGTATCGGATCCCATCGGGTGATTCCAGATTTGTAAAGTCCTGGCCGAAAATAATGCTGTTAAAATTCAATACACCTTTCAAAAGATAGATGGATAGCATGCCATAGCTGGTGATTTTGGGGGCGAGGGGATCAATGGGGTCTATAGCGGCCTGGATGAGGGCCGTTTCATCGGGGTGGAAATGATAAAATGCCTTCTCAGATTGGCTTGCCCCGTCCAGTACAAACGAACTATCTCCTCTGGTCAACCCCACAAAGCGCAGCGAACAGCCCAGTATGATGCATAATATTACACAGTACGAAATTTTGATCTGCTCCCTGATCCCACGCATGGGTTCGCTTCCTGAAGAAAAAATTTACTCAGTAAATCACTTTGTTCAAAGGATACTCTATAATCCCCTCGGCACCTGATTTTTTGAGTTTTGGTATGAGGTCGCGCACGACGCGCTCATCGACGATGACTTCGATTGCAACCCAGTTTTCGTCAAATAAGTTGGCGATTGTGGGGTTGTTGAGCGCGGGTAAGTTTTTGACGATTTGCGCGAGGTCTGCGCGGCGTACGTTCATTTTGAGGCCGACTTTGTCTTCGGCGTTGAATGCACCGATGAGCAAGGTGGCGATGTGTTGCGCTTTTTCGCGTTTCCACGCGTTGTTCCACGCTGTTTTGTTGGCTATGAGTCTGGGCGTGGTTTCAAACATGGTGTCTATGATGCGCAGGTTGTTGGCGCGCAGAGACGATCCGGTTTCGGTGAGTTCGGCGATGGCATCGACGAGGCCGGGTACGCGGACTTTGGCTTCGGTAGATCCCCAGGAGTATTCGACTTCGGCGGTTATGCCGTGGTTTTTGAGGTGGTTGCGCGTGGCTGTGACGAGTTCGGTGGCGATGCGCTTGCCCTGCAGGTCCTGTACGGTCTGGATGTCCGAGTCTTCGGGGACTGCGATGATCCAGCGCGCGGGTTGCGATGAGGTTTTGCTGTAGGCAAATTCGGCGATTTCGATGATGTCGGCTTCGTTTTCTCGGATCCAGTCGATGCCGGTGAGGCCAATGTCGAGGACGCCGCGTTCGACGTAGTGCGCGATTTCCTGAGCGCGCAGAAATAAGCCCTCGAGTTCTGGGTCGTCAATGACGGGCGTATAGGACCGGTGGCTGGCGTGGATGCGATAACCGGCTTTGGCAAATAAATTGAGCGTGGATTCCTGAAGGCTTCCCGAAGGAAGGCCGATTTTTAATATGGGCATGGGGGGTGCTCCTGTAAACTTAGCTGTTGAGGCCTATCAGGGGTAAAGATACGATTTTTTGCCATTTTGGGGAAATTTAATGAATGAGTTGACAAATAAAAAAATGAAAAGTACGTTACTCGGAAAGAGTTGATTTTTTATTTTTTATAACAGGAGTCTAACCATGGGAAAATCGCATCTGGTCGGTTTGATTACGGATACGCATGATAATAAACACGCGATTGAGAAAGCGGTTGAGCTTTTTAACGCGCGGGATGTGGGGCTGGTGCTGCACGGGGGCGATTATATCGCGCCGTTTAATGCGCGCTGGATGGCGGATTTGACGGTGCCTTTTGTCGGGGTTTTTGGGAATAATGATGGGGAGAAGTTCGGTTTGCGGGCACTTTTTGAAGATCTGGGACCGATTCACCGCCCGCCTTATGTACACGAGTGGGAGGGCAAGCGCATTTTGATGTTGCACGAGCCTGATGAGGTGGATGCGCTGGCGCAGAGCGGTGCTTATGATGTGATTTTTTACGGGCATACGCATGAGATTGATGTGCGAAGGGGCGATACGCTGGTGATTAATCCGGGGGAGGCGTGCGGCTGGACGACGGGGCGGGAGACGGTGGGGATTCTGGATCTGAATGCGATGGATGTGGAGATTGTGGATTTGGGGCGAAAAATTTTTCGCCCATTGTAGGGGCGAGGCATGCCTCGCCCGTGTGATGTTGAAAGGATAACCCCTTGGCTGATGAACCGAAACGCGACCGAGACGCCATTCGCGAGCATATCGACGGTATTGTTGCACTGATGCCCAGAGAGCCTGGTGTGTACATTATGAAGGGCGATGAGGGGCAGATTATTTATATCGGCAAGGCAAAGGTGTTGCGCAGCCGGGTGCAGCAGTATTTTCGTCCGAATGCCAATGATGGGCGGCGGCAGTTTCGGGCAATCGTTCGCAATGTGCGCGATTTGGAATATATTGTTACGGATACGGAGCTGGAGGCGTTGATTTTAGAGGCGAATTTGATCAAGGCGCACAAGCCGCGCTATAATATCAGTTTGAAGGACGATAAGAAGTATCCGTATATCCGCATTACAAAGGAGGCGTTTCCCCGCGTTGTGGTGACGCGCGATGTGGTGAAGGATGGGTCGCGCTATTTGGGGCCTTATACGGATGTGCGGGCGATGCGG
>JAJEAX010000232.1 GCA_022822565.1 Candidatus Latescibacterota bacterium
CGTCCGCCCCGGTTTTGTGCGCGATAAGTGGATACGGGAATGCGTTTAATATACCCATTGTGAGAAATTGTAATGACCATATCTTCTTCGTGGATCAAATCTTCAATACTAAACTCAGAGGCCGCCAACACGATTTCTGACCGCCGCTCGTCGCCGTATTTTTCGCGCATCACACCCAATTCTTCTTTGACAATATTCATGCGCAATTCGCGGTTGTCCAGAATAGAGCGCAAGCGTTCAATTTCTTGCGTCAGGTCGGAGTATTCGTCTGCTATCTTTTGCTGCTCCATGTTGGTCAATCGCTGCAAGGTCATGGACAGAATGGCCTGTACCTGGCGTTCGGATAATCGGAGTGGTTCTAAAGCCAAATTGCCTTGATCACCAGCCAATTCGATTTGTGTCAGCGCGCGCCGCGCTTCATTGGTATCTTTTGACCCGCGGATAATACGGATTATTTCGTCAATATTGTCCTGAGCGAGTATTAATCCTTCCAGGATATGTGCGCGATCTTCAGCCACCCGCAGTTCGTATTCTGTGCGTCGTTTCACGACATCGTGGCGGTGGTCGATATAACACTGCAACATGTGCTTCAAGGTCACTTGTTGCGGTCGGCCGTTGACCAGAGCAACCATATTGGCCGCAAATGTCGTTTCCAATTGGGTGTGTTTGTAGAGTTGGTTCAAGATCACCTCTCCGACCACATCGCGTTTGAGTTCCACGACGATGCGCAGCCCGTCGCGGTCGGATTCATCCTGGATATTTGAAATCCCTTCAATGCGTTTTTCACGTACCAGATCCGCCATTTTTTCCAACAGCGTTGTCTTGTTCACCATATAGGGAATTTCTGTGATGATAATGGTTTCTCGCCCGGTTTTGTCTTCTTCTATATCGGCTTTTGCCCGAATTTTCAGATGTCCGCGTCCCGTCTGATAGGCGTCTAAAACGCTACCTATACCATAAATGGTGCCGCCGGTTGGAAAGTCGGGAGCTTTGATATATTCCATCAGCTCAGCAATATCCAATTCGGGATTATCGATCAATGCGACGAGGCCATCGGCGACCTCCTGCAAATTGTGCGGCGGAATTGCCGTGGCCATTGTGGTGGCAATTCCCACGGCGCCGTTGCAAACCATGTTTGGAAATGCAGAAGGCAATACTTTGGGTTCTTCCAGGCGCTCGTCGTAGTTTGGGCGATAATCAACGGTCTCTTTCTCGAGATCGTTCAACATCTCCTGCCCCGGTCCGGCCATACGCGCTTCTGTATAGCGCATCGCAGCCGGAGGATACCCGTCAATGGAGCCAAAATTACCCTGTCCATCTACGAGTGGATAACGCAACTTAAAATCCTGCGCCAGATGCACCAGTGTTGGATAGACAATGTCTTCACCGTGCGGATGATAATTGCCCGAGGCATGACCGGCAATATGAGCGCATTTTCGATGCTGCCGGTTTGCGCCCAGGCCGAGGTCATTCATCGCCACCAGAATACGTCTTTGCGATGGCTTCATTCCATCGCGCACATCCGGCAATGCGCGATTGACCAGTGTGCTCATCGAATAATCGAGCATGGACTTTTTCAACTCATCACCAATTTCAACAGGGATCACTCGCGATCGTTCTATCAACATTGTCTTATCGTCTCCTTGGTGTTATCTGTCGCCAGTCGCCAGTTTTTAAGGTCCCGACACATCCAACTCCGCTTCCAGTGCGTGTTCTTCGACGTATTTTCGCCTGGGAGCGACGTCATCACCCATAAACATTGAAAATGCGTGCTCTGCTTCCATTGTATCTTCTTCCGTAACGATTAACACCGTGCGCGTCTCGGGATTCATGGTGGTTTCCCACAATTGTTCGGGATTCATTTCCCCCAAACCTTTGTAGCGCTGAACCGTCACGCCTCTTCCCTCTTCGCCCAATTCTTCCAATATTCGGTCTCGCTCGGCATCGTCATAAGCATAGCGTTCTGTGCGCCCTTTTTTGACGAGATATAAAGGCGGTTGAGCGATGTACACGCGCCCGTCCAAAATCATCGGACGCATATAGCGGAAGAAAAACGTGAGCAACAAAGAGCGAATATGCGAGCCATCTACATCGGCGTCTGCCATGATGATAATTTTGCCGTAGCGCAGTTTTTCCACATCGAAGTCTTCCCCAACGCCAGCGCCGAGTCCCAGGATAACGGGCTGTAATTTGTCGTTGCCCAATACCCGGTCCAGCCGCGTTTTCTCCACGTTTAGCAACTTGCCCCACATCGGTAATATCGCCTGAAATGCGCGATTGCGTCCCTGTGCTGCCGAACCGCCAGCCGAGTCACCCTCCACCAGAAAAATTTCTGTTTCTTCTTTATTTTTTGAAGAACAATCCAGCAACTTACCCGGCAATCCGCCCCCTTCGAGTACGCCTTTGCGGCGCACCAGTTCGCGTGCTTTGCGCGCCGCTTCTCGCGCCCGAGCCGCATCAATGGCTTTTTGCAAAACCCGTTTTACCATACTGGGGTTTTCTTCAAAGAATTCGCCCAATTTTTCTCCCACCAGCGATTCAACAATGCCGCGCACTTCGCTGTTGCCCAGTTTCCTTTTGGTCTGGCCTTCAAACTGGGGTTCGGGCACTTTTACACTGACCACAGTGGTAAGCCCTTCACGGGTATCTTCGCCTGAAAGCGCGAATTTTTCATTTTTAAACACATTGTTTTTGCTGCCATAAGCATTTAATGTCCGGGTAAGGGCTGTTCTGAATCCGGTTTCGTGTGTTCCACCTTCAAGCGTGTGGATGTTGTTGACGTAGCTCAAAATATTTTGCTGGTAAGAATCGTTGTACTGAAATGCCACCTCGGTAACCACGCCATCGCGTTCGCCTCCAAACTGCACGGGATCGTGGAGTGCTGAACGTCCCTCATCCATATATTCTACAAAGGCTTTCAGACCGCCGTCATAGTGAAAAATTTCTTCGAAATCGTCGCGCAGATCTTTGAGTACAATGGTAAGCCCGCGGTTCAAAAATGCCAGCTCGCGCAATCGGTGCGCCACAATCTCCTGGTTGTATTCAACGGTTTCAAAAATTTCATCATCTGGCTGAAATGTGGTCCTGGTTCCGGTAATCGATCCCGCACCAATATCCTCTACTTCTGTAACGGGTACCCCGCGTTCATAACGCTGTGAATACAACCGCCCTTCAGGATCGATGAGTTTGGAACACACTTCAACTTCACACCATTTTGATAGGCCATTGACCACAGAGACGCCCACGCCATGGAGGCCTCCCGAAACCGCGTAATTTTTTTTGTCAAATTTTCCCCCCGCATGCAGCACGGTCATGACGACTTCCAGGGCAGAGCGATTTTCTTCTGGATGTTGATCGACGGGAATACCCCGGCCATTGTCCGTTACTGTAACTGATCCATCTGTATTGAGAGAAACCTCAATGCGATCGCAATGCCCCCCCATGGCCTCGTCAATGCTGTTGTCAACGACCTCCCAGATCAAATGGTGCAGACCATTAACGCCAGTATCGCCAATGTACATTGCCGGGCGTTTCTGCACTGCTTCAAGACCCTT